>JAGNZK010000011.1 GCA_017984435.1 Nitrosomonas sp. | reverse complement strand
CTTTTGGTCTCTTGATAAATAATGGAACCGACAAGCCTAATTGTTTCATCAATGCGCTTCCTTGCAGTGGTTAGATCTACCGAGTATTTTACAAGTTTTTGGGACTTATTCAGAGTTTCCTTAAGGTGATGTTCTTTTTCGTGATGTCCCTGGTAGAGATAGTGTAGCTGTATGAATCAGTAATGCTGCATTTGAGGAATATTTGACTGAGATTCCGTTGTGTGATTTAAAGCCTCGAGTGCCAATTCCAAGACCGGCATGTGTTTATTGACAAGGCAAACTTCCAGCGAATCCGAAAGCGCGCTAAGCGGTGCGCCGCCCTGGTAGCTAAAACGTATGGAAATATGGTCGCCCTTGGAAACGGCGATTGGTGCTGCTAACGGAACAATGACGTATTGCGTGTGCCAATCGACGGTGCTGCAGGTATGCATATTAATAGCCAGTATATTTTTGGTGATGAGTCGTAATGCGTTGAGCTGACCGTTCTCGGCAATGAGAATTTCTGCGTCGCAATGGCAGGTTTGATCAAATGGTTCAGCATAAGACAGTAATTGGAATACCTCGGGATCGCCGAGGCTTTTACTTCTTTCCTGAATGGCGCAGGGATCTTGAAATAAAATCGTCGGCGCGTAAAACCCTTCAAAATGGAAGTCCTGTTGTATCGGCTGAATCGCCTGAATGCTTGCTTCCGGCACAAAGACTGGTAGTGGGCCGCCAAACTTTTCCAAGTAGCGTTTTTTAAAGGAATCGATAACAGGCATCTGCTTTTCACGTAGCAAACCGGTGTGAAGCATTTCGCAGATCACCACATCGACGGGTTCCGGTGGCAGGTAATGCAGTGCATCAGATTGAATTACTTCAACTTTATCTCCATTGGTGTTTTGCGCGAGAAGACTGCGTGCAGCATTGACCAGCTCTGGGTTACGTTCTACGCAATAGACTTTGTGTGCTTTTTGGGCGGCAAAAAAGGATTGCACGCCGGTGCCGCCACCCAGTTCCAGAACCTTAGCGCCGGGTTTAACCACCCAATTAATCGCCTCTTTAAAGCCTTTCATGCGAATACTGTCATTCAACATGTTGTGATGATAATGCAGCGGAATGAATTGACCGAGTTCCAAACTCTCGAATTTATTTTGCATAGGGATTCCTGAATGTTTAGCGTTGCGGATTTATAATGGGCATCTGTACATGTTGATAGCAATGATCATGCCAGTCTATGGCAAGGCCTATGCTGACTGCTTTGGCGCTTTCTTTACTTGATTTTTATCGCGGAGAAGCGCGGCTATAGCGGTAAATATTGCCGCATTAATTGAATGGGGAAAATTGTGATGACGGAACCAACGATTACCTGCCCGAACTGTAAAACGGAAATCAAACTGACCGAATCATTGGCAGCACCGCTGATTGAATCCACGCGTCAGCAGTTTGAACAACGGTTGGCGCAGAAAGACAGCGAGATCATCCAGCGCGAACAAGCGATGCGTGATAAGGAAAAGCAACTGGCGGAAGACAAGCGCAAGCTCGACGATCAAGTGGCCAGCCAAGTAGCGGAGCAGTTGAAAGCGGAGCGTGCCCGCGTAATTGCAGAAGAATCCCGCAAAGCCAAATTGGCCAGTGCTGCCGAGCTGGAAAACAAAGCGCGTGAACTGACTGAATTGCAGGAAGTGCTTAAATCCCGCGACGAAAAATTGGCTGAAGCACAAAAGGCGCAAGCCGAACTGATCAAGAAACAACGTGAACTCGACGATGCCAAGCGCGAATTGGAACTCACAGTAGAAAAACGGGTGCAGGACGGATTGACCGAAGTGCGCACACTGGCTAAGAAAGAAGCCGAGGACGAGCAAAAACTCAAAGTGATGGAAAAGGAACAAACCATTGCCGCGATGCAGAAACAGATCGAAGACCTCAAACGCAGGGCTGAGCAGGGATCGCAGCAACTACAAGGGGAGGTGCAGGAACTTGAGCTGGAGAATCTGTTGCGCATGAAATTCCCTTATGATGCGATCGAGCCGGTGCCCAAAGGTGAATATGGCGGGGATGTACTGCATCGGGTGATCGGCGCCGGTGGTCAGATCGGAGGCACTATTTTGTGGGAATTCAAACGCACCAAGAACTGGAGCGATCCCTGGCTGGTAAAATTGCGCGATGATCAGCGCACCGCGAAAGCGGAAATCGCCGTAATCGTCAGTCAAGTGCTGCCGAAAGGCGTTGAAACCTTCGAGCTGGTCGAAGGCGTCTGGGTTACCCATCCCCGTGCCGCCTTGCCGGTGGCCATGATTCTGCGCCAATCCCTGCTGGAAGTCGCTCTGGCACGTCAGTCCTCCGAAGGTCAGCAAACCAAGACGGAAATGGTCTATCAATACCTTACCGGTCCGCGTTTCCGTCAACGCGTGGAAGCCATTGTGGAAGCGTTCTCCACCATGCAGGAAGATCTCGATAAAGAAAGAAAAGCCATTATGAAACAATGGGCCAAACGGGAAGAGCAAATTGAGCGTGTGATGGGGGCGACCGTTGGCATGTACGGCGATTTGCAGGGAATTGCGGGGAAATCGTTGCAGGAGATTGAGGGATTGGAGTTGCGTAGTTTGGAATTTGATTCTGAGAGATAAGTGACTACACTGTATTTCATAGTAATCTGCTAATACTTGTCACATTAATGCTACTAGCTTTAATGACGACCCAAGCTGAATTCAGATTATTAGAAAATTGACTATATATCGTAGTAGGTTATTTGAGTGACGGATATGACCTGGTCAAGTAACGGGTCTATTGGACCACATCAGTTTATTAGAAAGAATCGGAATTAACGGGTTCTTTCCCCTTCGGTAGCAAATCCAACTAAAGCACCACAGTCATCATAAAGTCCGCATGATCTGCGGTGATTGCCCTTGCTGAATGCGGAGAAAAAAGCGCATAATCTCCGCATGAGGTGCGTAGAATGAAGCGTTATATCCATGAACTACCTGACTGGCCTGATTTCAGTTGGGATCATGAGAAATTGTCCGGGCTACTGGCGTCTGTGCGTCACCGGCAGGGGCGGTTGATTGGCCGGATGGAGGCTTTGGGATTTCCCTTAACGGCGGAAGCCACGTTGCAAAACCTGACGCTTGATGTGTTGAAATCTTCCGAGATTGAAGGGGAAATTCTGGATCGTGATCAGGTTCGTTCCTCGATTGCTCGACGGCTGGGATTGGACATTGGTGCGTTAGTATCCGCAGACCGCCATGTTGAGGGCATTGTCGATATGATGCTGGATGCCACGCAAAATTATGCGCAACCATTGAGCGCGGATCGCCTGTTTGGGTGGCAGGCGGCCTTGTTTCCAACCGGTTATAGCGGTATGCATAAGATCACGGTTGGGCATTGGCGTGATGATGCAAACGGACCGATGCAGGTGGTGTCCGGCGCGATTGGGAAAGAGCGGGTGCATTTTGATGCGCCTGCCGCCAAACGCCTCCACAATGAAATCGATCTGTTTTTGCAGTGGTTCAATGGCAAGAACGATACCGATGCTGTTCTCAAGGCGGGTATTGCTCATCTGTGGTTTGTCACGCTGCATCCGTTTGAGGATGGCAACGGGCGCATTGCGCGTGCGATTGCCGATATGGCATTAGCGCGATCCGAGCAAAGCTCGCAACGTTTCTACAGCTTCTCGGCACAAATCCGGCAGGAACGAAAAATGTATTACGATATGCTGGAAAAGACCCAAAAAGGTGGCCTCGATATTACGTCGTGGCTGGAGTGGTTCTTAAATTGTCTGGATCGCGCAATCAGCAGCACGGAAGAAACGCTGAGTGGCGTGCTCCATAAAGCGCAGTTTTGGCAGGTGCATAAGGATGTGCCGTTCAATGATCGTCAGCGCTTGATGTTGAACAAAGCACTGGATGGGTTTGAAGGCAAGCTGACCTCGTCAAAATGGGCAAAGCTCGCCCAATGTTCGCAGGACACAGCGCTGCGGGATATTCACGATCTTGTCGAACGGGGTGTGCTGGTGAAAGATGCCAGTGGCGGGCGCAGCACCGGCTATTCTCTCAAAACCTTACTGGAAGTTGGGAGCCAGTAAAGTTAGCGTCGATGAGTAAATCAAACGGACATACCGTAATTGATGAACCAATATCATTCGGATAATTATGTTATCGCTAAATTCCCATTCACAAAAACAGTAGGTAGTCATGACGCCAGCCAGTTATAATCAACGCAACTGCTCTTTTCTAAAAGCCTTAATCGGTTGTCACCATCTTCAAAAATGGCTTTACGGTGATCCTCACGTGATGAGATGCGATAAAGCGCATCCCGAGATTCTAAACGGAGTGGTCTTGACATGATCTACATGTATACACTCATTCTCTTGATTCGCAACCTGATTCCATTTCCTGTGCTATAACACTATGATTCCTTGTGGTGTATTGATAGCATACAGTCTGCGCTCACCTTCCGCATGGGTGCAAGCTGCGGATTTTTGCAATTCGATTCATGGTCCAGAATGGTCGCTTGATACCATCATGAAATTTGATAAGACGCGATATGGATGCCAATCGACCTGAAACCAAAAACCCGATATGGATTGCCAGGGAAACATTAAAACGTTTGGCTACCCAGCGAATTGCCCCCACACCGGATCAGTATGAATCGATTTATTATCAGATTGCCGGCGCCAAGCCACCAGAGCATCACGCTTCGCTCGCGCTGGCGAATAAGTTAGTAACCACGTTACACAACCTCGATTTGCCCCAGGAAGCAAGTCGCCATGTCGTCGATATCAATTTGGCGGCAAGCGATCAGAACTGGACGGCGGTTGCGCAATCGCTGGGTCAGTTAATCCTGTCGCAAGGCACGCTTGATCGTCGTTTGGAGCAGCCGTGGGGTGAATTGCTGCTGATGCTGTGGGATACGCGAACACAATCCGGTAGCGACTCGATCCGGCGCGAACAACTGACAGATGCCGTCAAGTCGTTAGCAAACCATCCCGAACGATTGAATAACGAAATTCATGCCTTGGTTAAGCGTTGGCAGGATGAAACCCCTGTCAGCCTGGTGCCTGTAACTGTAAATGGTCATGCTGATGCAGCCGGCACCGAACTGGAGGTCATTGAAGACCACTCGCTAGCAATAGCATTCTGGCGACAATGGAAAGTACTCCTCATTTCCACCTTGCGCGACGGATTGGTTCCCCGTCTTGCCACGCATCAGCACTGGATCACGGAAATCGAATTCATCATCCAAGGAATCGAAGCCGTAGATCAGCCAGAAAACATCGACTGGCTGGAAAAACGAATTCGGCAATGCTGGATTCACATGGCCTTGCGGGTCGATCAGGAACAACGATTGATCGATGGGCTGCTGAATATGCTCAATCTGTTTATCGAATATGCGTCACTGCCACCGGATCTGGATCCCTGGGTATCGCATCAACTCGAACTGATTCGGGAAAATCTCAAGAATCCCCCGGTACTGCACCGTATTTACGACGCGGAATCGATTCTGAAAGAACTCGTTTACCAACAGGATTTATTGCAGCATACGCTTGCCGAAGCACAGCAAACGCTGAAGGACATGATTTCGCTGTTTCTCGAGCGTTTGGGAATCGTGACGGAAGCCACCGGCGAGTTTCAGCAAAAAATTGATCATTACACCGAGCGCGTCAAGCAGACCAACCAGGCCATTGATCTCAAGTTGATATTGGAAAAACTGATGGAAGACACCCGGCACATGCAGCTCGACATGCTGCGCACCCGCGATGAATTGATCAAAACAAGGCAACAGGCGGATGCAACGCAACAGCGCGTGGATGAATTGCGGCACCACTTGCGGCAAGTCAGCGAACAAACGCGTGACGACCGGCTGACCGGAGCTCTGAGCCATCGTGCGCTGGTCGAGACTTTCAGTGAAGAACAAGAGCAAATGATGCAAAGTGGCAAACCATTGTGTCTGGTATTGCTCGATGTGGATAATTTGAGCGAGCTCAGCTCCCAACTCGGCAGCCAGGCCAGCGATGACACGCTGACGCATTTGGTGCAGATCATCAAAACCGTGATCAGACAGGGTGACAGCGTGATCCGGTACGGCTCAGAAGAATTTCTTATTCTGCTGCCCGACACCCTGCTCAATACCGCTGCCGATATGATGCGGCGATTGCAGCGCGAACTGACGAAACGTTTCTTCATGAACAACAACAATCGCCTGCTGATCACCTTTAGCGCAGGTGTCACGCAATACTTGACCAATGAAAGTCGCGAGCAGGCTCTGGATCGCGCGGATTACGCTGTATTTCTGGCAAGAAAACAGGGCAAGAATCAGGTCGCCGTCATTGAAGCCTTGGAATCACCGGTAATTTAGGCTATGTGTTTATCGTTCACCTGCATCATAGGCAAAAAGGTGTCAGGTTTATTGGCTATATTCTCAATTCGCGACCTGATCTCATGTTCGCATTGGCGTGATGATGCAAACGGACCGATGCAGGTGGTGTCTGGCGCGATTGGAAGAGAACGGGTGCATTTTGAGGCGCCTGCCGCCAAACATCTCAGCAATGAAATCGATCTGTTTTTGCAGTGGTTCAATGGCAAGAACGATATCGATGCTGTTCTCAAAGCTGGTATTGGTCATCTGTGGTTTGTCACACTGCATCCGTTTGAGGATGGCAACGGGCGCATTGCGCGTGCAATTGCCGATATGGCGTTGGCAAAGTCTGAGCAAAGCCCACAACGCTTTTACAGCTTCTCGGCACAAATCCGGCAGGAACGAAGAATGTATTACGATATGCTGGAGAAGACCCAAAAAGGTGGCCTCGATATTACGTCGTGGCTGGAATGGTTCTTAAATTGCCTGGATCGCGCAATCAGCAGCACAGCAGAAACGCTAAGTGACGTGCTCCATAAAGCACAGTTCTGGCAGATGCATAAGGATGTGCCGTTCAATGACCGTCAGCGCCTGATGCTGAATAAAGTATTGGATGGGTTTGAAGGCAAGCTGACCTCGTCAAAATGGGCAAAGATCACCCAATGCTCGCAGGACACGGCGCTACGGGATATTCTTGATCTTGTTGAACGGGGTGTGCTGGTGAAAGATGCCAGTGGCGGGCGCAGCACCAACTATTTTTTCAAGACCTTGTAGCGATCGGGCAAGCCAAAGAAGTATAAATCGCTTACGATCCGGCATCGGCATACAACTAATATTTCTATGAAAAAATTATCTCCCGACATCATTACAAGACGGCTTGCCCATCTTCCCCGCCCAACATATGCGGAAGACCTGCCGGTCAATCTGCGCCGTGAAGAAATCAAGCAAGCGATTGAGAATCATCAGGTGGTGATCATTTGCGGGGAGACCGGTTCCGGTAAAACCACGCAAATCCCAAAAATCTGTCTGGAGCTGAAGCGCGGTGTGCACGGGCTGATCGGCCATACGCAGCCGCGGCGGATTGCGGCGCGGACGGTGGCGGGGCGGATTGCAGTGGAATTGAACAGTCCGTTGGGGCAGGCGGTCGGTTATAAGGTGCGATTCACCGATAAGGTCAGTGCGGATAGTTACATCAAGCTGATGACTGATGGTATTTTACTGGCCGAGACGCAGGGCGATCCGCTGTTGCAGGCGTACGATACGCTGATCATCGACGAAGCGCACGAGCGCAGTTTGAATATCGATTTTCTGCTCGGTTACCTCAAGCAATTGCTGCCAAAACGGCCGGATTTGAAAGTGATCGTGACGTCGGCGACCATCGACGCGCAGCGTTTTTCCCGGCATTTTAACGATGCCCCGGTGATCGAGGTCAGCGGGCGATTGTATCCGGTCGAGATCCATTACCGTTCGCCGTTGGCCGATGAGGACGACGACAGCGACGGCGATTTGCAGCGCGCCATTATCCATGCGGTCGATGAGTTGATGGCGCTGGGTTCGGGCGATATTCTGGTGTTTCTGCCGGGTGAGCGCGAAATCCGCGAGACCGCCGAAACGCTGCGCAAGCATTCGTTTCACCGTTTTCATTCGAATATCGAAATCTTGCCGTTGTTCGCCCGCTTGTCGGTGGCCGAACAGGAGCGGGTTTTTCAACCGGACGGCGCGCGCCGCATCGTGTTGGCGACCAACGTGGCGGAAACATCGCTGACCGTGCCGGGGATTCATTATGTGATCGATACCGGACTGGCGCGCATCAATCGCTATAGTTACCGCAATAAGGTCGAACAATTGCTGGTGGAGAAAATCTCGCAGGCGTCGGCCAATCAGCGTGCCGGGCGTTGTGGCCGGGTGGCCGATGGCGTGTGTATCCGTTTGTATTCAGAGCAGGATTATCAAGGGCGCGCGGAATTTACCGATCCGGAGATTCTGCGTTCTTCGCTGGCGGCGGTGATTTTGCGCATGAAGTCGCTGAAAATCGGCGATGTGGAAAGCTTTTCGTTTCTGGAGCCGCCATCGCCGCGCATGATCGCCGATGGTTATCAGTTGCTGGCGGAGCTTGGCGCGGTCGACGATAGTCGCAATTTGACTGATATTGGCTGGCGCCTAGCTAAATTTCCCATTGACCCCAAGATTGCCCGCATGATTCTGGCGGCAAAACAAGAAAATTGCTTACATGAGATATTAATTATCGCTTCCGCGTTGAGTTTGCAAGATCCACGTGATCGCCCATTTGATCAGCAAGCGGCTGCCGATAATGCGCACCGGCGTTTCCAGGATGAACGCTCGGATTTCCTGGCGTATTTGAAATTATGGGATTTCTTTGACGATCTGCTGAAACACAAAAAATCCGGCAAAAAACTGATGGCGCAGTGCCGCGAGCATTTTCTGTCGTACCGCCGCTTGCGCGAATGGCGTGAGATTCACGGACAGTTACATGTGCTGATGACTGAGCTGGGTTTCAAACCGAATGAAACACCGGCGAGTTACGATGAAATCCATCGTGCTTTGTTACCCGGATTGCTCGGTAATATCGGGTTCAAGACCGAGAAGGAAGGGGAATATCTGGGCGCCCGCGGTATCAAGTTCGCCATTTTTCCCGGTTCGGTATTGAAGAAAGGCAAAGTGAAATGGGTTGTGGCCGCCGAATTGGTCGAAACCAGCAAGCTGTATGCGCGCTGTGCCGCCAAAATTGAACCGCAATGGCTGGAGCGGATCGCCGGTAATTTGTGCAAGAAACACTATTTCGATCCGCATTGGGAGAAGAAGCAGGCGCAAGTGATGGTTTACGAGCGCGTGACGTTGTATGGCCTTGCCATTGTTGCGAAACGGCCAGTTCACTACGGTTCGATCAATCCCAAGGAATCCCGTGAGATTTTCATCCGTTCGGCGCTGGTGGCGGGCGAGTATGTGACGCAAGCGCCTTTTTTTGCGCATAACCAGGCGTTGATTCATGAAATCGAAGAATTGGAGCATAAAGCGCGGCGGCAGGATGTATTGGTTGACGAGCAGGAAATTTTCGCTTTCTACGATGCCATCATTCCGGCAAATATAACCAACGGCGCGGGATTTGAAAAATGGCGCAAACAGGCCGAGCAACAAGATGCACGATTGCTGTATCTGAATCGTGAATTGCTGATGCGTCATGCGGCCGGTCATATTAATGAAGTGCAGTTTCCGGAAACCATGACATTGCCGGATGGCAGCGTATTGCCGTTGACTTACCGCTTTGATCCCGGCCACGCGTTGGACGGCGTGACCGTGTGCGTGCCATTGCCATTACTCAATCGGCTGGATACCAGGCAGTTGGATTATCTGGTGCCCGGCCTGATTCGCGACAAAGTTACCTGGTATTTGAAGGCGCTTCCCAAGCAGATTCGTCGCATGCTGGTGCCATTGCCGGAATCGGTCACAGCGTTTCTGGAACAGCAAGCGAGCACTTTGCAGCCAGTGTCATTACAAGATGCTCTGGCGCAATTCATTTTACGAAAAACCACGTTGTCGGTTGCACCGGAAACTTGGAACATCCAAGACATGCCGATTCATCTGCGCATGAACATTCAAATCGTCGATGATGCCGGGCAGGAACTGGCGATGAGCCGTGATTTGTCTGAATTGCAGATTCAACTGGGTAAGGCTGCGCAAATGACCTTTGTAAAACGCGATGCCGCGAGTGAGAGAATCGGCATTGAACGAGATCAAATCACCCAATGGGACTTTGGTGATTTGCCCGTTGCAGTGACTTTCAAGCGCAACGATCAACAACTGACGGGCTATCCCGCATTGATTGACCAAACCGACAATGTCGCAATTCGCTTATTCGATACGCCCGCAGGGGCTGATAATGCGATGCGTCTGGGTGTCAGACGATTATTGTGTTTGATGTTGAAAGAACAACTCAAGCAATTGGAAAAGAATTTGCCGGGACTCAAACAAGCGACCATGCAACTGACAACCCGAATCAATCCGGGCGATCTGAAACAAGATATGCTGAATGCTATTATCGATCGTGCATTGTTGGCGAATGATCCTTTACCACGCAGCGAGTCCGAGTTTGTTGCGCAGAGTCAGCGGGCTAAAAGTCGCCTGCCGGAAGTCGCCACAGCGTTGGCCGGTTTGCTGCAGCAGATAGGCAGCGAATATCAAATCCTGATGGGGCGATTAGCAACATTTCGTGTCGACAGGGTAAAGCATGAAGTCAGCAATCAACTTGAGAACCTCATTTATCCCAGCTTTCTCAGTCAAATCGCTTGGCAAAGGCTACAGCAAATTCCGCGTTATGTGAAAGGCATGTCGCTACGCCTGGAAAAATTCTCGAACAATCCTGGACGCGATGAAAGCAATAGCCTGGAGGTCAATGCGCTCTGGCAACACTATTTGCAACGTTTGGAAAAGCACCGGAAAATCGGGCTGATGGATGAGAATTTGGATGAATTCCGCTGGCAGATCGAGGAATTGCGCGTTTCATTATTTGCGCAGGAGTTAAAGACGCCGCAGCCGGTATCGGTTAAACGCTTACAGAAACTGTGGGAGAGTGTGCGGGCATGACCCAATGTGTGACTCAGAGCAAGACCAGGAAGATTGGATGGAATCCGGTCGATCTATGGCGGGCTGCTTTAAACCTCTGAATAACCTACATTTGTCATTCGATCGTCGTGAGGAACCTTTGGTATTAACAATACAGATTTCTCGCTGTGCTCGAAATGACAGTTATTCGATCGTTTCTTAACTTTGTTGCAAATTAATACTAAACTTTTTTGTAATAAAGCACCCCGTCGCAAGTAGCGGCGGTATTAACCGCGCTCTTCAATCTGCTGGTTTTCAACCAGGTTTCACCCCAAGGGGCGGGGAATTGAACCCGAAGAGATTAAAGGAATATAGACGAATATATATGAATACTCCTACCGATTTGGAATCGGTAGCTTTCTCTTGACCATATCATGTTTATAAACGATACCTTATCAATAGCACGTAAATTCTGAAAACCACAATTTATGGATATCGCTATGGCTGGCTTATTTCACGATAGATCGTTTCCATGATGTTATTGTTGTAATCCTGGACGATGAGTTGGGCCTTGAATAAGGCTTTCAGTTCAATAGTGCTGATGGCGATGAGTATCAGTATGCCAAGTGCCGCAAGACCGGTGAATAAAAAAATCACGCCGGTAAAGAATATGCTGATATTGATCAGGCCGCGAATCCAGTTACCGAGGTAAAAATGATGGAGACCCGCAATAAACAGGAAATTCAGTGTTGCGTAGGTATCCGGGTCTTTCAGGTTTTTTTCTGTTTGCTGGAAAAATAATGACTTTTTGTCATCGGGCAATTCACGCACCAACTGCCTGATGCGTTCTTCATCTTGCTGAATAACTTCCTTGGATTTCAATTTTTTCTGTCCAAATGATCACGAAGTATGGAATGTCAGCGGGCCAGGGTGATAATGACCGCTTCACGCTTCCAGAACAGCAAAAAACGTTTCTGCTCGACAAATTGAAATACTAACGTCCAACCCGCTGCGGCTTCTTTGTTGAGGGTGATTTCCAGTTGCTTGATCGGAATACCCGATGCACCCAGAAAAAGTGTCCCCAATCCTCCTTCAACAACATGCAAAACTTTATATTCCTTATAAGCCACTGTCTGATCTCCTTTGGTTTGACCGGAATACGAAATCATATCTCAAACGCAATCACGCTTATCATAAAAATCTCGTAACCGAATAGCTGATGATTGGGTTAGTCTGACTAACCCAATCCGGCAAAATCTTATAACGCCGAATAAACCACAGCGGCAATCAATCCGCCGATGAAGCCACCGACTACGGGAACCCATGCGTAGCCCCAATCGCTATCGCGTTTGTTGGCCATCGGCAGGATGGCATGCATGATGCGCGGGCCCAGATCACGTGCAGGATTAACCGCAAAACCGGTGGGGCCGCCTAATGACAAACCAATACCAAACAATAACAAAGCGACCGGTAATGCATCCAGCGCGCCCAAGCTTGCGTGCGGCGAAACGATCATCATGATGCCGAACACCAGCATGAAGGTGCCTACTGCTTCAGTGATCATATTGTTGAAGGGGCTGCGGATGGCTGGTCCTGAACAGAATGCCGCTAACTGCATATTGGGATCTGTCGTTGCATTAAAATGCTGGCGATAAGTGATCCATACCATGAATGCACCCAGCATCGCGCCTGCCATTTGCCCGAGCGCATAAATCGGCACATCATTCCACGCAAATTTGCCCGCAGCAGCGAGGCCGACACTGACCGCAGGGTTTAAATGCGCGCCACTGGCAGCCGCTACGGCATAAACCGCGACGAAAAGGGCAATGCCCCAGCCAGCCGCTATCGTTAACCATCCTGCATTATTGCCTTTGGATTTGTTGAGCACCACGTTGGCAACTACACCATTACCCAGTAAAACTAAAATAAAAGTACCAATCAATTCGCCAAGAAAAGGAGTCATCGTTATCACCTTAAAGTTGAGTTGAATTTCAGAAAATCTGCTTCGAGATCAGCGAGAAAAATTAATATATTGATTCTGTTATTGAAATTTTTCCAGTAATTCCAGAAGGTAAAATGATTATCACACAAAAATTACGTAAGATATATTGAGATCGATAGGTAAACAAAGTGGTAATACCTCTGAAGCTTTCATGACCAAGGTAAAAATTCCAATTAATCAGGAGTAATGATCTATTGGATTATATTGTTGCAACAGTTAAAGTAGATTGGCGATATTTATGCAGTGTGTTGTTATAGTTTTATCAACAAATTTTATGATAGTTAGCAGGATCAATAATGACTGCTATTTTTGGAGTAAAAACAATGAATAAAAACAAATGGGGCTTCATTCACCGAATGAACAAAGTTATATTAGGCAGTTTAATTTTTGTATCGCCACTCGTCGCAAGTCAGCCAGCTTCGGCTGCGGGAGTCGATTTTGAAGAAAAGGGTATTCCGCTCAACACGCAAAAGGTCTCTGCATCGGTTACGAGCGGCGGCTTCAGGTTTGTGAGTGAAGAAGTGGATCACCTGCACATTGGCAGTGAACAATTCTGGGCATATAACGGTAGTACTGTGTTGGGTGCGCACTATGATGTGATATTTGCCAGAATCGATTCGAGCTTATTCTCGTTATCGTCGCTTGACTTGGCCGGATTTCCTACGAGCAGAGAAGGAACGATCCAGGTTATTGGTACTTTTGCAGATTCCTCGACAATTTCTACCACTTTCACGCTGGATGGCGTGGTTGACGGCAGCGATGGCCGTATCGATTTCGAGACTTTCTCTCTGGGCGCCGACTGGATTAATCTGGCATCTGCCAGGATCGTGAACACAGATCCGAATTCGAATACGGGGATATTCCATGTTGATAACATCAATATCATTCCTGTTCCGGAACCTGAAACCTATGTAATGTTATTAGTTGGGTTAGGCTTGCTGGGATTCATGGTGCGCGGTAGAAAAGAAACCATTGTGTAGTTCAGACGATCGACATCCCGTAACAGTCTGATGAGATGTAGCCCTTTGGCGATCCGCTGAGCTACCGTTTCTCGTTGAGCATCCAGTTAAATTCAAGAAATTGAATCTCTATATTTTCAGCAGTCAATAATTCGTGTGTGCGAGCGGTATCGGCAAGGCTATCGCGATAGTGGGTAAAGAATTGCGCCAAGCCGAGCCACCCTTGCCAGCCACGTTCAAAATCTTTGGTATACCAGTCAAAAATTTCTGAAACTTCGAGTTTCTCTGCTGCTTCGTTATATCGGTTGCGTGATCGATCGGATAAAAAAGCGCGTGTCGCTGTTTCCAATCGTTGTTCCAGTTCCATACCGGTATATGCATGATTGCGTAGTGCCGGGTAGCCAATGGATCCCCGATTAAGTGCAAAATGGATGCGTGGTTCGTCATAATTTCCTCGTTTACGGATCATGTCATTTTCAATATCGTTCAAGGAAAGGATTTCTCCAAATAGGGAGATGAAGTTTAAATCCCGTTGATTCTTCAGCATGGAGATTAGCCGGATTTTCCATTGAAAATTGACGGGTGCAAATGCTCTTAAGTTGGCAATCGATGAATAACTCCTAAGAATCATTTCGATGGTCGATGCGTTGTATGCATTGATCAAAAACGCCAGTTGTTCTGATTTATCCCAATCTGAGAAATCACTTTTTTTGACTTGTGAGAGCTGAGCTAAATATTTTATTAGCTGACCATGATTCATGGCAAATCCATGGTAATTCACTTGACTGGCTCGTCCTTCGTTAATCATGTAAACATGTTCCCGTAGCAACCCATCCCAGATAACATGATCAAACCGGGTTGCCAAAGCGGTATGCGAAGTGATGCATAACAGTAATACCAGGAATAATCGCTTAAACGCCATTAGGGTAATCCTTTGCTCACAGCTTGAATTATTTGCATAATGAATTCATCGTTGTTCAGAATACAGTAACTGCTGATTTCTTATCATATGAAAAGGACATAAGGAGCGGAGGTGATGAAACTACTGAGCTGGAATGTTCAATGGGGACGAGGCATGGACGGGCGAGTCGATATTGCACGCATTCTCCGAACTATCCATCAATTGGGTGATTTCGATGTTATCTGCTTGCAGGAAGTTGCGGTTAATTTTTCGGGTTTACCTGGTAGCCAAGGTGAAGATCAGGTGGCTCAACTATCCGCTGGATTGCCCGGTTACACCGCGATTTACGGTATCGCAACGGATGTGCCGGATGGGCAGGGCGGTCGCAGTCTTTTTGGTAATGCCATTTTTTCCAGGTTACCCGTCGGTCAGGTGTGGCGGCATCTGTTGCCCTGGTCGGCTGAACCGGACACACCCAGCATGCAGCGGGTATTGGTGGAAGCGGTGGTGACAACGGCTATCGGCCCCCTGCGCGTGATGACTACACATCTCGAGTACTATTCACAACGTCAGCGTGAAATTCAGATTGACGCCATCCGCCGTTTACATCGTGAAGCCTATGCGATGTCACAGCGAAAATTCCTGAAAGCGGAACAAGGTGGAACCTTTGAAGTTTTTCCCCGGCCTGCACAAGCGTTGCTTTGCGGAGATTTTAATTTTTCTGCCACGGCATCTGAGCGCGCACGAATGCTTGCGCCATTTAATGAGGGTGCGGCGGATTTTTGTGATGCTTGGTCTGTGCTGAATCCTGGCGTACTGCATACACCGACCGTTGGTATTCATCCGGTAGATTTCGTCGATGCACCGGAATGCTTCGATTTCGTTTTTATTACTGAAGGATTGGTGAATTGTCTTAAAGCGCACGGCAGTGATTCCGTGACGGATGCTTCAGATCATCAGCCGGTGTGGGTTGAGTGTAGGTAAGGTGCTTTCTCGTTTGCTATTCGGAATGAATGGTTTCAAGTTGGCAAGCGATGCGGAATCGGTTTACCATCCGTTTGCAGAAGAAATTGTGTGGTTTTTAACGCGATCGGTTTAAATAAAGGTATTCTTAGAAAATGCATTCGAACATTCATCCCGTTATCCTTTCCGGTGGCAGCGGCACCCGGTTATGGCCGCTGTCGCGTGCTAATTACCCCAAGCAGCTGCTGCCGCTCGTGAGTAAAAAAACCATGTTGCAAGCTACGCTGATGCGGGCAACTACTTTATTGAAGGCGCAAGCGCCTATTCTGGTGTGTAATTCTGAGCATCGCTTTTTGATTCAAGAACAATGTGAGGCGATCGACATTAAACCTGAAGCGATTTACCTGGAATCAGTCGGCCGTAACACCGCGCCGGCGATTGCGCTGGCTGCATTTCATCTTGCCCAGACCGATGAAAATGCCATCATGCTGGTGTTGCCTGCCGATCATGTCATTGATGATCAGACTGCTTTTGCGCAAGCTGTAGAAACAGCAATAATAGGCGCCGACGAGGGCTATCTGGTTACTTTCGGTGTAGTGCCTCATGCACCGGAAACTGGCTATGGCTATATTAAAGTGGGTAAAACTATTGCATTCTCAACAGAAACTTCTCTGACTGCTTATCAAATACAATCTTTTTATGAGAAACCTAACTTGGAAACCGCCACGGCTTATCTACAGGAAGGCGGTTATATCTGGAATAGCGGTATGTTTGTTTTTACAGCCAAACGTTTTTTGCAAGAACTACAACGACATAAGCCGAATATTTTCGTTGCTGTGCAGGAAGCTTGGTTAAAAAGAATCGTAGACTTGGGTTTTGTTCGTCCCGATAAAGATGCATTTATGGCTTGTCCATCAGATTCCATTGATTATGCCATTATGCAGACGACTGAGTGTGCGGTAGTTGTGCCAGCACAGTTTGGGTGGAGCGACGTAGGCTCCTGGGATTCTCTTTGGCAGATTTCTCCCAAGGATGCGAACGGCAACTTTACCAGCGGAGATACGCTAATCATGGATACGCAGCGAAGTTACATTCGCGCGGAAAATCGTCTGGTTGCCGTGATCGGTCTCGATGATGTCATTGTGGTGGAAACAGCCGATGCTGTATTGGTAATGCACAAGAGTAAAACGCAACAGTTGAAGACCGCGATACAGCATCTTGGATCCAACGGTCGCAAGGAGCATCTCGAACATCTGCGCATCCATCGTCCTTGGGGTTGGTATGAAGGCATCGACAAAGGCGAGCGTTTTCAGGTCAAACGTATCATGGTGAAACCGGGAGAAAAGCTGTCATTGCAGATGCATCACCATAGGGCGGAGCATTGGGTGGTCGTCAGCGGTACTGCCAAGGTGATTGTAGAAGATAAAGAAACTTTGTTTGCAGAAAATCAATCGACTTACATTCCATTGGGTAAGCCACACCGTCTCGAAAATCCTGGAAAAATTCCTCTGCATTTAATAGAAGTGCAATCAGGGGCGTATCTTGGTGAAGACGATATTGTGAGGTTCGAAGATTCTTATGGACGCACTCTATGACGAGGCAGAGTATTTCTACGCATCAACCACCTCAAAACCTGCGTCGATAATCGCTTCTCTGAGTAGATCAATGCTCGTACTCGCTTGATCGTACTGCACAGTCGCTTGTGGAGGATCGAGAGAAGCATCGACTTGGGTTACGCCGGTCACGTTCTTGAGTACGATTTTGACGCTGTTGACGCAGCCCATGCAGGTCATGCCTTTGATTTTAATGGTGGTTGTTAGCATTGCTGTCATTGTTTCCTTAATATGATTGTTTAGTGATTTGCCTGCCAGCGTTTCAATAGTAATGAATTGCTGACCACGGAAACTGAGCTCATCGCCATGGCGGCACCGGCAATCACCGGATTGAGCATGCCCATGGCTGCCAATGGAATACCCAGGGTATTATAGACAAAGGCAAAGAACAGATTCTGACGGATTTTCCTGAGTGTGGCACGTGACAGGGAAATAGCATCGGCCACACTCATCAGATCATTACGTATCAAGGTGATATCAGCCGCTTCAATGGCCACATCCGAACCGGCGCCGATGGCAAAACTGACATCCGCGGCTGCCAGGGCCGGCGCATCGTTGATGCCGTCGCCAATCATGGCGGTAAATTTGCCACTGGCTTTCAGCTTCATGACTTCAGCAGCTTTATCCTGCGGCAAGACTTCGGCGCGATATTGCGTTATGCCCGTCTGCTTGGCAATCGCTGCGGCAGTTACGGTATTGTCACCGGTTAGCATGACCACTTCGATACCCATCGCTTGCAGGCGTTCAATTGCTTTGCGGGAAGTGTCCCGTAGGCGATCTGCAATGGCCAGGTAGCCGAGCACTTTGGAAGTGTCATTCGCAATGGACGCAACGCCGATGACGGTTTTTCCTTCTCTTTGCAAAGCGGCAATTTGCTGTTCATCCACAATAATACCTTGTTGGGTTAAAAATTTGGGTGAACCCAGCAGATATTGCGTGCCATTCATGCGGGCTGTGATGCCGCTGCCGACGATGGCGGAAAAATCATGTATGGGTTGAAGTGACAATTGCATTTTCTGTGCACTATCTAGAACCGCCCGGGCCAGCGGGTGTTCGGATCCTTGTTCCAGGGAAGCTGCAATTTGTAGTAAATCCTGTGTACTCCTGGACTCAATGGGAACAATGTCGGTGACTTCCGGCTTGCCTTCGGTGAGCGTACCGGTTTTGTCGACAATGACAGTTTGAATTTTCTCGGCGTGTTCCAACGCCGCTGCATTTTTGACCAGCACACCGACTTGCGCACCGCGCCCGGTACCGACCATGATGGCGGTCGGTGTGGCCAATCCCAATGCGCAAGGGCAGGCGATGACCAATACCGCGACGGCATTGATGAGCGCAGCAACAAAGTCACCCGTGAGCCACCCGGTAATTCCAAAGGTTAAGATACTGATCGCTACAACGATGGGGACGAATATCCCTGAAATAGTGTCTGCCATGCGTTGAATCGGTGCTTTGGAGCCTTGTGCCTCTTCAACGAGGTGAATAATGGCAGCGAGTTGGGTATGTTCACCCACGCCGGTTGCGCGGCATTTGAGCAAGCCTTGCTGGTTCAGCGTGGCGGCAAAGACTTTTGCACCAGTTTGTTTGCTAACGGGCAAGCTTTCACCGGTCAACATCGATTCATTGACACTGGACGTGCCTTCAATAACGACGCCATCGACCGGTAGATTCTCACCTGGACGCACGATGAAAATATCGTCGACTTGTAAACTACTCGCCGGTACTTCGACGATTTCTCCATTGCGCTCAATGCGGGCGGTTTTGGGTTGCAATCTGATCAGCGCTTCGATGGCTTCAGAAGTTTTTCCTTTGGCGCGCGCTTCCATCAACTTGCCCAACAGAACAAGTGTGATGATGGCTGCACTGGCCTCGAAATAAACATGCTGATCCAGTGCGAATGCGGTAACCACGGCGCTGAAGCCATAAGCCATGCTGGTGCCTAATGCCACCAGTACATCCATATTGGCGCCGCCGCTGCGCAGGGCATGCCAGCCCCCGATATAAAAACGCCGTCCAATCCAGAATTGTACCGGAGTTGCCAATAACCATTGCAACCAGCGGGGCAGCATATCCATATCATGACCGGAAAACATAGCGCCCATTTGCAGCACCAGTGGCAAGGTGAGGGCGGATGAAATCCAGAATAAACGTAACTCAGCTTGATAAGCCGCCAGACGCCGCGCCTTTTCTTCCGCATGGTTGGATTCGCTGATTTCACTGGCGTCATAGCCCGCGTTGATTACGGCATCAATCAAGTTGCCGGTTGTGACCAAGCCCGGTATGAAGTTGACCTTAGCCGTTTCAGTTGCAACATTGACACTGGCTGTGACACCGGGCAATTTATTCAGCGCTTTTTCGATATGCCCGGCACAAGCCGCACACGTCATTTTGTGCAATTGCAGTTGCACAGAGCGCGGCGCAATATGAAAACCGGCTTTTTCGATGGTACCGATCAACGTGTCCGTTTTGACTTGGCTTGCATCATAATTGACATGGGCTTTTTCATTGGCGAAATTAACAACCGCCTGGACACCGGAAAGCTTGTTCAGATTCTTTTCTATGCGTGCCGCACAGGCAGCGCATGTCATGCCTTCGATCGGTAATTCAATGTGTTTGAGCGATGATGTATTCATAAGATATTTCTCAATCAGCGAGATATCTGAAAATGTTCTGCCGTAGTTGTGAATTTCAAGTGCTTACTGACGATCCAGCACTACCACGCCATCAATTAACTGAACTCTATCGCCTTGCTGGAGATGTGATGCATCGGGAAGTGCAATGATCGCTTGGCTGCCGTCACTCATGGTGATGCCAATCTGATACGGATTGCCCTGATGCGCAACATTCCCGCCGTAACCGCCAGGGATGCCGTTCATCGCATTGGGATGATTGATGTCATGCGGATAGGGTGTTTGGCGAATCACTTCTCTTGCAATCGTTCCGGCGACAACACCGCTTGCGATGGCATTCAAGCCGGGGCCTTGTGCGATTTTATTAACGAAATCGACAATACCGCAGTTGGGGCATCCTGATCCAGGCGGCGGTCTACGTATAGCGCCAGCATCCGTGCTTTTTATACTGATACTGTTTTGAGGAGCTGGAATAGCTGTGCCGATACGATGAACTTTTCTTGGCGGCTTATTCTGATCAGTTGGATTTTCCGATGAAGATTGGGTTGTCGGGCTTTGTGGCCTTGTAGGTTGCTGATAACTTTGCTGGGTACCTGACGATTGTGCCAATATGCTATTGGCGGTAAATAGCCCGGAAATAAAGGTCATGAAAATAACCGACTTCGTTAAATGAGCAGCAGAATGGCTGTTGGACATCGCTGGTTCCTTGCAGATTGGTATCCGTAAATGAGTTTTGCCTGAGTTTAGATTTGGAAGGATCAGGTTGGTTTCATTATAACGATTTCTGCTTATTCTTGTTGGTCACCGGCAGAATCGTGATCAGTCCACTTTTGTCGAGGTATCTTTTTGTTCGGAAGAGTCTTTTTTGAGGTGCATTAATGGATCAGATTGCGCTTCTTGATTATGTTTTTGGATCATAAAAGTGGCAATGAATATGCCCAGTTCGTAAAGAAGACACAAAGGTACTGCCAGCATGAATTGTGAAATGACATCGGGGGGGGTGAAAATAGCTGCAATAACAAATGCGCCGACGATGACGTAAGGACGAATTTCCTTTAATTTTTCTATGGTGATGACACCTGTTCTAACCAGAATGATGACAAATACCGGTACTTCAAAAGTCACGCCAAAAGCGATGAACATCGATAAGACAAAGCTTAAGTATTTGTCGATATCGGTCATCACGGCAACACCTTCTGGTGCAAAATAGGTAATAAACTCAAAGACTACCGGCAGTGCAGCCAAATAGGCGAATGCCATGCCAAAAAAGAATAAAAAACTGCTGCCAAAGACTAGCGGCAGAGCCAGGCGTTTCTCATGGGAATAGAGTCCGGGTGCGATAAACGCCCATATTTGATAAAAAGTGTGCGGTAATGTGATGACAAAAGCCATCATCATGGCGACTTTCATCGGTACAAAAAAAGGTGTTGCGACATCGGTAGCAATCATTTGACCGCCTTGCGGCAGTTTTTCCAGAAGTGGTTGTGCCAATAGGGTGTAAAGTTCACGTGCATAAAAGGCACAAGGAAGAAAGCCGAGCATGATTCCACCGAGCACGCGTATTAGTCTGGTGCGTAATTCCACCAAGTGTGATAGGAATGAGCCTTCAAGCATCGCAATGGTTATAGCTGTGATTATGTTGCATAGACATCGATCGACATGATATGGACAACCTTATTTTCCTTTTTTATCAGGTGTGCTGTGTGAAGATTCATTGATAGGTGGAGCAGGTAGTTGTGATTCTGCATGGGATCGTGATGCAGATAAGTCCATTGGCTGATTTTCTTCAGTCTTGGCATCGGTCAGCGCCGTTTTCAACTGATCAACACCTTGTTGTACGGAATCCTCAACCGATTGAGCCGTTTCCTGGACGGAAGACTGCATTTTTTTCAGTTCTTCCATACGCATTTCATTGTGAATGTCAGTTCTGACACTATAAACAAAGTTTCGACAGCGGCCATATAGATGTCCCAGTGTACGTGCTACTGTGGGCAAACGCTCAGGTCCGATCACAATCAATGCGACGATCGAGATAACCAGTATTTCCATGAAACTGATATCAAACATGCTATTCCATTGATTGCAGCTGTATTAATGAAATTATTGATTAAGTTTGGGGATGCTGGGCTCTTCCAAAATATTTAAGCTTTGGCGTGCGTTTTTTCCTTGGCTTCAGCATCGGTTATTTGACTGTTCACATTTGTTGGCTGAGATACGTTATTTTCTGTCGTGGTTTTATTTCCTTGCATGGGTGAAATAGGGTTATTGATCGGCGCACGTTGCTCTTCTTGGGCGCTGTCCTTGAAGGTGTTTACAGAAGCTTCCTTTTTCGCTTCGACTTCTATAATCGGATCTTTGGCATGGGCTGATTCAGACAATGTGTTTTCAGTGTCAGATTCTTTCATGCCGTCTTTGAAGCCTTTTAAGGCACCACCCAAATCGCTGCCCAAATTACGTAATTTTTTGGTGCCAAATACCAAAACAACAATGACTAGTACAATTATCCAATGCCAAATGCTGAATGTACCCATGACTTTCTCCTGTTAAATGGAGCAGTGCTAGCGCTTAGCCTTGATGAATCATTACAGGCAGACGCTCCCTGCCACCGATTATGTGGAAATGCAAATGAAATACTTCTTGTCCACCTACACGCCCAGTATTGATAATTGTGCGAAAACCATCTTCGCAACCTTGTTCTTTTGCCAGCTTAGGTGCTAATAGTAGCATCTTACCTAATATACTCTGATGATTATCTTGAATCTCAACGAGTGAATCAATATGCAACTTAGGAATCAGCAAGAAATGAACAGGCGCAGCAGGGTTGATGTCGTTAAAAGCAAGGATATCTGCATCTTCATAGATTTTATTGCAAGGAATCTCTTTTCTGATTATTTTGCAAAATATACAGTTATTCATACGTTAACCCATTCTTTAATCTGTTGTTCGCGATGCTTTTTCTTCAATTCCGGAGACACCTTCACGTCTTTCCAGTTCTTTTAACACATCATCGGGCGTCAATCCGTGATAGGCAAGTAATATCAGACAATGAAACCATAGATCCGCGGTTTCATAGATCACTTGATCTGCATTGCCATCTTTAGATGCCATCAATGTTTCAGCAGATTCTTCAGCAATTTTTTTGAGTATTTTGTCTTGTCCGCCATGAAATAGCTTGGCGACGTACGAGCTATTGGCATCGGCCAGTTTACGTGTTTCAATGGTTGCCGCTAAACGGCGGAGAATGGTTAGATCGGTCATTTGTTATAAATTTCTTCCGGATTTTTGATTACGGGAGCTGCAACGACCCATTGATTATCTTCCAATCTTTGAAAGAAACAATTGTGTCTGCCGGTATGGCAGGCGATACCACCTACTTGTTCCACGACAAGGAGTAATACATCTTCATCGCAATCCAGATAAATATCTTTTATTTTCTGGATATGACCGGATTCCTCACCTTTATGCCACAACTTTTTACGCGAACGCGACCAGTATATTGCTTCACGTTTTTCCACAGTCAGCTTCAGCGCTTCCTGGTTCATCCAAGCGACCATTAAGATTTCGCCACTATCAGCTTCTTGAGCGATGACAGGTATCAGACCATCTTCAGACCAGTTGATTTTACTGAGCCAGGTATCAAGCATAAATAAATCAACACTTGTTAAGGTTAAAATGGCATTCTATCACTACAATCGTACTTCTATGCCATGTTGTGCCATATACTGCTTGGCTTGCTGCACGGTAAATTCGCCATAGTGAAAGATACTGGCTGCTAATACGGCATCCGCATGTCCTTGCAGAATGCCATCGACCAAGTGATCCAGATTGCCGACACCGCCGCTGGCAATAACCGGTATATCAATCGCATCTGAAACAGCACGTGTCAAGGCGATATCAAAACCGTTACGTGTGCCATCTCTATCCATACTGGTGAGTAGAATTTCACCGGCTCCCAGGGATTGCATTTTTTTTGCCCATTCAATGGCATCAATGCCGGTTGCTTTACGCCCACCATGTGTAAAAACTTCCCAACGCGGTGAACCATCGGATGAAGCAACCTGTTTGGCATCAATCGCTACAACAATGCACTGGGAACCGTAATGATCGGATGCATCGGCAACCAATTGCGGATTCAGGATTGCTGATGTGTTGATACTCACTTTATCCGCACCGGCATTGAGTAACCGGCGAATATCTTCAACCTGACGCACACCGCCACCCACAGTCAAAGGAATAAATACCTGTGCAGCAACGTCTTCGATGATATGTAAAATCAGATCGCGATTATCAGAGCTGGCGGTGATGTCCAGAAAAGTAAGCTCATCTGCACCCTGTTCATCGTAACGGCGTGAAATTTCTACTGGATCACCTGCATCACGCAGCGCTACAAAGTTAACGCCTTTAACAACACGTCCATTGGTTACATCCAAGCATGGAATAATACGTTTAGCGAGGCCCATGATTTAAAAGCCGATGATAAAAATAAGGGAAAGATAATGAATGTGATGATTCTCGATTGCGAGGACTATTTTATGAAGCACCGGTATTCGCGCTGAGTTTGTCAGCCAGTATCTGGGCTTCCTTAAAATCCAGTGAGCCTTCATAGATTGCTCTCCCTGTGATAGCGCCCATAATGCCTTCTGATTCAATTTCGCACAGTGTATGCACATCATCAATATTGGTGATGCCACCACTGGCAATGATCGGAATGGTTAATTGCCTGGCCAATTCGACCGTCGCTTTGGCGTTGACACCACTGAGCATGCCATCTCTGCCGATGTCGGTATAAATAATGGCTTCTACACCATAATCTTCAAATTTTTTGGCCAGGTCGATGACATCATGCCCGGTTATTTTAGACCAACCATCAACAGCTACCTTGCCATCTCTTGCATCCAGTCCGGCCATAATCTGACCTGGAAAAGCATTGCAGGCATCCTGCAAGAAACCAGGTATTTTAATGGCGGCAGTACCAATAATGATGTAGGTAATGCCATTATCCAGATAACGTTCGATGGTATCGAGATCACGAATACCGCCGCCCAGTTGAATTGGAATCTGGTCATCAATGGCTTGTACGATTTCACGAATAGCCACTTCATTTTTTGGTTTTCCAGCAAATGCACCGTTTAAATCAACAAGATGAAGCCTTCGCGCACCTTGATTTAACCAATGTATTGCCATTTCACTCGGTTCTTTGGAAAATACAGTGGCATCTTCCATGACGCCTTGTCTGAGTCGAACACAGTGTCCATCTTTGAGATCTATTGCAGGAATAATCAGCATGGCTTAATCAGAGTTAGTAATTGATTAATAGAGGGTTATTTTGCTACTTTTTGATTTTAGAAGTGTGGTGTCCATTTGGCAAAATTACTTAACAGCGTTAATCCTGCTAACTGGCTTTTTTCCGGATGAAACTGTACAGCGAAAATATTATCCTTTGCAACGGCACAAGTAAATGGCGCAGGATAACTACTACGTGCAGCAATGAATGCGGCATCTTCTGTTTCAACATAATAGCTATGTACGAAATAAAAACGAGCATCTTCCGCGATACCTTCCCATAGAGGATGTTTCATTGCTTGATGAACTTGATTCCAACCCATATGCGGTACTTTAAGTTTTTGTCCATCCGCTGTTATCATGGCCGGTGCAGAGAAATGCACGACCTTTCCAGGCAGGATATTTAAACTTTTAATATGCCCTTCTTCACTTTCTTCGAATAACATTTGCAGGCCGAGACAAATGCCCAGAAACGGTTTATGAGCAGCTGCTTCCATGACGACTTCACGCAGTCCACGGGTTTCAAGCTCATGCATACAGTTACGCATGGCGCCTTGCCCGGGTACTACGATACGCTTTGCTTTCTGCACAATGTCCGGATCACTGGTGACCACAATCGAGGCGGTCGGTGCAACATGTTCAAGCGCTTTATGTACGGAACGTAAATTTCCCATTCCATAGTCAACAATTGCAATATCAATCATACGATGATGTCTATCAACAAGGTTACTTATAGAGTGCCTTTGGTGGATGGAATAATACCGGCTGCACGAGAGTCATGTTCAATAGCCATGCGGAGTGCTCGTCCAAATGCTTTAAACATGGTTTCGGCTTGATGATGTGCATTTTTTCCCGATAGATTGTCAATATGCAAGGTTATCAGGGCATGATTGACGAATCCTTGGAAGAATTCATGGATAAGATCGGCATCAAAATCACCAATCCGTGCCCGGACAAAATCAACATTGAATACTAAGCCTGGGCGTCCTGACAGGTCTATAACGACACGTGATAACGCCTCATCCAAAGGGACATACGCATGACCGTAGCGGCGTAATCCTTTTTTGTCGCCTACTGCTTTAGTAATGGCCTGACCAAAAGCAATGCCGATATCCTCAACGGTGTGGTGTGCGTCAATGTGTAAATCGCCTTTGGCAGTGATCTCAAGATCGATCATGCCATGACGGACAATCTGGTCGAGCATGTGATCCAGAAAAGGTACTCCCGTACTCAGAATGGATTGACCTGTTCCATCCAGATTCAGATTGATGCTGATCTGAGTTTCCAGCGTATTTCTTGTTACCTGTGCTTGGCGCATAGAATAGTGACGTTTGATAAATACAGAGATTTTGAGTGAGTTTTAAATTGTTTTATTGAGTATGGCGTGCAGTGTCGCGCAAAATTGTGAGTTTTCATCCGGTGTGCCGACAGTTACACGCAAACAATTTTCTAATAATGGATATGCGCCATCAAGATTTTTGATGAGTATTTTTCGTTGCTTGAGTGCCTGAAAGACTTCGCTTGCCGCGTGAATGCGGAACAAAATAAAATTGGCATTCGAAGGAAATACCTCTATCCCGTTTATTGTACCAAGATATGCGATCATTTTTGTACGTTCTGACTTGATAACTTCTGCCTGTTCCAGTAATACATCCGTATGATGCAATACTTTCTCCGCGATTAATTGCGTTATTATGCCAACATTGTAAGGTAAGCGCACCTTTTCCAGTTGCGTCAGCCACTCTGATCGGCCAACTAATAAACCCAACCTTAAACCTGCCAATCCCAGTTTGGATAGTGTACGCATTAATAATAGGTTGGGGTACTGCGTTAATTGATCGATTAAGCTGGCATCAGCGAAAGCATGGTAGGCTTCATCAATAACAACTATACCAGGAGTTGCTTGAATGATGCTAAGGACTGCATCGGCATTAAATAAATTTCCCGTTGGATTGTTAGGGTAAGCCAGGAAAATGACAGCTGGCTTGTATTTTGCTATTGCAGCCAGCATGGCTTCCAGATCCAGTGAAAAGTCTTTTTTTAAGGGTACCCCGACATACTGGATGTTTGCGAATGTGGCGATCATCCGGAACATGACAAATGCAGGTTCAACACTCATTAACACCGCACCGGGTTTGGCGACAGCCATAGCGATAATTTGGATAATTTCATCCGATCCATTCCCCAGCAGAATATCCATATCCGCAGAAATAGCCAATGCTTGGCGTAATGCTGCTTTCAATGAAGCGGCACTGGCGTCAGGGTAACGATTGATCGGTGCGTTTGCGGTTAATTGTGCAATTTCTTCACGCAATGCAGATGGCAATGCGTATGGATTTTCCATCGCATCCAGCTTGATCATACCTGTTGCAGGCGGTACATGATAAGCTGAGAGCGCGAGAATTTCCGGGCGGATAATTTGATCTGGATTATAAGAATTAGGCATACCGGCTTATTTTAACTCAACATGGCTTTAAAGTTGAGACTGAGAATTCAATTTTATTGAATTATTTATAGCAAACGACTCATGTCTCCGCACTTGAACCCGGCCAATGGCTCCGAAAAATTCTTTCCAAACGCGATCACCTTAAATAGTTCGCCCATTTCAGCCGGACTGACCAGTTTCTGCAGTCGATTGGCTTGTGGTAAGTAATTGTTCGTATCGTCAATGGATGTCCGCGCCAGAATTTCGGTGATGCCGCAATTAATAAGAAAATAAGCTTGGGTGGTGTAACCCAATAACATTAATTCAGCATCTTCTGCCGCCGTGGTAACCGCACTGAAATCAACGTGACTGGTGATATCTTGCAGACCGGGCAAATAAAACGGATCATCGTGTGCATGATGACGATAATGGCACATCAGTGTACCTTGATTGCGCTGAGGATGATAATACTCGCTGCGACCGAAACCGTAGTCAATCAATAGAATAACGCCTTGTTGCAAGATGTCTGCCAGGCTGTGCATAAAATGACCGGCAGCAAGGTTGATTTCACTGACATAGGCATCAATCGAGTGATTGTCTGGATTTATCTGCAGCGTTAATTGACTCGCAGCATCATGCAATTCTACATTTTGGATGGGACGATCTTGCCACGCAAATTGATCGTTTTGCCATACGATGCCGCGCTCAAATATGGCATGGTCATGCCATGACACGATATTCACTGGCATGGCATCCAGCACTTCATTGGCAAGAATGGTGCCACTAAATTGAGCGGGCAATTGTTCCAGCCACTCGACTAAATGAATGAGGTGAGGGATTTTGTTGGTGAGTAGCTGTTGCTGCCGCTGACGTAACTCCGCGCTGATTTCAAGAATAAAATATTTTTCCGGTAATGCATCTGCATTTTTCAGCTCAAGCAATAAATCCAGCGCCAATTTGCCGGATCCGGCGCCAAATTCAAGGATATCGGCTTGATTAGCTTGCCGGGAAATTTGGATGATTTGTTGCGCTACTGTGTGACCAAATAATGAAGATATTTCCGGTGCCGTGACAAAATCGCCCGCGCTGCCTAATTTCGTTGCGCCACTATTGTAGTAGCCCATTCCCGGTGCGTACAGTGCCAAATCCATGAATTGTTGGAATGACATCCAGCCACCTGCGGCACGGATTTTATCCCGGATCATCATTTGTACAGAGTGGCTATGTGCCAGCGCAATTTCACTGGCGGGCGGTAAAGTTGCATGTAAAGACATAAGCAAGAAAATTTCTTTGTGGTAAATTGCAAAAATTGTAAATGAGCCGGGCCGTAGTTTAGCAGTACTTTGACGGAGGTGTATGTGCAAGAAAAAGTGATATTAATTACTGGCGGGGCAAAACGGGTAGGGGCCGCTATTTGCCGCAGGTTGCACGCGCAAGGCGCCAGACTGATCGTGCATTATCGTTCTTCACGCGATGAAGCTAAGGTATTGTACGATGAATTAACTCAGAAACGTCCTGATTCAGTGGCTTTGGTGCAAGCAGATTTGCTGGATATAGAATTATTGTCCGGTCTGATTGAAAAAGCAATCAATCGGTTTGGGCGACTGGATGTATTGATTAACAATGCCTCCAGCTTTTTTCCGACGCTGCTTCAACAATGTACATTGCAAGATTGGAATGACCTGGTAGGCAGTAATCTTCAAGCACCGCTATTTCTATCCCAGGCAGCAGCGCCTTATCTGAAAGAGCGGCAGGGTTGTGTGATCAATATTGTGGATATTCATACCGAACGACCATTAAAGAATTATGTGATCTACAATGCCGCCAAAGGTGGATTATTATCGCTGACCAAATCGCTGGCGGTAGAAATGGCACCGGAAGTGCGTGTCAATGGTGTTTCACCGGGGCCGATTTTATGGCCGGAAGATGGCGAATGGGCTGATGAGGCGGCACGCCAACATATTATTGCAAGCACATTACTGAAACGCTGTGGCGAGCCGGATGATATCGCCAAAACGGTACAGTTTCTGATAGCTGATGCGCCTTATATTACCGGACAGATTATTGCGGTGGATGGTGGGCGCAGCATTCATTTATGATTGATTAGTATATCTTGATCGATTATTCACCAAATGCATCCCTGATCCATTCAATTTCCTGGCCATTTATGCCTGAAAGTAGTAATGCATCAAAACGGCAGGGTGGTTCGTGATTTAATTCAGCTAAATAATGACGTGCAGTACGTAGAATTTTGGTTTGCTTAGACGAAGTAATGCTGGCTGCGGCGCCGCCGAATTTTTCATGGCTGCGCATGCGGACCTCGATGAAAACCAGCGTGCTTCCATCACGCATGATCAGGTCAATTTCGCCAAAACGGCAGCGATAATTCTGTGTTACTAAAACCAAATGCCGGCGTTGCAGGTACGATACGGCGATCTGCTCAGCATCACTGCCTTTCATCTTCAACGCTATTTTTCGGTACATCCAGAAGCTGGATTTTGCCATGTGTAAATTGAGCAGCGATAGGCTCTCTGACAAATAGATTGGGTGGTGCGAAGCGGATATAACCGGTTATCCCATCAAAGGAAATTTCGTGGATTGTCTGTGACTGCGGCTGCAACAGATAGGTCATCAAGCGGAAAGCATCGATACCCAAGGCATAGAGGCGATCCATGTCGGTATTTCTGGCCTTATCCGTGTGGCGATAAGCCATCACAGCGGGGTGATCGGGTTGTAATAACCAAGGCATATCCACAAACTGAATATCATTCAGGTCATTGTTAAACAAAAAGTTATCAGTGCCAATAAAAACCTGCGAAGTGGCATATACCGGAACATCAGGGTCAAGGTATGAACGCAGTATGCGTGATTTGGCGGCATCCAGCGCAAGGAAAATTAAATGATCAGTGCCTGTTGTCAGGCTGCGGAACTGTTGCAGTTTGACCGGATCTTCGGCATAGCGCAGTGACTCAGCAGTTTTGCCGCTCTCGTCTTGCCATCGTGCTGCAAATGCAGTTTGTAAGCGTTTGGATAAAGAACTATCATCGCCAATGATGATGGCATGATTTTTTCCGCTGATTAAGGCCAATTTGGCGATTTGACCGGCTTCGGTTTCCATCTGCAGACCGAATAAATACAGTTTGGATGGCAAAGTCATTAGATTATCGACTGTATTCAACGCTAGCGTAGGTATTTTCAGCGTGTTGCTGGAGGCTATGGCCGAAACACCATCCCGAGTGAGTGGTCCGACGGCAAATACGGCACCGGCAGCTAGTGCCTGGTGGTAAGTCATGAAAATATCGAGCGGATCATCTGTAGTGGCATATATCCGGATGATAAATGGTAATCGTTGTTCACGCATCGTAGCAGCCACAAAACCTTCTTTGACGATATTCGCAGCTTCTCCAAAAGAAGGCGACTCCAAAGGCAATAACAGTGCAATATGTGGCACGTATGTGGATTCAAATGCGTCCTCCGCCTCAAAATCCTCTTCCGGAGGATTAGCCGTTGCCAGCGGACTATCGTATAGTACAAGGATTGCTACCAGAACAATTGTGAGAAAACGTTGCATAGTGAGGATTATGCTGAAAAAAAACGCATTATATGTGGTTGCTACGCCAATAGGAAATTTAAGCGATATCAGTTTACGTGCATTAGACATATTGGCAAAAGTGGATGTGGTTGCGGCTGAACATATACAAAACTCCAAGCATTTATTAGCGGCGCATGCGATTACAGCAAAGCTGATCAGCTTGCACCAGCACAATGAAACGGCCGTTGCGGATAAAATATTAGCATTATTGAATTCCGGGAAAAGTGTTGCAGTCATTACAGACGCAGGCACTCCTGGCATCTCCGATCCTGGTGCAATTCTGGTTAAACGCATACGGGAACAAGGTTTACCGATTATTCCGGTTCCCGGTGCTAATGCGGCTATCTGCGCCATGTCGGCCGCCGGTATCACAAATCCTCATTTCCTGTTTCATGGTTTTCTACCCACTAAAAGCGGTTTGCGCAAACGTGAATTGACCGCATTACAATCGCAGCAGTGCACGTTAATATTTTACGAAGCGCCGCATCGTATTGTGGAATGTGTGGCTGATATGATGGATATTTTCGGCCCGCAACGCGAGCTTACCATTGCCCGGGAACTCACCAAACTATTTGAAACGATCCATGTGGGAACACTGGCAGAAACGTTGGTTTGGCTACAGGCAGATGTCAATCAACAAAAAGGCGAGTTTGTTTTATTGCTAGCTGGTGCGGAAATCCTGGATAAATCCGAGATCAGTGAGCAGGCTCGGCATACATTAACCTGTTTACTGGCCGAATTGCCATTAAAGCAAGCCGTTAAACTGGCTACAGCGATCACCGGTGAAAATAAGAATATGCTGTATCAACTGGCGCTAGATCTCAAGGCAGCAGGATATCCCGACTAGCATGGATGCTTGCGCTATAATGCGGCCACTCAACATCAACCTAATCAATCGTGAACAGCATAACCATTATTCGCCCCGATGACTGGCACCTGCATTTGCGCGACGGTGAGCAGTTACATGCCGTATTGCCGCATACAGCAAGGCAATTTGCGCGTGCCATCATCATGCCCAATCTTAAACCGCCGGTGGTAACGACTGATCGGGCGTTGGCGTATCGGGCACGTATACTGGCGGCTTTACCGGTATCGCTAAAATCCGGTTTTGAACCATTGATGACGCTTTATCTGACGGATAATACGTTGCCGACAGAAATCATCCGGGCGAAAGCGAGCGGGGTGGTACACGGTGTGAAACTATATCCGGCAGGTGCGACAACGAATTCCGATGCCGGTGTAACCGATATTGCCAAATGCTATGCTGCGCTGGAAGCCATGGAACAGAATAATTTGCCATTGCTGGTGCACGGCGAAGTGACCGATCCTGCTGTGGATGTGTTTGATAAAGAGAAGATTTTTATCGATCGCATACTGGCTCCGCTGACGCAACGCTTCCCAAATTTACGCATCGTGTTTGAACATGTCACTACCCGTGATGCCGTGGCGTTTGTTAAACAAGCATCCAAACAGGTTGCGGCCACGATTACGGCGCATCACTTGCTGCTGAATCGTAATGCGATTTTTCAAGGTGGCATTCGTCCACACTACTTTTGTCTGCCGGTATTGAAGCGCGAGGTTCATCGGCAGGCTTTGCTGGAAGCAGCGATCAGCGGTAATCCCAAATTTTTTCTGGGTACTGACAGTGCACCGCATTCGCAAGCCAATAAAGAAAATGCTTGTGGCTGCGCGGGAATTTTTACGGCGCATGCGGCCATTGAATTATATGCAACCGCATTTGAACAGGCCGGTGCACTCGATAAACTGGAGGCTTTCGCCAGTTTTTATGGTGCGGATTTCTATCAATTACCGCGCAACAGTGGCTATATCACGCTGAAAAAAGAAAATTGGATTGTTCCGGAATACTTCAAATTTGCGGGAGAAAAACTGGTACCGCTGTATGCGAATACCGAGTTGGCTTGGAAAATGGCGTGATACCAGGAATATATGCTGGAACAAGCGGCGGCAAAAGAACTTACCAGTGCTTAAGTATCCGGTTCCAGCGATACAGTAGTTTTGCAAAACCATTATAAGCCAGACGCGCGATGGGTCTGATGACGGACCATTGAAATAATGTTGCTAACCAGCGTTGACCGGGCGTTTGCTGCCACAGACAGATGAATGCATCAATACCGACAGCAAGCTCGCCATGGTCATCTTTGACGTGCAGTCGTTCGCGGACTTGTTCCAGTGAATTGTTCACTTCGGATACCGTATCCGGGTTGTTATGCACATCCACCCATTCGATATCGTTCACACCGCATTTCTCCATGCGTTGGCGCTGATCTTTGATACCCGCGTTGCAAACCGGGCAAGCACTGTTGTAATAGACTTTAGTGGGCATTGTTTAGTTTCTATCCGGGCTTTAATAGAACGATGGCATCGACATTCCCATCCACAGCATCACCAGGACAATCATCGTGATACCTATCCCAATGGTTCCAATAATCATACCGATCAATATGGTGATGCCATCTCTGCTAAGAAGACCCAGCGACATGATCAGGATTCCACAGCCTGGCGTAAAATTGACCAAAGGTATCGGAAGTGCTATTGCCATGGCGAAAACAAATGAAAAAATACCGATAATTCTTTCCCAGGTATGCACATTGATATATGTCATACGTGGCTGCATGCGGTGCTCAATTTTCTTGAGCCAGGGATTTGCTTTCGCCACTATTTTCTCAAGGCTGGCACGTTGAATGCTTTTTTTCTCAGCCCAGACAGGTAACCAAGGCGCTTGCATGCCTAGAATCATTTGTATTGAGAAAATAAATAACGGAATCGAAAAGAGCGTTGTATAACCCGGAGGAGCCGGTATTGGAAGACAAATCGGCAACGTGGCAATGGCCATCAAGATACCGAAACCACGCTCGTGCAGCGCGTTCTTGATTTCACCTACCGTCATCGCCTCTTTCTTGTGGTCTACGATGACAATCGCCAGAAAATCGGAAGTAGGGCGCTCTTTGATCGTCACGCGTCAATCCTTTTTACATTAGATTCAATCAACAAAACTTAAGCAAACTATTCGTAACGAAGCGCATCGACAGGCTTAAGCGAAGCGGCTTTTTTGGCAGGATAAAAACCAAAGAATATACCCACCGCCGAAGCAAACAAAAAAGCCAAACCGACCATACCCAGCGTAATCACAATCAGCATATCCGCAAATTGACTGACTAGCCAGGCGCCGCCAATACCCAATAACAAACCAATCAGTCCGCCCATAATACAGATCATCATCGCCTCTAACAAAAATTGCGTGAGAATTGCACGTTGATTGGCACCGATGGCCATGCGGATGCCGATTTCACGCGTGCGTTCAGTCACTGATACCAGCATGATATTCATAATGCCGATCCCGCCGACTAGTAAGGAAACCGAGGCAATAGCGCCCAATACAAGCGACATCACTTTGGCGGCATCTGCGGCAACATCCGCAATGGCAGTTAAATTACGTACTGTGAAATCATTTTCCTTGCCTTTCGCAATGCGATGGCGCTGGCGTAGCAACTGGGTAATCTCTATTTCAGCGATATCCATGTCATCCGCTGATTTTCCCTGCACCAGCATATGGCGGATAGAGCCGGGAAATTGATTGCCGGTAATTTGCCTTTCACTGGTGCTGATGGGTATAAAGACGTTGTCGTCCTGGTCGCGCCCGGTCAAGCTTTGCCCTTTAGCCATCAGTACGCCTACCACCAGGAAGGGACGGTTCGTAATGCGGATGGTTTTGCCAACCGGATCCTCATCAGCGAATAGATTCAGTGCTGTCGCGGACCCTAGCACAACAACGCGGGCCGCTGAGCGCAGATCGGATTCTGTAAAGACTGTGCCGGATTCGACTTTCCAGCTACCTACTTCAAAATAATCCGGTGTGGTGCCGGTAATGATGGTGCTCCAATTCTTGGCAGCGTAATTGAGTTGTGCCATACCCGTAATGACAGGTGCGGTGGCACTGACGGATTGCAGTTCTGCAATTGCATACGCATCATTGATGGTTAACGTTCTGACGCTGCCGCTTCCAAAACTGAATCCACCGGAAGATGTAGCGCCTGGCACGACGATAAAAAGATTGCTGCCCATCGCGGCGATGGTTTGATTGATTTTGGTTTGTGCACCCTGACCAATCGATAACATTAAAACAACAGCAGCGACGCCAATAATCATACCCAGCATGGTTAATCCTGCACGCAGACGATTCTGACGCAGGGCGCGTAATGCCTCACCGATAATTGCAAATAGATTCATGATGTCAACTTCGCCAGTGTAGTGTCTTCAGCAAAGAGTTAGCACGGTCAACTTTCCACATAATGGTTTTGGTTGATGGTGTCCGAGCAAAAGACTGCGGATTAATCTGTGTTTGTGTAATTCATGGTAGCGCGTTCGAAGCAGCGATGCTGGGAAAATATCGAGCGTATGTATGACGGGTGGTACCTAATTTTAGGTGTGATTACCAATGCTACGCTACGTTTTGCCATATCCGGCAGATTACAGGATTTCAAGTGAATAGCAACAAACATTGCGTGGACACTATATTCGCTGTATTGAAGTGGATGATGGTGTAAATCAGGAAGTGAGGTGTTGTGAGATTTATCACAGAGTTTCGGCACCAATGCAGGTATATTTTTATTTTTGCATTTGAATCAATGCCTTCTATTTGAGAAGCGGCATGACCGATGAGCATGAAGCAGGTTTTCTATGAAGGCTAACGGATGCAAGAAAAACAAGCTATGTATTGATTGTTGATGTAACTTATCTGGAGAAAATAAAAAATGGCACGTCATGGCGCTTATAGATTAGGTGGTGAGAATCCTCCTAAATCAACTTATTACGAGCAAGGTAAATTTGGGCGTATGTTTCCGGCATTACCGCCATTTGCAACCGATAACAAACAAATTAGAGATGCGCTTAAAGAACTGGGCAAGAAAGGCGGCATCATGGATGCCGGTGAGAGTATGGATGTTGTTGCCAATCCGACACTTGCACGTGACTTGATCACTAATCCTGCACTCAATGCCAATAATCAGAATAATCCCAATCTCTCGGCTGGAATGACTTTTTTGGGTCAATTTCTTGATCATGATATTACTTTTGATCCTACCTCCAGTCTGGAAAGACAATCCGATCCGGAGTCTATTGAAAACTTTCGTACACCGTTGTTTGAACTGGATAGCCTGTACGGAGCAGGACCTGGCGCTTCTCCGCAGCTCTATGATCAAAGCACAAGCGGGCAAGGCATTAAGTTTTATATCGAAGAAATCGCAGGTGCGACAACGGTTTCTGCCGGTGGATTTGCACGTTTTGATTTGCCGCGTAACAGGCAAGGGACAGCACTCCTTGGCGATCCACGCAATGACGAAAATTTGATTGTTTCGCAGCTACACTTAGCGATGCTTAGGTTCCATAATGCCGTGGTGGATTATGTGAATGTGGAATTTGAGCTTACCAATCCGGACGAAGTATTTGCCGAGGCACAGCGCTTGGTGAGGTGGCATTATCAATGGATCATCGTGCATGAGTTTCTGGAGAAGACAGTAGGTAAATCACTGGTTGATGATATTTTGACGAATGGACGCAAGTTTTATAAATGGCGTAACCAACCCTATATTCCTGTTGAATTTGCAGCGGCAGCCTATCGTTTTGGTCATTCGCAGGTACGTCCATCGTATCGTTCCAATTTTGGACCTACACCATCCGATATCGACTCACAGGTATTCAAGCTGATTTTTAATGATCATTTATCGGATGGAGATGATCCCGATGATCTGCGCGGTGGAAAACGTGCACCGTCACGCTTTATCGACTGGCAAACATTTTTTGACTTTGGTGATGGTAACGTGAGGCCCAATAAGAAAATCGACACCAAGTTATCGACGGTGCTGTTTGATTTGCCAGGTATACGGGGTGAGTTTCAGTCATTGGCGCAGCTTAATTTACTCCGTGGTCTTACCTTCAGCTTGCCTTCCGGTCAGAGCGTAGCCAAAGCGATGAATCTGCCGGTACTGGATGCGACTGATCTGGCTGATCTCAAGGATCTCAAACTGCACCTGCGCACTCCGCTGTGGTTTTATATTTTGCGCGAAGCTGAAGTAAAGGAGAACGGAGAGCGACTGGGACCGGTTGGCGGCCGTATCGTTGCCGAAGTATTTATTGGCTTGTTGCAAGGCGATTCCATGTCGTATCTGAAACAGGATCCGGAATGGACACCAACGCTGTCTAGCGCAGTAGCGGATACTTTCAAGATGACCGATTTACTGCGGTTTGCGGGAGTTGTTGCGCCACTATAACGCCAGTCAGACAAAGGAGCGTTTCGAATAGCGAATATGCGAAACACTCCCTGAAGTTTCCTGAATAAATCCCATATGGCAGATCATCTCTCTGTTTCGTGATAAGCATTATCCAATCTGTCAACCATCTACGCTTTCAGTAACTACATTACAGACTGTGTTTGTATTTTGAATGGCTGTAAGACATAATTTCCCACCATATTGGTGTGTGCTTGTGTGCAAGATAATATGCCGCAAGCGCATTTTTATTGCACAGAATAAATAAGAATTTTGGGATGATGTACTGACGATGACCTATCTATTCAATAACCCGGAAAAGTTTGCAGATGAACTGATTGAAGGGTTTGTCGCAGTACACCGAGGCCAAATACAGCAAGTTGATGGCGGTGTGATCCGCCGGCAAAAGGCTCAGCCTGGTCAGGTCGTGCTGGTGATTGGCGGCGGCTCGGGTCATTATCCAGCCTTTGGTGGCTTTGTTGGTCCAGGACTGGCGCACGGCGTTGCCATGGGAAACGTCTTCGCAGCGCCATCAGCTCAGCAAATCTGTCATGTGGCACAGGCCGTGAATGCAGGGGGCGGCATCCTGTTTTGCTACGGCAATTACGCCGGTGACGTGCTCAATTTCAATCAGGCGCAAGAGCGTCTTCGTGCTATCGGCATGGACGTGCGCACGGTGGTTGTGACCGATGACATCGCTTCTGCTTCACTGTTTGAGAAACATAAACGCCGTGGCATTGCTGGTACTTTACCGGTTTTTAAGGCCGCTGCTGTTGCCGCCGATGCGGGAAAATCGCTCGACGATGTTTTCCGCATTGCAACTGAAGCCAACGATCGTGTGCGGTCGCTGGGTGTGGCATTCTCTGGTTGCACACTGCCGGGTGCCAATAAGTCGCTGTTCGAAGTTGCTAACGGCAAGATGGAAGTCGGCATGGGCATACACGGCGAACCCGGCCTGTATCGCATGGATGCGCCCACTGCCGATGGGTTGGCGGAAATGCTGGTCGATAAACTACTCGCCGAAATTCCACCCATTGTTGGCAATGTGAGTGGTGCGCGTGTCGGTGTGATACTGAACGGTCTTGGTGCGGTGAAATACGAAGAGTTGTTTGTCGTTTATCGCAAGATCGATCAATTATTGTCGGCGCGTGGATTGACCATTGTCGAACCGGTGGTGGATGAATTGATAACAAGTTTTGACATGGCGGGTATCTCACTTACGTTATTCTGGATGAACGATGAACTTGAGCGTACCTGGGTGGTTGCGGCAGATACGCCGGCATTTCATCGAGGAAACAGCGGACATATCATCCAATCCTACAACGATAATGTCGAAACGATCCTGCATAAAAGCAAACATCGATTAGAAACCGGTTCTGCGGATTCGCAAGCGGCTGCAAAGGTAGTGTTTGCAGCACTTGAAGCTGCTCTGAGAGTGATCGAAGAAAAGCAAGAAGAGCTTGGCTACCTGGATGCTATTGCGGGAGACGGTGATCATGGTTTCGGTATGCAACGTGGACTTAAGGCAGCGGTCGACGTTACAAAGGAAGCGCTGATTGCACAAGCCGGCGCTGGTACATTGCTGACGGTTGCCGGTGATACTTGGTCCGATCGGGCAGGCGGAACATCGGGTGCCTTGTGGGGCGTTATTCTGCACAATTTAGGCAATGCATTGGGTAATGAAGCAATGCCGGATGTTTCCATCATTGCTGCCGGCGTTGCTTCCGCACTGGATGGTGTGACAAATCTGGGTAAAGCCCATCTCGGTGATAAGACTTTGGTCGATGTGCTCCATCCATTTTCGGCGGCACTTGCTGCGGGAGCATTACGTGGCGTTTCGATTCCCGATGCTTGGTCAGCTGCTGCGGAGAGCGCCGATGAAGCTGCTCAAGCCACCAAAAATCTTGTCCCACGAATTGGTCGCGCCCGCCCACATGCGGAGAAAAGCATCGGTACACCGGATCCCGGCGCTATTTCAATGGCACTAATCATCCGTGCGGTGGATAGCGTCATTCGAAAGCATTGTTCTTGATTAATAACAAAAATCAACCATCAAATCCTCAATCCAATTTGAAGCCTCAATCAACCGAGGCTTGCCAATCAGCAATGGTTTAGACATCATGGTGTGGTGTGTTCAATACATAGAAAAGAAACACTGAGTAATTCTCCCACCGAACATCTCTTCAGTAACTTGAAATAGGATGGATGACGGACAGATAATGATGTGAGCAGTTTGCCTATTAATCGGATAGTACTATCAGGAGACGACAGATGATGAAAATTAATCGAATATCGGGATTCAGTGTGTTCTTGGTTGTAGTTTGTTTGGTAGCAACGCTGGGCTTATCCGGTTGTACGGTGAAGCTGATCAGCAGTTATGACGAAACAACCGACAGAACAGTCACTGCATTACAGAGAAAGACAGAGGCCCATCTGGTTACACTTGAGGCTGTAGAAGGTTTGCCGGAATGTACGTACGATAACCATAAGCCATTTTATGATGAGGCCAAGGTTGATATCAGTGCGATTACTATCCGCGCGGCAGCTATTCCTAAAAATGAAATCACAACAAAGGAAACAATTTTACTTTCCAATAACTTAGAGAACTTCGAGAAATTGCATAAAATTGCGTGCCTATCCAAGGATCAAATTGCGCTCCTACGTTCGCATTTCAATTCCAGTTTTACTGCAATCCTTAAGCTGGAACTTGCAAAACGCCGTGGTGATTAGCTTGTAGTCGAAAATGGATATTTACATCTGAGGAGAAAATGATGAGTCTTGATGCAATTAAACTTGGAAAAGACATACTCGCAGCATTTAATGGCACGCTTGCGGACAAATGGCCTGATATAAAGGAATATGGTGAGGCTGAAGCAAAGAAACTTGCGCAAACTTTGGTGATGATTGAGACGTTGAAAGTCTCGGGAAAGATTAACAAAGAGCAGGCTGCTTTGCATCTTGAAATGCAAAAGAACGCTACCCGTATGGTTCTCATGACAATTGAGGGGCTGGGGATTCTCGCCGCGGAAGCTGCGATCAGCTCGGCACTCAATGTTGTGAAGGATGGCGTTAACAGTGCGGTTGGTTTCACGTTACTTTAACTTACAGGTATTTCCAGAGAAACGGTTACGAGCCTGCTAAAGTAAGCTGACTAACATTCTTATGGCCAAGCTATACAGCAGCACAACAAAGACTGTTCTTAAAATGGCAGTTTTTGTGGAGTGCGTGAGCCTTGCACCGAGCGGCGCTGTCAGCATGCTGGCCAGAACCAACCAGGCGAGTGCCGGTAAGTACACATAACCCAGACTATAGTCTGGTAATTTTTCTGGTTGTATGTATCCATTAGCGATGTAACCAGCAGTACCAGCTAGTGCAATAGGGAAACCGATGGCTGCCGCGGTGCCAATGGCATGCTGAAGTTTAACATTGCAAAGCGTCAGAAAAGGTACTGACAATAATCCGCCACCTATCGCAACCAGGCTGGAGAGTGCGCCGATAAAGCCACCAGCGAAAAACAATCCGGTTTTTCCGGGAAGCTGGAAAATGGGATTGGGGCGGAATTGTAATAGCATTTGTGTCGCGGCATAAAAGATGAAAATGACGAAAATGATGCTCAGTAGCTGTCCCGTCATTGAGCTTGCCAAAGCTGCGCCGCCGAAAGTGCCGAGAAAAATACCGGGTGTAATATTTTTCACAACCTGCCAATCCACAGCGCGGTGCTGATGATGTGTGCGCAAACTGACGGCTGAAGTGAATATGATGGTGGCCATCGTGGTGCCCAGTGCTAGATGGATGATGCGGTCAGCAGGGAAGTTTTGCGCTGTGAATATGGAAATCAGTACGGGGACAATGATGAGTCCGCCGCCGATGCCCAGTAAACCGGCAAAAAAGCCCACGAACGCACCGGTCAGCAGGTAAATTAACCACCATTCCATGTAATCAGACCCTATAAGATTGAAGGGGAAAACAAAAGCATCCGAATATATTACAGAATATTCATGATAAATTGCCATTCCGTCGGATCAACCGGGGTGATTGATAAGCGGTTACCTGTTTGTAACACTCGCATTCTGCGCAATTCCGCATATTGTCTCAATTCCTTGATCGGAATCAAACGGGTTCTGTTAACCAAGGTGATGTCGACATTAAACCAACGTGGATTATTTTCCGATGCCTTGGAATCAAAATACTTGCTTTCAGGATTAAATTGCGTGGCATCCGGGTAAGCTATTTTACTGACGGCGGCAATCCCCATGATACCCGGATCTTTACAGCAGGAATGATAGAAAAAAACCTGATCATCAATAGTCATTTGATGACGCATAAAATTGCGCGATTGATAATTACGTACACCTTCCCAGGCGATAGTTTGGTTTGGCAGTGCTGCGAAGTCATCAATGCTGAATTCATAAGGCTCTGATTTTATGAGCCAGTAACGCATATGCACTCCATTTTATTCCTACATCCTCCCTGGGGAATCCATCTCTCTCAACAACCAAGTTGTAGATTTGATATGAGCTTGTCTGCCTGCCACAAGAGCGACATCAATGATGCTGTCGGTGAATACCGTCAAATTACGGTGTTGTTTCCAATCGGTTTATAGTGTGTAAGGCAGTTTGCTGTTGATTTGCCTGTACATGCAGCTTATCCACTGCTGACGGCGTGTCCTTTGCATTGACTATCTGGCCTTTTCTAAATAACCGATAGAAGGTTGGCTCGTTGGCATTTGCCAGCAGTTTGAAAAGCTCTTGGCTGGTTGTACTTCGTTTTAATTGTAACAATAGGGCGGTGAGGCCGGAAATATGTGCTGTAGCCAGGGAGTTGCCTGAAACAAAGTCATACGCACCATCGGGTAACGTAGTTAATATGTCTTCTCCGGGTGCAGAAACGATAAGATTTCCGTGTGATGATTGTGTCATCTTACTATTTATACTTTGAACCCCGATGACACCCCTTTGCTGTGCTGGAAACCCGGATTTATCATCATCTTTGTCAGCTTGGGAAGCGATGATAATAATGTTCTGTTGAATGGCTTTTTCAATTAACCTGGCCAGAAGTGGATCATGAGGACCGGTTAAACTTAAGTTAAGAACATCAACATTCATCTCAATCGCTGTATTGATTGCTAAAGCCAATGTAAAGCTATTACAAACAGCCTCCAAACTGCCCGGTTTTACTCCCCAACAGGCTTTCAGCGCGATCACATAACTATCGGGCGCGATACCGACAATGCCTTGTCCATTATTTGGCTTGGCTGCTATCACACCGGCTATTGCTGTGCCATGACTGTCGCCCAGAAAATTCGATGATTTCTGTGTGACAAAATCTTTGCTCTGCTGAATTTGTCCCTCTAAATCAGGATGCTTTGTATCAACACCGGTGTCAATAATCGCAATCCTTACATTTTTACCGGTAGCCTGATTGTGTATATCCGCTAAATTCATCGAATGAATATTTGTCTGTAGACGGTAATAAGGGTCGCTATATTTGTCCGCCATTACTCGAAAGGTATTCATCGTTTGAACGTTATCGATACGATCGTCCTTTGCTAATGCACTGATAACATCAGCCATTGGTTGATCTTCATGCACCAGATAGACAACGCAATGCTCACCGATTTCTTTGATTGGCCATTGTGAAAGGATTTTTAATTTGTAGTCTGCCTCTATGCTGGATGCTACTCTTCTACTCCAAGTTGAACTGTTATAGTCACCTCTGCGACGATATAACTGATTAGCCACTCCAATCGGAATACGGTCTATGTGTTTATCTGCGTAGGTCACCAAAATGATGCGCTCTGCTTGTTTGCTATCAAAAACCTGAGGATCAACAAATAGTTTCTGCTCAGCCTTGATTGGTAAAGCAGCAAGCATCATCCATAGCAGCATAATAAAAAATAATTTAATTTTCATTGAGTTATGCACCATCATAGTATGATTCTAATCAGAAGCGGGTAATCCATAAGCCAATTCAGCGAAGATGACCGACGTATTTTTGCGTAAGTGTGAAATCGCATCTTTGACTTCCTGGGAATCTGTTTGCTGATTACCAATTTGAACCTCATAAACACCATTCTGGGATGGGCCCTTAACGATATGTCCAGAGACACTATTTAAAATAGCCTCGATTTGTTCCGGATTTGATTGGTCTGCAAAGATTATACGTATAAAGTTATTTCTCTGCTCACTTTCTATCGAGTTGGCTAATGTTCTGTAATCCCCTGTTAATTCGGGTTTATCAATCAGTGAATCCATCATAAATGGTAGCGCCAGTAATAATAAGCTTGCTGCCAAAGCGGTGTATTTTACAAAACTGAGAAACTGATGCGAGAAAAATTTTAATTGTCTTTTAGGCTCGCTATGTTTAGCAAGCACATAGGGTCCGGGCTGTTCTTCAATTCTTTTTTTCAACTGAGCAAAAGAAACCTGCGACACCTGTTGCAAAAGGTCAGTCTGTTGCATCTTTTCAAACACTTGTTGTTGTTGATTCAATTCAATTCTGCATGTAACACAAGTCTTAATATGTTTTTTTACAATATCCTGTTCAGCAGGGTCTAAAGAATAATTAACATACCAAGGCAACAAGTCCCATACTTTCTGATGTTCACTGTTACTGAGTATTTTGATATTTGAAGACAACATATTTTAACTCCGGTCAGTTAAGCGCTAGAAACAATTTTGTTAAAATCTTTCGTGCATGGAACATTCTTGTTTTTACTGTATTTTCAGGGCATTGCATAATTTCTGCGATCTCATTGTAATGCAAACCTTGATAATAAGTCATTTCTACCACTGCACGTTGTTCTGGAGACAATTTTTCAAATGCAACTTCGAGCCAATTACTGACTTCGAACTCTGAAACCCATTGAGCTCCGCTATCAGGGAAGTAATCCAGTTCGTCATTAAACTCAGCCGACCGATTTTCTCTTATCAAACTTTGTTCGATACTCTTTAATGCTTTTAAATAAGCGATACCTAAGATCCACGTAGAAGGGCGGCATACCTGATTATAGGTGGATGCCTTTTCCCAGACGACATACATGACATCATTAATAATTTCTTCAATACAATCCTGACGTCTTATGACATGAAATATAAACTGATACAACCGGTTAAAATAGAGCTGATAAAGCTGCTCAAAAGCTTTGCCATTACCTGCCGCAGTTTCTGCAATTAAATTCCGCTCCTTAACTTGTTGCTCCTGCGAGCTGAAGGATTCTCTCATTCTTAATTTTGGCGATTCATGGCTCATCAATCTGATTGGATTATGCTAATTTTTAATATTTTAGTGCTGTTGCCCTGTTTATTCTTCACAACGAACAAAAAGTTCATTGCTCAGAAAAAACAATTGAGAAAACTAGGAGCCTGTCGGATTTAAGGTCAGTCTACTGCGCCAGCGGGATAACGGTTCATATTTCCTCAATTTCTCGTTGCATAGATCCACTATGCGCCTCAAAATCGAGAAAATCCGCACTCGCTCTTCCACTCGGTTCGCTATGATTGCTTAAGTCCGACAGACGCCTAGAATCCGACCGAAATGGAAAACACAATACGATTATCGACAACATGAGGATGGAATTCCCAATGTGGGTAAAGAATATCTTCTTTTCTAGAAGATGCATGGATACCACCATAATAGCGAGCATCAATGCCGATATTACGTGAAAAGTATACGGTTAATCCCGATGTCCAATAAAGATAATCATAGCCCAAAACCTTTTTTTGCTTATTGTAACCAAGCGTGCTGGATATTTCGATTGAGTCGGTGATGGGATAACGTCCTGTAATCTCGGTGTTGAGCGACATGTGATTCTGTTGATAACTATTTTCAGAAAAGTTGAGGTTGATTGTCAGTAAGTCACGAAAATGACTATAGAAATAGAATTCATTGTAGTCGGCTACTTGACCAAATATTTTGCCATCATAGAGATAGCGGGTCCATGCGGTATTAAATCGCCAATCATCGGATAGCTTATAAGCAAAACCCAGGTATGGCCTGAATTCTGCAGTAGAACGATTCTCGAACCCATGATCAGCAAAATTAACCGTTGAAGCAAAAGAACCGAGGTATATTCCCGACTTAAATTCGTAATCGATATTGGCTTGTGCAACTGGTTTCCCGTCACTCTTAAAATAGCCGCGCCAAATATAATCAGTAGTACCAGTCAGGTTGCCACTTAATTCGGCATAGCAATTAACAGAATTGGCAAGATTGAGCAAAAGCCATAAAAATATATGATTCAGGCAATTTAAGCGTATTTTCATTTTTTACAGACGTAAATTGTCAAAAATCATTAAAAGATTAAATTATAAGCCACTTGCTTGTTAGGGTTGTTGGGTAATTATCAAAGTGAGTAGATATCTAAAATCTAATCCTTTATAACGATATTCATTAAAGCAATTCAAGTAGAAATTATTGAGAATTTTTTTACTACATTTTGAACCTTTTCTTGTTCCCGCAGAATAGACGGCATGTAAGAAGAAAAATCTTAGCTTCTTACGAAAGAATATGTACACAAAATTAGAATTATTCAAAGGAGAGTGAGAATGATGAAATCAATGATGGTAAAAACCTCGACAGCGCTAGCCACAGTACTGGCAGTATTCGTGACAACCTTGCCTGATGTTAACGCTGCAGATATTCGCGTGAAATGTGAAACAAGAGCAAACCGATCCTCAGTTTCGGTAGACGGCAATAATCTGGTTCCAGGTAACTACGTTGCCAAAATCATATCCGGTAGTCATACAAAGAAATCCGGTCTTAAAGCAACCACGGGTGATGAAATAGGATTTGATTTTGATAGTGATCCAGCTAATATCGCAGCTGGTGCCATACGCATCAGCCGTACCTTCATTCAAGGACAAGTAACCGGACAACTCATCAACGAGCAAGGATTTACTGTTGCTCAGGCAACCAGAACCTGTCGTACAAAATAGAAAGCTTAAGCTACTTGAGCCCATTAAGTTCAAGTAAATATCATGAAGTATTTAATAATCCTTCAGTGTGCTCAGGCTGTTTTACCAGCACATCATTCGCATCAATTCGTATTTCTAATTGATGCGAAGCAAGTTCTGAACTCTATATATGATGTATATTAACAGTGTTCGATAAGGTCTATGAATATAATAAAGCGTTCTTTATTTGTTACTTCAACTTATTAACTTTATTAGGAGAAAAAAATGAGCTCAGAAAATGATGATAACAATCACGATGATAATGGACACTCACCTGATAGTGGTGAACATAAAGCCTTCAGATTTACTATTGACAATGGTGAGGTGACCGAGGTATTTGAAATTAAAGACGGCGTACCGGAACCTAAATCAATTGATGATGATGGCACCGAAACCTATGCGGTGAGTAGCGATGGTGTCGTGACCCGTACTGAAGTAAAACCTTTCGGCACGGAAATCACCCGCTATGCTGATATCGATGGAGATGGTAATTACAACCGTATTTCCGAACTATGGCAAAGCGCTCCCGATGCGCCCGGAGCTGGACACTTTAAGTTTGAAGATGATCTCAGCTATTCCTCTTCTGATGGCGATGACAATATTGCCGTACGCGGTGGTGAAGATTGCCACGGTGGGCAAGGAGCCGATGATTTTGTCATCCGTGAAGCGGTACATTTGCGTATTGCAGACTTCAATTCAAATGAAGATGGTTTGATTATATTTGATACAGGCCTTGGTTTAACCTCAGTGGATCATCTGGCGAGTTTTGTCACCGGTATTCGTCGTAGTGATGATGACTTGGATTTTATAGTAGATTTTGGTTCGGTTGCATCCATCACGTTGGTCGGGGTAGCATCTGATCAAATTAGTTGGGATGATGTGAGTGTGCTGAGCTAGCATAAAACAAAGGGGACATTTGAATTGTTCCCTTATGGTTTTTAGAAGGGTTATCACCATTTTCTAAAGCACATAGAAAAGGTATTAAAAATGAACATCTCACACATTAGCCAAGAGCGCTTATTGAATGCCAAAATAGCTTACACTCCGCGTAATCTAAGACTGGAATCGGTAGCGGTCTTGTGGCAGGAAGACGATGTTATTCCGGATAACGGAGATATGCTACTGGCGAAAGTAACAAAAGTAGGCCACCAGAACGAGCTGGAATTGATGCATAATCGCCATTCCGCTTTGTGTATAGGGGACGAAATTATCGTGTGCTACGGTAATCGCTATGCGCAGGATCAGTTCGAAGCTCAGGTTCCCAAAGATTTGGGGGCGTGCGATCTGGTGGCAGCGGGGGGTATCGCAGCACGCGTGAATCGCCATCATACCAATCTAGCATCTACCAGCATTCAACCAATTGGTTTATTAGCGGATAGCAATGGAAAACGAATCAACCTGAGAGATACGGCTTTACCTAAACTGGTATGTTTGTTTCCTTACCCTTATACAGTGGCAGTGATTGGCACGACAATGGCTGCCGATCAAACAGCTACGGCGGCAACCATGATTCGTGGCTTGACCAACGCTGGATATACAGTAGGCGTTGCCAAGGTGACGGGTACTGGCTCAGCGAAGAATGCTGAGTTGATGGCCGAGGCTGGCGCTACATTAACTTTGGATTTTACCCATGCAGGTTTTCCATCGACATACCTTGCCACACCGGAACAGATTGACAATATTGTAGAAATGCTGGTTATCCATTTGAGTGTCGCCAGAGTGGATGCAATTATCATTGAAGTGGCTGACGGTTTGTTTCAAAGCGAGACAGCTGCCTTATTAAATTCTCGGGTGTTTGCAAAAATTGTGGATAGCGTAATTCTTGCAGCAAGTGATATAACGGATGCGGTAGCGGGTGTCGAGTGCCTAAGACGTAAGAATTTACCAGTAACAGCAATCAGCGGTCGCTTAACGGCTTCCCCCTTGGCGATCATTGAAGCGGTAGATGCAGCTGGATTGCCTGTTTTAGACCAAGTGGCACTGAGTTCTCAAACTATCGTCGATGTATTGCAGATTCCTCCTGCGCAAATATCATTTATACAGAATATACCGGTAAGTTAAGTACTGCCGGTTTTACGGTAGTAGCGTATCAAGGATACGTATAGATGCATGAACCGCTCTTGTGTAATACCAATTTGCCAAATATCTTTGGCAAGTCTCTTCACGGACAACCAATCCGCATTTGAGGTCAGTTGGCAATAGTGGAATCCAACAGGTTAAGCGGCAAATAGCTTTTCATAATATTGCCGCATGAATGCAGCGGGCGACAGGTAGCCGAGGCGGGCCTGTTTTCGTTGCCGGTTGTAGGAGATTTCGATGTACTCGGTGATCTCCTGTATTGCCTGTGCTCGCGCCGATAAAGGGCGATCACGCCAGGCGTAATAGCCACTCTCAGAAACTTCGAAAACGCGGCTCATCAACGCTACCGGATAGTGTTGTCGCAGGGATTCCATTCGACCGTACTTCACCGCGACTCCTTCGCAAAGTAGGCCGTTGCTTTTTTTTAGCAAATCACGCTCCATCTTGACTTCAGCTAGTTTGCGCTTGGCCCGGACCAACTCCATTTCCAGCTCGGTCAACGGCTTCTGATTCTTGCCAATATCATCCAATTTGTCCAGGCGTGCTGCATGTATCCAGTTCTTCAGCGTTCCTGGCGGCAATGAAAATCGCCTTGCCGCTTCAGATATCGTCAAACCATCCACTTCATGCAGACTCACTGCCTGCGCCCGAAATTCCTGCGTGTAAATCCCTCTTGGTATCCGTTTCATCTCAGTCCTCCATTTCCAGTATCTTATAGAAACGTCGGACTCTTTCTTTCCAGCTTACCTCACAACCGAACAGCTCGTTTTCGTAGCGACTTTCTTAGGGATTACGGAGTGGTTTTGCTAATAATGATAAACCGAATAACAACGCACTGGACAGTACGATGGTTGCGCCAGAGGCGACGTTAAAAATGTAACTTAAATACATACCGACTAAACCGGTGACAGAACCGATGAGCGTTGAATAAACGATCATTCTGCTAAAACTGTCGGTTAGCATTCTTGCGGTCATGGCAGGGGCTATGAGTGTAGCTGCGACCATGGTGACGCCGATAACATTTAGCGAAGCAATGACGGAAAGCGTGAGCAGAAGCGAGAACAACAATTGTACCGATTCAGTTTGGATTCCAAAGATGCGAGCAGCTTCGTTATCAAATGTGGAAAACAGGAGCGCTCGATACGCAAAAAACATTGTGATAAGTGTGGTAGCGGCTACAAGTCCGATAATCATCAAGTCCTGATCAGTGATTCCAAGAATATTTCCAAACAGGGCCGCCTCGAAGTTTTGCTTAAAATTACGTAGTTTACTGACGATTGCCACACCTAAAGCAAATATAGCGGTCGTTACAATACCGATTGCGGCATCCAGTTTTATTTTATTATTTTTGGTAATTTTGTTGATCACCAGTATGGCCATTAAACCCATACCACATGCACCGGCATAAAAATTCAGATTCAGCGTAAAGCCTATAATCGCTCCGCCAATGGCTGCGTGAGATAATCCGTGACCGACATAACTCATGCCACGTAGCACCACGTATACACCGATTAAACCACCTGACACACCCACCATCAGTGCCGCAAGCAAGCCACGACGGAAGAATTCATACTCGAGCGGTTCGAGAAGAAATTCCATTATTCGTGCGCATTGATGAAATTGAGGGGGGTGCTGTTGGCGATCAAAAGATGGCCTTCGTATTTAACGATGACGATGTCGCCACCATAAGTCTGCGTTAGGATTTCATTGGTAAAAATATCATAAGGTCGGCCTTGCGCCACAACACCTCGGTTAAAACAAATCACCCATGGTAGATGGGAGGCAACCGCGTTTAGGTCATGCGTGGTCAATAAAATGGTGATGCCTTCACTGTTGATGTCGCTCAATAGATGCAGTACCTCATGCTGAGTTTTGATATCGACGCCTGAGGTAGGCTCATCCAGTATCAGAAGTTTGGGATTGCTGATCAATGCACGTGCGAGGAATGCACGTTGTCGTTGGCCGCCTGATATTTCACTGATGTGTTGTTTCAAGCAGTCACTAACACCTAATCGATAGGCAAGATCTTGAACACGGATGCGCTCTTGTTTGCTGAGCCAAGGCCAGATACGTCCATTGGTGTACAGCCCCATCATGATCACTTCTTCTACAGTAACCGGAAAATTCCAGTCGACACTGCCCAATTGCGGCACATAGCCGACAGTACCCGGTTTGGTTTTGCCTGCAGGTTTATTGTGCAATTGAACATTGCCGGAAATGACGGGATGAACGCCTAAAATGATTTTAAGCAGCGTGGTTTTGCCACAGGCAGTGGGGCCTACAATGCCGGTAAATTGACCTGCAGCAATTCCCAATGACAGATCGGTGAATACGATATTTTGCTCATAACCGGCAATGACGTTGCTTAACTCGACGGCAGGATTTAATTGCGAATCAGAATGGAATGTTGCTTGCATCAATATCGGCCATACAAATTGAATTACCCTCGAGTGCTTCTGTCATGATCGTCATGTTGTTGCGCATCATACCAATAAAAGAGTTATTAGGTGGGGCAGGTAGTTCGTCATCTGAAAGTTGATCAATAAATTTGACGTTTGCTTCGCGTGCAATTTGTTCCATCACTTTACTGGGAAAAACTTCTGAACCAAATATTGCAGGTACGTTGGTTTTTTTGATCTGCTTAATAATGCTAATAATTTCTTGCGGGCCTGGTTCAGAAAAATCGGCAGGTTGCACTGCGGCAATCACTGTCATGCCATAACGGGGTGCAAAATAAGCAAAGGAATCGTGGTAAGTCACAAGCTTACGATTATTCTCAGGAATTGTTTTAACACATTGGAATATTGCTTGATCCAATCTTTGCAGTTTCTCGATATAAGTTTTTGTATTTGAAATATAACTAGCTTTGTTTGTTGGATCAAGTGCAACGAGATTGTCCTTGATTATTTCAGCGTAACGCATGACCAATTCGATATTCAGCCATAAATGAGGATTGGGATGCCCGTGCTCGCGCGGGAAACTAAAATCATATTGCCAATCTTCTTGCTTCAGTGCGCGGTTTCCGAGTTGTAAAATCAGAGTCCCGGTTTTTTTCACCTTCTCTGCCAGTATTAGGGTGGGTAACTCCAGATCAAGGCCATTCACGATAATCATGTCGGCCGCTTGCAGTGTTTTTACATCAGAAGGAATGGGTTCGAACGTGTGAGAATCGGCTCCATCCGGAACGATCCCGATTACCTTGATATGCATGCCCCCAATATTTTGCACAATATTGGTAATGGGGGAAACCGTTGTCACAATTTTGAGTTTCTCAGGGATACCTGACGCAAGAATTATATTTTGAAAGGAGAGGATTACTAAGAATAGTAAAGAATTTAAAGCGTGATTAACGGATATTTTCATAGCGATTTTCCTGAGTCTTATTCATTAAAAATTTATTGTGAGTTGTGATAATTCATTCTAATCAAATAATGTATGAAAAATAGTAAATTTATCATACATTATGGGGTAATATATTATTTCCTATGTTATTTGTAGGAAATAATAACAATAAGTCTCGGAAAAAAGAACATGAAGAAAACGATGATAATCATTAAATCAATCATCGGCAGCATTTTTTGTGGGGTGGGTGGGATATCACTATTAGCCAATGCAGCCGGCGTACCGACACTGAATGAAGTAACGGTACGTGCAAATACGAAACAGTTGATAGGCACTGCAAATTCCGCGAATGAAGGTACCGTCTTAAAGCAGCAGCTTGATTCGCGCACAGTTTACCGACCGGGAGAGTTACTGGAAAGTGTGCCAGGCCTGATTGTCACTCAACATAGCGGTGAAGGGAAAGCAAATCAGTATTTTTTACGTGGATTTAATCTTGATCACGGTACAGATCTGCGGATTACCGTCGATGGCATGCTGGTCAATCAACGTTCGCATGGTCATGGGCAAGGCTGGGCAGATACCAATTTTATTATTCCGGAACTGGCAGGAAATATACAGTATCTCAAGGGGCCTTATTACGCGAACCAAGGAGATTTCTCCTCAGCGGGTGCTGTCAGTATGGGTTATGTTGATAAGTTGCCACAAGGTATTGCCAGTTATGGTTTGGGACAGCAAGGATTCATGCGTGGATTAGTGGCAAAATCACATGAAGTGGGGAGCGGAGATGTTCTATATGCGGTAGAACTACTCACTAAAGATGGCCCATGGATTAAACATGAGGATTTTAAGAAATTCAATGGAGTATTACGCTATAGCCAGGATGTAGGGCCCACTAAATTTAATATCACGGCAATGGGTTATGGTGGAAACTGGAATTCAACGGATCAAATTCCACAAAGAGCGGTGGCGAATGGTTTAATTCCTCGATTGGGTGCCATTGATCCGACTGATGGTGGCGAGGCTCACCGTTACAGCCTTTCAAGCGCACTCCAGCATATAAGCCGTTTCGGTATCACGCAATTGAATTTATATACTCTCCATACCAATTTGGCTTTGTTTTCAAATTTCACCTATTTCCTGGATGATCCCGTGAATGGAGATCAGTTTTCCCAGGTCGATAAGCGCTTTCAATCCGCTATGAATTTGAGTCATCTCTGGACAAATAAGATTGCCGGATTTGAGGTGGAAAATACAGTGGGCGTTCAATTTCAGAATGATGTCATTGACAACGGATTATTAAGTACAAAAGCGCGCCAAACACTCTCGACTACCCGTAGAGACCATATTAACCAGAATAGTGTAGGAATTTACTATCAGAACAGCATACAGTGGCTGGAGAAATTCCGCAGTGTGGCCGGCGTGCGTTCTGATTACTACTGGTTTGATGTCACCAGCCATCAGAATGTTAATTCGGGCAATCGCTATGACAGTATGACTAATCCTAAGCTAAGTCTGATTTTCGGGCCTTGGGTACAAACGGAATTCTATTTTAATTATGGCAGTGGGTTTCATAGTAATGATGCACGAGGAACGACGTCTACCGTGGATCCCAAATCGGGTGATCCCATCAACAGGGTAAATCCTCTGGTACGTTCAACTGGATACGAAGTCGGATTGCGTACGGCGATTGTTCCCGGTTTACAAGCTTCCTTTGCATTGTTTCGCCTGGATATGGCTTCAGAATTGTTATTCGTTGGTGATGCCGGAACAACGGAAGCAAGTCGTCCAAGCACGCGGGAGGGGTTCGAAATCTCAACATTTTATATGCCTACTGATTGGTTAACAGTCGATGTAGATTACGCATTGGCACGTGCACGCTTCAGTGATTTTGATCCGAGTGGTGATTACATACCGGGAGCAATTAGAGGGGTAGGCAAACTGGCAGTTTCCATCGATAACATTGGCCCTCTTTTTGGGAGCGCGCAACTTCGTTATTTTGGTAAGCGATCACTCATCGAAGATAACAGTGTGCAATCCAATCACACAGTTACGTTAAATGGTCAAATCGGTTACAAGATCGGCAAAAATGTACGCATGATGTTGCAGGGGTTCAATCTGTTGAATACAAAGGCTCACGCGATTGATTATTACTATACTTCCAGGCTCCCTGGTGAATCTCTCACCGGTGTGAGTGACGTGCATTTTCATCCAATTGAGAGCCGCTCATTTCGTGTCAATTTGGTAGCTAATTTCTAAGTCAATATAATGAATTTACAATTCTTTTAATTTACAGATAGAATTAGATTTCGTATCTTGATTAATTCTTGCAGATAAGTATTCAGGGAAAACAATTTATGGAACGTTTTACGATCTCAATGGATGACCAACTTTTTGCGCAATTCGATAAGGTAGCGCATGCACGTGGTTATAATAATCGTTCAGAGGCGATTCGTGATCTTATCCGGGAGTATCTTGAAACTTCCCGGTCGGAGAAAGATAACAAAGGTTACTGTATTGCTACGTTGAGTTATATTTATAATCATCACGAAAGAGATTTGGCCAGTCAAGTAACGGCTGCGCATCACCATCATCATGACTTAACCTTGTCGAGTATGCATGTCCATATGGATCATGATAACTGTCTTGAAGTCGTGATGCTTCGAGGCACAATTCAAGATGTCAGGCGCTTTGCAAATCAGGTGATTGCCACAAATGGAGTACGGCATGGCAAATTGCATATTGTGCCCATTGAGCTTTCACAGGAACGCCATTCACACGCTAACGTGCCGCATACGCATTGCAGCCCGCACACTTGATATTTTTTTAGGTTATCAATAAAAAACCCGCCACTGGGCGGGTTTAATTTCAGAATATATAGTCTCTGGTTAGTTAGAATTTCCCCAGTGTTTGGATTTGCTTGCAGCGAATAAAAACATCCACATAACGAGAACAAAAGGAAATGTCAGTGTCGGCAAGCCAATCGGCGCGAGGAAATTAGCCAGCCCAGCCTGACAGATAACAGTCAGCATGCCAGCCAATAGTGCAAGAATTGCAGTGCCGGTAGTAGGTTTTAGAAAAACCCAACCAACCGCCATCATCGTTAGTACCGGATTAAATGCATACAATCCCATTTCGATTAGCGTTTTATCGGCGCCCAGACAGATAGGCAATACGACACCAACAATTGCGCCTGCTAGCGCCATGGATGCACCCCGCAATGAAGTTATTGCAATACCGATAAGAAATAGAATGCCAACTATAACGCTATCAGCGAACATAACCTCTCCAATACCCTTGGTGACGGCTGTGTACCAGGCTTCAGCCGCATCTTGAGTCAGGGTTGCAAACTCTGTCGCGATCACTGAAGTGGCAGCAATATCTGCGGGAATTCCCGGTACTGGCAGCACTGGGCTGCGCGAGAACCCATCAAAGGAATAAACCGCAACCATAAACATCCAACACGTTAAAACAAAGGGTGAAGTGGAAGCGGGGATGTTATAGGGTTGTAAGATTCGCATCAAAGCGGCTAACACAACGGTTGATAATATCGAGGCAAGTACCACATATAACCAGAGCTGCGGCGTATGTTCAAGAAATAGAAATAAACAAGGCCCTACGAGAGTGCCATTGAATCCATATAATCCTGCGTCGATATCATCCTCTGAGAATCCCAGTAAATAAGCGGCAATGGTGCTGCTTATCACGCCCACGGTGGCAGCAAGCCCTGCAGTAATTCCTCCAACATATAAAGCGGCCAGAAAAATAAGACCTGTCACTGCATTGCAACAGAAAAATACTTGTCCGACTCCTCGCAGAATGACGCGTAGAGGTTTGGGTAATGCTTTGTCAATCGATAAAGACCAATCCATGGTGATCAGCTCCTTAAGTTCTTGTGGAAAATATAACAACAATAACTAAAACAATGTGCTATTCAGTATCGGATTACTATTTATAAGGTTGCTAGACGAACGACAATCAGCTTTGTTGCTGCTTTACTTCATCCAACAATCCTTGTTTCACAATGAAATCGACTATCTGATCAACGCCTTCGCCAGTGTGTAAATTGGTAAACACAAATGGTCGATCACCACGCATTTTTTTCGCATCGCGTGCCATCACTTCCAGGCTTGCGCCAACATAAGGAGCAAGATCGATTTTGTTAATGACAAGGAGCGCTGAGCGTGTGATGCCGGGGCCACCTTTGCGCGGAATTTTTTCACCGGCAGCGACGTCAATCACATAGATGGTCAAATCAGAAAGCTCGGGACTGAAAGTGGAGGCCAGATTATCGCCGCCGGATTCAACCAGGATGAGATCGAGATTGGGAAAATCGGCCGTCATCCGTGCAATGGCCTCGAGATTGATGGATGCATCTTCTCTGATTGCAGTATGTGGGCATCCGCCGGTTTCTACACCCATCAGGCGCTCAGGAGGCAGTGCATTGGCGCGTAATAAAATCTCCATATCTTCTTTGGTATAAATATCGTTCGTGATCACAGCCATTTCGTAATGATCACGCATTTTTTTGCTTAATGCTTCGCATAAAGCCGTTTTTCCGGATCCAACCGGGCCGCCGATTCCTACTCGAAGAGGATTTGATTGTTTATTCACGTTTTTATATCCCCAAAATTATGATCGATAAATTCTACTGTATTGTGTTTCATGTTGTATTGACAGTAATGATAACCCTGGAGCCCAATTGGATAATTCATCATCATTGAGCTGTTGTGCGCGTAGCGACACTGTTTCAATAATAGAATGTAATGAAAGCAGAAGACTCTGTCCGGAAACTTGGCCAAGTGGCACTGATTTAACGCAGACTAGAACCTGATTCTCAACCAAAGAAAAAAGCATTCCAAGCAACGCAGCCTCATGCGGTATGGCAAATGCTTCTGCAGCACAAGCAAAAGCGGTGGGTAGGGGTATTTCTGATTGGTTTGCCAATAGCGTCAGCAATGATTCGTCCGCGATCTTTAAATCCATAATGAGTTTTCCTAGGGAATACCCCATCTGGATAGTTTCTGCACGAAACTCTGCTGTATCGCGTGCTGCAATATAACACTCGGTCCAATAACTGACAGCTACCGAATCTCGTTCGGAAAAAGCTTTGAGTAAGCGCCATACTAGCGGTGCTTCAAAGTCTGCAATAATGCTCAAAGACTCAGTAATCCATGCTCGCGCTGTACTTTCATTGTTGACGATACCCTCCTCAATCGCGGATTCGAGACCCTGTGAATACGTGTATGCGCCAATGGGCAATGAGGGACTTGCTAACTGCAGTAAGCGGAGCAATAAAGCGGATTGCAAAGTTATTCCTAGGATTGTGAGTCGGAAGGCCGATGAATTTTTTGCCGTGCTGGTATTGGAGCAAGCGGGCCATGCGCGTGATAATGACCGTCTCCATGGTGATGATGCCCACTACCTCCACCTCCACCGTAGGCACCTGACTCCGGTTCAAATTGGGCATCCTCTTCGATGACAGTAGCTCCCAAGCCTTCCAGCATTTGTTTTAATACATTATCTTGATGAATACGTAAAAATGCTTCACCAACCTGTGTTTGTGTATGGCGATTGCCTAAATGGAAAGCACAACGTAGTAAATCATACGGTGTACGGCAGGTAATCCGGCAAGTAGGTTCATGAGCCGCAATGATTTGTACGACACGACCATCATCACTTTTGAGCAGGTCATTATTACGTAATATGGTGCCTCGTGCGGTAAAAATAGCAACTTCCTCACCAGATGCAAGCGCTGTTCTCAGTCGACTGTTCTCGCGCATTTCGTAAGGTAGAACGAGCTGTGCGAAGACCGATTCTGCGTGATCTATTTTAGTATTCAACGTAAGCATCTGTTTTTTTATAATCAATAAAGATTGTGAGAAATTGTTATCACAGCAACGGGCGCTGTGATAACTCTATTATGGATATTTCCTAGAATAAGAAATATCGCTGTGCCATGGGCAGAACATCTTCCGCCCCACAGGTTAACAATTGTCCATCAGCGCGCACTTCATACGTTTCCGGATCAACTTCCATCTTGGGTGTTGCGCTATTGTGAATCATGTCTTTTTTGCGCAGGTTCCGTGTATTTTTGACTGGAATAATGTGTTTGTCGAGCTTTAATTGATCGATTAAATCTGCATTAAGTGCTGCTTGCGAGGCGAATGTGAAACACGATGTTTTGATTCCCCCACCATATCCACCAAACATATATCGATAATGTACTGGTTGAGGTGTTGGAATCGATGCGTTAGGATCACCCATCAGAGATGCAGCGATCATTCCGCCTTTTAAGATCATGGATGGTTTCACACCGAAGAAAGCAGGCCGCCATAATACAAGATCCGCATACTTGCCAACTTCTATAGATCCAATCGCGTGTGAGATACCGTGCGTAATGGCCGGATTAATGGTGTACTTGGCAACGTAACGCTTTACACGGAAATTGTCATTTCTTGAGCTATCTTCTTGCAGAGTGCCGCGTTGTATCTTCATTTTATGCGCGGTTTGCCATGTGCGTAATACGACTTCACCAATACGTCCCATTGCTTGGGAGTCTGATGACATCATGGAGATGGCCCCCATGTCATGCAGAATATCTTCGGCTGCGATCGTTTCTTTGCGAATACGTGATTCTGCAAAAGCGAGATCTTCAGCAATATTGGCATGTAAATGATGACATACCATCAACATGTCCAAGTGTTCGTCAAGTGTATTAACGGTATACGGACGGGTTGGATTGGTTGATGACGGCAAAACATTATCTTGACCTACGACTGCGATGATATCCGGAGCATGTCCACCACCTGCACCTTCTGTGTGGAAAGTATGAATAGTCCGATCCTTCATGGCGGCAATCGTGTTTTCCAAGTAACCGCCTTCATTAATGGTGTCGGTATGGATAGCGACTTGAACATCATATTTATCTGCAATATCCAAACAGTTGTCGATGGCCGCATAAGTTGTTCCCCAGTCTTCATGGAGTTTTAGACCACAAGCACCAGCAAAAACTTGTTCTTCAAGTGGGGTTGGCAAGCTGGTATTACCTTTACCAAAAAAACCTGTATTCATCACGAGTCCGTCGGATGCTCTAAGCATCGAATGAATGTGCCAAGGACCAGGCGTACACGTAGTTGCTGCAGTTCCTACAGCAGGTCCTGTACCACCACCGAGCATGGTAGTGATACCGTTCATCATGGCATCCTCGGCTTGTTGCGGAGAAATGAAGTGAATGTGCGTATCAACGCCTCCGGCTGTGACAATTAGATTTTCACCGGCAATGATTTCGGTAGCAGAACCAATAGCCATTGTGACATTGGGTTGAATATCCGGATTTCCAGCTTTGCCAATGGCTGCGACCTTGCCATTCTTAATGCCGATATCCGCTTTGACAATTCCCCAATGATCGATAATGACGGCATTGGTAATGACGGTATCCATGACATCCGAATGATTGCGTTGTGACTGACCCATACCATCCCGAATTACTTTCCCACCGCCAAACTTCACTTCTTCCCCATAGGTGGTGAAGTCTTTCTCAATCTCTATAAAAAGCTCTGTATCGGCCAGACGAACACGGTCGCCTGTTGTTGGGCCCATCATTTCAGCATAGGTTTGACGGGAAATTTTTACGCTCATTTTCTTACTCCTGTAAAATTATTGCGATACAAACTATTTGAGTTTGCCCATCACTTTTTGATTGAATCCATAAACGATCCGGTCTCCAGCAAGCTCAACCAGCTCAACGGTTCTTTCTTGTCCAGGTTCGAAGCGAATAGCTGTTCCGGCCATAATATTCAGTCGCATACCGTATGCAGCTTCCCTATCAAACTTCATGGCAGAATTCACTTCAAAAAAATGAAAGTGGGAACCAATTTGTATTGGACGATCCCCGCCATTGGAGACGGTTAGCGTTTTGGTTTTTCTGCCGACATTTAATTCAATTTCACCCGATTCAGTAAACACTTCACCTGGAATCATTGGTACTCTCATGACGATCTCCTATATTAATGATTAAACTATCGGATTATGAACAGTAACCAGCTTGGTTCCATCTGGGAACGTCGCTTCGATCTGGATATCCGGAATCATTTCGGGGACACCTTCCATAACATCAGCGCGAGTCAGTATTTTTTGTCCACCTGTCATCAATTCGGCTACCGTTCGGCCATCTCTGGCGCCTTCTAATACTGCGCAGGTAATCAGTGCAACAGCTTCTGGGTAATTGAGTCGTAGACCACGGGCTTTACGTTTTTCAGCCACCAATCCGGCAGTAAATATCATTAGTTTGTCTTTCTCTCTAGGTGTTAAGTCCATAGTTTTTCTCCTGGGTGAAATAACATTTTTAATTTTCCTAAGTTACTGCAAAATATCAGCTCTTTAGAAAATAGCTTTAAGTCAAAGAAGTAATTAATTAAGTGCTCCACATACGTGGAACGATTCCGGTACGTCCAAGAATTTCCGGACGAAACAACCCCCAAATACACAACATGACGTGCCGCGCTACTTCGCTTGAATTGCCTAAATAACGAGCGACGACAATTGATTTAAGTTGAGAGATGCCAACCTGGCCAACCCCATTAGTGATTTTCTCTGCTTCCTCGCGTGCCAAATCTATCAATGGCTGAGGCATTACTTTTCCCGTCAAAATGAGTGAAGCGCAGACTGTTTTGCCAGATAATGCTAAAGAGCCATTCATCGCAGAGCTTTCACCGAGAAGACGTATTTGCTCAAGCCAAATCAATTTATCATTTCGTCGGATGCTGGTGCGTTGTTTGATTTGCCCGCTATTGAATGTTTCACCTGATGCCGTTCGGCCAAAACATAATATTTCACAACCGACATAAATTGCATCATCCTCAAGCATAACCTGATGATCAATCTCTACATTGGCATGATTATAAAAAATGGTTTCCTGGGGTACCCATTCGAGCGAACCACCCTTATTGACATTAATCCTAATCTTCTGTTGTGAGGTATGTCCGTTGGCTTTGTACCACTTGGTTGCACCCGGTGTAGTGATTTGTGCGTTAGCAGATGCGCCGATTTGAGCCGAAATTTCTAATTGATCACCCCCTACGACTCCACCAGGCGGATGGATAATGACCACATGACAGACTTTTCGTCCTTCTGGATAAAGAGGTTTTTGTACTAATAGTGGGCCAAACTGATCTCGTTCTACAAGGCGCGTTGTTTCGTCGATTTCAGCAAACTTAAGTGATAGCCTTGCTTGCAATGGCTTGTACGTTGAATCGATCAATACTTCAGGGGCATGCTGGATTGCTTGTTTGGGATAGGTCAAGATAGTCGGACTCTGTTGCTGAGCGGTCAATTCTTCTTTGTGTGCAGATAGCGACATTTTTATAATGACTTATCAGGAGTAATAATTTCTGGGGTATTAAATCTGCAATTGGAAAGAAATTTTGAAAACATCTTGTGTAGGGCCCGTTACGCCAGGCGCATAATTCAACCCTTTAGACAAGAGATCGCCATGTTGATAGTAGGCTGAAATACGGGCATTAAAGCCATCAATAATATAATTTACACCCGCTTCAATTTCTTCCCGGTTATTACTTCGATTCGGCTGAATACTGGTAAATCTGCCATAGGGTTGGAACTGTCCGATGCCGACTTTACCCGGTATTAAATACAGACCTGTTACTGTCCACGACTTGCCATCAAACATACAAAAGCAGTCACGGTCGGAAAATGCGGCAGTCGAGTAGCCGGCATAAAATTGTTTATACTCAGCATTCAAAGTAGTTACACCCATATTTTTGGGCAATACTTTTTCAAACAGCAAATCACCTGTGAAACCCAGAAAATCACTACGATGTGCTAATGATCCGGCACCATTCTTTTGATAGGACATACCGAATGCCAGCGCTAAAATATCTCCCGCTTTACCGTAATACGTACTAGAAGTGTAGTAGCCAGGATTTTTTTCCGGATTCAGAAAATTATAGGTAACACGTGCAGCTGTCAGTATAGTGCCGCTAGGATTAGGTCCACTGGTATGCGATGATTCCAAACCGCGAAAGACTCCCATTGCATAACCTAGCGTTCCGGGAACGATACCTGGTTCTGCATTGCCCCAGAAAGTTACCCCATCGTCACGACCATAACGTCCGGCACCGCCATTACCAAAATTTGTACTGAAATCTTGAGAGAAGAATGGCGTCTTGAAAGCATCATGGGTAGCTTGAAAAAAAGGACCACTCAATTCGCCCCGCTCTGTAGGTGCTAACATGCGACCACCCCAGATGTTGAAATAGCGGTTGTATTCGAATTTTGCAATCGCATCGAGAATGTTGTAGGACATCCTGGGGTTTTCGCCCGAAGCGGTATTGTTACAGAAAAAGCATTCGGTATTGACTTCGAATTTAAGATATTGATTAATCTGGCCATTCAAGTAGATACGAGCATTATCGTTACTGTAGTGACCGCTACCCAAATTACCATTTAAGTTTTCTGTCCATAACCCGGTACCGCGATAACCTGCGCCTAAGCTGATCCATCTCGTCTCGCTCGTTTGTACTTTGAGTCTGTCAGAAATTGGTTTAACTGATACATCCATCGCATAAACAGCGCTAGATATAAATAAGAGAAAAGCACTCATCAGCATGATGATTAGGAGAGATTTCATGCAAGAATGGATATGCGCTTTTTCATCATAGGAGCATAGATCAATCCGGCTCAAGGTAATTGATGGCATCAATTTTGTATTCTTAATTGTCGTCTGTAGGTTGTTATTGCCTTTTTGCATGAAGCTGTCCATATCTCTAATATAGATAAATTTATCAAATTGGATAACTGGTAAATAATCACTAGTGTATATATGACTAAACCAGATTTATTTTATACTAAGATTCTGAATGGATACATTTGTCATACTTTTATTATATTTGTATGAAATTGATCGTCCTTGCCTTTTTGTTCGATCTTGCTGTAGGAATGATTTCCTAATTAATTCTTTCAAATCAAAAATTGTCTGTTTCGATGTGAAGAGGTAAACTTCGATTACATTTCTGCTCATTTCTTAACTGGAAACAGAAATTTAATAAATTTTAAAACAAATAAGGAGTTTTTCTGATGAGAAGAATTGTTAAATTCTCTTTAGTGTTGTCAATATTTTTTCTTTTTTCGTCCCAAGTGATTGCTGCTGACAGTTATTTTGGTAATTCGAGCGAGAAGTTTGTAACTGGTATTACGAATGCGGCGACCGGATGGGTAGAATTACCCAAGAATATTGTTTTAACCTCTCGCAATGAGGGTGCCCTATACGGCATCACAATCGGACTGGCAACGGGTATTATGCATACCGTAGGCCGTAGTTTGGTCGGTGTACTTGACGCAGCCACTTTTTTTATTCCTACCAAACCATCGGTTAATCCACCTTTCATTTGGCAAGATTTTTCCAGAGAAACTTCTTATTAACGAGTCTGTTAGGGTATTGAGTGTCTTTATGCTGGTATAACAAAAACTTCAGTTTAAGAGAAGCATCTCGACGTTTTGTCGGGATGTTTCTTTCCCGGAAATTATCCTATGACCTATTCTGTTCCGGTTTTATTGCATGGTTATCTGGGTTTCTCACATTTTGGCCCTATTCAATATTTTCGTGGTGTCGCGCAGGCTTTAAAACATGAAGGGGTGCAGTGTTTTACACCCGCAGTACCATCCCTGGAACAATTGCAGAAAGGGCATCATTACTGGCAAATCAGCTTTTCCAAAGTGATGTCGCGGAATTTTCCCTATTCGCTCATAGTATGGGCGGCCTTGATGCACGTTACTTGATCAGTTTCCCGGATTCGGATAAACGCATCAAGCGGTTGTTAACGGTGAGCACACCGCATCTTGGTTCACCTATTGCGACATGGGCGCTTGAGTCACCTCGGATGTTGCCGGTGATGATCCACTTGGTTGGCCGTCCTGCATTGGATGAATTAACGCCCGAGAGGCGGCGAGCGGTACCGATACCCGATCGTATCGATGTAATCTATACTTCGTATGCCGGTTGTTGCTCTGTGTCAGAACAATCTTTCTGGTTGCGTCCTTTCGGGCGTATGATTATTGTTGAGAATGACGGATTGGTATCGGTTGATTCAGCTAAATGGGAACAGTTTCTAGGCACGCTGCACAGTGATCATTTTGGGTTAATTGGCTGGAATTCTCCATTCAGGAATAGTACCTACAGGCCTTTCGATCATATTAAATTTTGGTCTCAGGCGATTAATGGCCAAATAAGTTGGATTTTTTAGAGGAGATGCACTTGGAAAGCACTAATCTAAGAAAAATGACGTGGTATAACTGGCTGATTTTCTTAATACCGTTTTTGTTACCAATTGGTATTGCAGTGGGATTGGGTTATACATCTTATCGGGGTAATGAAGGTGTTGTTTACCACAATTCCCTTGATGTCGCGCATTGGTTTGATCCGGTTTTCTTCAATACACATTGATTCTGTGGTTGCTGGCTATCCTGGTTGTTCCTTCGTTTGCAGTATCCTATTTAACCGCATCGCGAAAATCTCGGGGGCTTGCCCCCGAGCTGGATAGTCTACAATGGCGATAGGCCATTGTAGACTATCCAGCTTATGGAACTGCAGAGAAATAGTCATCATGTATTCAGGTTGAT
>JAGNZK010000052.1 GCA_017984435.1 Nitrosomonas sp. | reverse complement strand
AGTGTTTTATGGCTCATTCCCGATGTACATCGTATGTGGCGTAGCTTCATACCTGTACGCGATGACGCGTCTGCCACTGTACAGCCGCGGCACATCATTCCCGCTGGTAATGGCGATTGCAGGCCCGTTGATGATTCTGCCAAACGTAGGTTTGAATGAATGGGGTCATGCATTCTGGTTCATGGAAGAACTGTTCAGTGCACCACTGCATTGGGGCTTTGTGATTCTGGGTTGGGCAGGTTTATTCTCAGGTGGTATTGCAGCACAGATCATCACCCGTTACTCCAACCTGACCGACGTCATCTGGAATAACGCAAGCAAAGACATTCTCAATAACCGGATTGTTCCTTAATCCAACTTGATGCTATCAGCGTTACCCTGCTGCCTGTCTTAGACGAGCAGCAGGGATTTTATTGATACAAGAACTCTGGTTTCATTCTTAGTTTCATCAGAAGAAGTCTCGTTGCCAAGACAGGTTTAAATAACTTTATTTCATTTAATCGGACGCTTGCCCTATGGAAGATGTACTTGTTGTCATTCAGCAATGGGTATCTGTCGATGTTCTTGTCAGTCTAACCGTAGTCTCTATCGTTGGTTTTGTTGGTTCTCTCATTGCAATTCCTTGGATTCTGATTCGCTTACCGAGTGATTATTTTGATATACGCGTTCCTCGTCACTGGATGAAAAACCATCATCCAGTGTTACGTTTAATCGGTTTGATCATCAAGAATGCTATCGGCGTAGTGTTTTTGATAGCGGGATTTTTGATGCTTTTTCTGCCGGGGCAGGGTTTATTAACAATGCTGATTGGAATCTCATTTATGGATTTTCCCAACAAACGCAGGCTGGAAGCCAAAATTATCGGGCAACAAACGATGTTCAATGCAATCAATGCAATGCGTCACAGACTCAACAAACCACCATTGACGCTAGAACCGCACTCCACAGAATAATCAATCTGTTGTTAAATCAACAGTCTCCTGACATCACCGGGAGACTACCTTGATTCAATACATAGATAAGATTTCTACCTGATTATTCGGTTCTCTTCATGACAATGATCAGAATTCCTCCCAATCACCGCCACCTGCTGCAACTTTACGAGGTTGAGTCGGTGCAGATATAGAATTTGTGTTTGAATTTATTCCGACTTTCTTTGTAGCAGATCTGCGATTAGGCAGTTTGGCAACGGTAGATGGCCGATTACTTCTTCTAATCGGCGCTGCTGCGGTATGAGTCCCACTGCTGGACAATTTGAATATCGTAATCGCTTGCGTGAGCGCTTGTGCCTGATCTTGCATGGATTCCGCAGCAGCAGCTGCTTCTTCTACCAGCGCTGCATTTTGTTGGGTGGTTTCATCCATTTGTGTCACGGCCTGATTAACCTGCTCAATACCGGCGCTTTGTTCCTGCGAAGCTGCAGAGATTTCGCTCATGATGTCGGTTACACGTTTCACCGCGCTGACAATTTCATCCATCGTCGCACCGGCTTCATCGACCAGTCGCGTACCATCTTCCACTTTACTGACAGAATCACTGATCAGTTCCTTGATCTCTTTCGCTGCCGACGCGGAACGCTGTGCCAGTGTACGAACTTCTGTCGCCACGACCGCAAAACCACGTCCCTGTTCACCCGCACGGGCGGCTTCCACCGCCGCATTCAGTGCCAGAATATTGGTTTGGAATGCAATCCCATCGATGACGCTGATGATATCCACAATTTTCTTGGAACTTTCGTTGATGGAGCTCATGGTCTGCACGACTTGTCCAACCACAGCACCGCCTTTTATCGCAACTTCGGAGGCTCCGGCTGCCAGTTGATTGGCTTGACGGGCATTGTCCGCATTTTGTTTGACGGTAGAAGTAAGTTCTTCCATGGATGATGCGGTTTCTTCCAGGCTGGAAGCTTGTTCTTCCGTACGCTGACTCAGATCTAAATTACCCGAGGCAATTTCACTGGATGCCGTTGCAATTTGGTCTGTGCCCATACGTACTTTACCGACCAAGTCGATCAAATTATCGTTCATTTCCTTTAGTGCTTGTAATAAGCGACCAGTCGATGATTTGGTGGAAGCAACCACAATGTTCGATGTAAGATCGCCCGCTGCCACTTTATGTGCAATTTCAATTGCTTCATCCAGTGGTGCAATGATAGACCGCAACAGCAGAAAACCTAAAACAATCGCCAGAACAACACCTAGCGATATTGTAATCACTGAAATCATAAAAATACTTTCATAACTGTTCTGTGAGTTGGCATATTCTTCGGCAGCAGTAGTACCTTGCAAATCAAGTAAGGTAAATACGGTATCACGCAATACATTAAACTTCGGCACAGTATCTAAAGAAAGATTTTGCGCTGCAGCCTCAAACTCTCCCGCTAATGCAAACTGAAAGGTTCGACTCATTGAACTTACATACTGTACATGTTGCTCGCCTTTAATTTTAGTAAGTTTCTCTTCTTCAGGTGTTAAATAAGTAGTCAAGTATTTCGCCCAGACGCCTTCATTCTGTTTAACTAATCTAGTTACATCTTCTCCTAGCGTTTTTGCTGCAGCAATATTTTTCGACTCAACTGCATTTTCCGCATTCTCGCGAACTTGGTACCAAACATCCAGGATTTTTCCCAATTGCATTGCCGTCACGGTACGATCCTCATAAACCGATTTTAATGCCGCATTAGAATGATTAAAACCATACAAACCCAAACCACCAATACCCACCATCAATACTGATAGTATGCTCATTACAAACATCAAACGAAACTTGATCGACGTATTCGTAAACATTAGAATCTCCTTTAAACTTTCTTATCCACAATCAACTACTTTCATTAATTAATATGCTGATCGATCAAGCCCATATCACTATTGCCCATCAATTTCTCGATATCGATCAGTATCAGCATCCGTTCATCCACCGTTCCCAATCCCATGATATATTCGGTATCGATCACTGAACCAAATCCCGGCGCCGGACGTATCTGCTCCGCTTCCAGACTGATCACATCCGATACCCCATCCACCACGACTCCCATGACCCGCCCGGACACATTTAAAATAATCACTACGGTAAATTGATCATAAGTCGCATCTCCCAGCCTGAATTTGATCCTCATATCAATAATCGGTACGATAATCCCGCGCAGATTCACAACGCCCTTGATAAATTCCGGAGCATTGGCAATTTGGGTAATGGAGTCATAACCACGAATCTCTTGTACCTTGAGTATCTCGATACCATATTCTTCTCCTCCTAATCGAAAGGTCAGAAACTCATTGGCAATTCGAGCAGTTGATTCAGTCGCTATATTCGTTGTCTGCACCTGCAACATAGTTGATGCTCCTTTGTTTGTTATAAAAACCCAAACCGACTAATAACCGATGAACTATCATTTATCCATTTTATGATTAGCGCTATCAACGATTTGCGAAGGATTTTTCTTACGACATTGAGAAATATTTTCTTTAGTAGATCTTGCAAATTATATTCATATCAAAAATACGACAAAGGTTAAATAAGTGGTAAATAATGTTCCATACTCACATCAGAATGAATGAATATGGCTATAGGAACACAGAATCCACCATATCCTCTTATTCAGCACATGTGTCGCCACAAGAACATTCTCTGCTACACAGATGGCGGTATTTAGCCAAAATCTCATGTTCCGTCTGAACGCAAATTCATGCTATAAATCCTGTTTCTATGGGAGATCAGCAAAATGACAATCGAAGGCATGAACCATTTCACTGTGTTAAGCAGCGATCTGGAAAGAAGCAAGGCTTTTTATAAGGATATGCTTGGATTGAAGGAAGGCTATCGTCCGCCTTTCACGTTTCCCGGTGCATGGCTGTATGCCGGAAACCAGGCGATTCTGCACATCATGGCGGGCAGACCCATGCCGGCAAATGCAGCCGGTGTGATTGATCACATGGCTTTTACCGCATGCAACCTACAAGCGGTGGTCGACACCTTAAAACAACACGGTATTCAATACGAACTACACCGTCTGAAAGGTTTAGAAAACTGGCAATTGTTCTGTTATGACCCGGACGGTGCGAAAGTGGAACTGGATTTCCCGGCTGACGAACCGGAACCCAGAGAGTAAGCAACTATTTTGTACAATTCGGATTTTTACCTGCCGCATGCGCTTGTCGCATGATTGTCATGGCTTTTGGCAGACTCGCGCGTAAATCATCAATACGGGTTTCATGAGAGGGATGAGTCGACAAGAATTCCGCAGGCTGCTCGCCCCGGCTGGCTTGCGCCATTTTCTGCCATAACGTCACACTCTCCGAAGGATTAAACCCGGCTTTCGCCATTAATTCAACACCCATCACATCGGCTTCACTTTCATGCAATCGGCTAAACGGCATGATCAATCCATATTGGGCGCCGACACCCAGCAGACTCAGCGCGCTTTGCCCCAACGGAGTTTGTGGCGCAGCCACCGCCGCGATCAGCGAAATCCCCATTTGCGCGCCCATTTTCTGAGACATCCGTTCATTACTATGTTTGGCCAGTACGTGGCCGATCTCGTGACCGATCACCGCCGCCAATTGGTGCTGATTATCCACCAGATCGATCAATCCGGTATGCACGCCAATCTTATTACCCGGCAAAGCAAAAGCATTGAGTGTTTTATCCTCAAACACAACCACTTCCCAATTACCGCCCACCTCGCGGGTAATGGCTGTTGTAATACATCGTACAAACTCATTTTCCTGCACATCCTGACTGATCACTTTTTCTTTCTTCAAATCCTCAAAAGCCTGCAACCCCATACTGTCGAGTTCACTATCCGGCATAAAGACTAATTGACTTCTACCAGTTGGCGTCGTTGCACAAGCAATCAGTGAAATCACGATCAATAAAGACAATATTGTTCTGAACATCATGGCAAACAGTTTCCTTAAATTAAATTACTGAAATTTATTTTCATCATTGGAATCATCAGGATAAACACAACCTATTTCCCATTACCACATGAAGGCTCTGGCATAGTTGATGGTTTAAAGTATGATATAACGCTTTCTCCAACAAGTTAAAGAGGAATTTTAAAATGAGCGATCATATCTACAAAGTGATTGAAGTCGTTGGCTCTTCAGCCAAAAGCAGTGATGATGCCATTCAGCAAGCCATCTCCAAATCCGGTAAAAGTTTGCGTAACCTGGATTGGTTTGAGGTAGTGGAAACCCGCGGGCATATCGTTGACGCCAAAATTGCGCATTACCAGGTAAAAATAAAGATCGGCTTCCGTCTGGATTAACCGATCTACCCAAGATTGCTGCATTTTTACCAAACACTACACAAGCAGCCTTGCAATGCAAAATCAGCAAAAGACCTCGGATTCCGAAGTCGAATTGCGATACAACGCTATTTTTACCGACAAGCAGTTTATTGCATAGAAACAAAGTACGCTAAAAATTTCCTGGAAGAATGCAACAGGAAACATGCCAAGAATACCAGCCGGAATCACTGTCAGATAATAGTCTCAATCCCCCTAAATACTTCACGGTATAATGGACTTTTTACAGTAAAAAAGCCAAATTCCATGCAAGAAAAATACCATCCCCAGGAAATCGAGAAGAACGCGCAACACTATTGGGAGCAAACAGCCGTGTTCAAAGCGGTCGAAATCCCCAACAAGCCCAAATATTATTGCCTGTCGATGTTTCCCTATCCTTCCGGCAAGCTGCACATGGGGCATGTGCGCAATTACACCATTGGCGATGTGCTGTCGCGTTACCGCCGCATGCAAGGCTACAACGTATTACAACCGATGGGTTGGGATGCATTTGGCCTGCCGGCTGAGAATGCCGCGATGCAAAATAATGTTTCCCCGGCCAAATGGACGTACGACAATATCGCCTACATGCGCAAGCAACTGAAAAGCTTGGGTTTGAGCATCGACTGGGAGCGCGAGATCGCTACTTGTGATCCGAGTTACTATCATTGGAACCAATGGCTGTTTCTACGCATGCTGGAAAAAGGATTGGCGTATCAAACCACCGGCACGGTTAATTGGGACCCGATTGATCAAACCGTACTGGCAAATGAACAGGTCATAGACGGTTGCGGCTGGCGTACTGGCGCGCCGGTAGAAAAACGCGAAATCCCCATGTATTACATGAAAATTACCCAGTACGCCGATGAACTGCTGGCAGCCCTGGATACGCTCACCGGCTGGCCGGAACGGGTTAAAACCATGCAGGCCAACTGGATCGGCAAAAGCTACGGCGTCGATATCATTTTCCCTGCCGATACCGAATCCGGTACGCCGCAGGACCTGAAAGTATTCACCACCCGCGCCGACACGCTGATGGGTGCCACCTATGTCGCCGTCGCCGCTGAGCACCCAATTGCACTGCATGCTGCAAAAAATAATCCATCACTGCAAGCCTTCATCCAAGAATGCAAACTGGGTTCCGCCAAGGAAGCGGATCTGGCCACGCAAGAGAAAAAAGGCATGGACACCGGTTTATTCGTGATCCATCCGTTGAACGAAAAAAAATTACCGGTGTGGGTGGCCAACTATGTGCTAATGGGCTACGGCGAAGGTGCTGTCATGGCAGTTCCTGCACATGATGAACGCGATTTTGAGTTTGCAAAGAAATATGGACTTCCAATCAAACAAGTGATCACAAAAGGCCGAGAAGATGGTTTCGGTGATGGCAGTGGGTACGGAGGTGGAACAGGTTCTGGAGATGGAAGCGGAGACTGTAGTGGTGGAATTGATACACCTTTTTCCGCCTCTCAATGGCAAGAATGGTATGCAAACAAAGTAATCGGTATTTGCATTAATTCAGGCAAATACGATGATCTTGGTTATAGTGCTGCGGTGGACGCTATTGCTGCCGACCTTGAAGCTAAAGATCTCGGCAATAAACGCGTGCAATATCGTTTACGCGATTGGGGCATTTCGCGCCAACGTTACTGGGGTTGTCCGATTCCGTTGATCCATTGTGCCGACTGCGGCGTGGTTCCGGTACCGGACGATCAATTGCCGGTCGTATTGCCGCAGGATCTGGTGCCCGATGGATCGGGCAATCCGTTGGCAAAAACACCATCCTTTTATGAATGTTCCTGCCCGAAATGCGGCAAAGCTGCGCGCCGTGAAACCGATACCATGGATACCTTTGTCGATTCATCGTGGTATTACGCGCGCTACGCCTGTCCGGATCAACATCAGGCCATGACCGATGCACGCGCTAATTACTGGTTACCAGCCGACCAATACATCGGTGGCATTGAGCACGCCATCCTGCATTTGTTGTACTCACGCTTCTGGAGCAAGATCATGCGCGATCTTGGCTTGCTGACTCTGGATGAACCGTTTATCAACCTGCTGACGCAAGGCATGGTGCTGAATGAAATTTTTTACCGCAAATTGGATAGTGGGCGCATCACCTATTTCAATCCATCAGAAGTCAGCATTCAATACGATGAACAAGGCAAACGCTGCGGCGCAACCCTGCAAACCGATAACCAGCCAGTGGAATCGGGTGGCATCGGCACCATGTCAAAATCCAAAAATAATGGCGTTGATCCGCAAAAACTGGTGGAAGAATATGGTGCCGATACTGCGCGCTTATTTATGATGTTTGCCAGCCCGCCGACGCAAACGCTGGAATGGGCGGATGCCGGTATCGATGGCGCATACCGCTTTCTCAAACGCTTATGGAAACAAGTTTATACGCACTTGCAACACGGCGCTGTCAAGCTCGATCCTGCATTGCACCAAGCATTGCCGCCGGAACTCAAATCCCTGCGTTACCAGCTACATCAGACGATCACTAAAGTCAGCGACGATCTGGAGCGGCGCCATACATTCAATACCGCCATCGCTGCTGTGATGGAACTCATGAATAGCTTGGCAAAAAACCAGGAGACGGATCCCGCCAGCCGCAATCTGATACAGGAAGCACTGGAAAATATTGTACTCCTGCTCTCCCCGATCGTTCCGCATATCTGCCATGAACTGTGGCGCGAACTCAAACCGGGCACCGAGCTTTTTGACCAGCCATGGCCACAAGCCGATAGCACGGCAATGGTGCAAGATGAGATCAAACTGATTGTGCAAGTCAATGGTAAACTGCGTGGACAAATCGATATCGCCAAAGATGCCGGGAAAGATGCCATTGAAAGCGCTGCCTTAGCCAATGAACATGTGCAGAAATTTATCGAAGGGCAAACGGTTAAAAAAATCGTGGTTGTGCCCGGCAGATTAGTGAATATTGTCGTATAAAAATATGTGATTCCATTCAAATGATGAAACTTAGCAAACAAAAAATTCTGCTCCTGGTCATACTGTCTTTACTGACTGCCTGCGGCTTTAAGCTGCGTGGACAAATTTCCTCGCTGCCATTCAAGTCTCTGTATATCTCCGCACCGGAGGGACATACCATTGGGATGGATCTCGAGCGTGTGATAGGCGCATCATCTACAACCAAGGTGGTCGCTCATGCAGCGGAAGCCGAAGCAACGCTGGAAATTATCAGTGCTGTGAGTGAAAGAGTCATTTTGTCCCTATCCGGAGGCGGTCGGGTGCGTGATTTTAATTTGATTTACCGAGCCATATATCGGGTTGTCGATCAGCAAGGCGTTACAATCGTTCCAAACACTGAGATTTCTATCACACGTGTCCTGCCTTTCCTGGACGCACAAATCCTCGCCAAAGAAGCGGAGGAAAAGCTATTGCAGAAAGATATGCAAGCCGACGCCATCCAACAGATACTCTGGCGTTTGTCCGCGTTCAAGACACCATCCTAGAATTCTTGTCGCCTTGCTATCTCTCTCGTCAGCATGCGGATAAAACTCGAACAACTGCCTTCGCAACTGCAAAAGCAAACCGCGCCGCTCTATGCACTATTTGGTAACGAACTGCTGCTGATTCTGGAAGCCGCTGATCTAATCCGCGACCATGCGCGCCAACACGGCTATACCGAGCGTGCATTGTTCTCCGTTGATCAGCACTTCGACTGGTCTGATTTATTCAATGCGAGTAATAACTTATCCCTGTTTGGCGATCGCAGGATCATGGATATCCGCATTCCATCCGGCAAGCCCGGCAGGGAAGGCGGCAAAGCTATTGAAACCTATTGCAATGCGCTACCGCCTGATACGCTTACGCTCATCACCCTGCCCCGAATCGATAAGCAGGGACAAGCAACCAAATGGTTCAAAACCCTTGAAACTATCGGTACCCTTATTCCGGTTTATCCCATCGAGCGTGACCAATTACCCGGCTGGATCGGCCAACGCCTTGGCAGGCAACAACAAAAAGCCGATTCCGTCACATTGCAATTCCTCGCGGATCAAGTGGAAGGCAACCTGCTCGCCGCGCATCAGGAAATCCAGAAACTTGCATTGCTCTATCCCGCCGGTAACCTGACCTTCGAGCAAGTGAAAGACGTAGTGCTAAACGTGGCACGCTATGATGTCTATCAACTATCGGACGCCATGATTGCAGCCGACACCGTTCGTTACACCTGCATCCTGAACGGATTGCAAGGCGAAGGTATCGCCCCGCTACTGATCCTTGCCACCTTAACCGAACAAATCCGCCAATTGATCGTCATTCGCACAGGGATCGACAATGGTCAACCGCTCGCACAATTACTACAAACCGCCAGAATCTGGGGCGACCGGCAGAAATCAGTCGTAAGTGCCGCCAAACGCATCAATCGCCAATCCCTAATACAAAAATTACCCCACGCTGCAAAAATAGACCGGATCATTAAGGGTGTTACCCAAGGCGATGCTTGGGATGAATTGCTGCAACTCGGCATTCGCTTGACCGATCCAAACACCCACCTCTAATAAGAAAACCTAGGTACTACAGCTTCTTACTCATTTCCACCAAAACTCGATCAGTCTTATCCAAGCACTGCTTCAATGCGCTGTCCTTAACAAGGTATTCGTCACTATCCCTATGCCTTAATACGGCCATCTTGAATTCCCAGAACAATTATAAAAATCTACAAATCAACAATATAGATTGCTTTATGTGCTCAAAAAGTTATCCAGGACTCCTTAGAAACTATATAAAAACCTATTACATGGCTTTCTCTGTGAAAAACCTCACCGAGTATTTTTATTAGGTAACCAATAATGCGCTCACAGATGATTCCATTTAATAATCAACTTAGTGAGTATAAGCATGTTAAGAAATTTAAGAACTGCGCAGATTATTCTGTCATTGCTATCGATCATTGTTCTCATATTAGTTTTCACAACATTTCCTCAGCATGTGCTAGCAGAAGACCTTGATGATGAAGATATTCCGAAAGATCTTGTGCTGAGAGGAGATGGCAAATGTACGGCCTGTCATGATGAAAATAGTGATAATCCGATACTTGCGATTGGAAAAACCAAGCATGGCACCGTTGCAGACCATCGCACACCGACCTGTACCAGTTGCCATGGTGACGGTAATAGTCACGAAGACTCTCCGGATAGTGTATTCATGCCTGAGCGAACTTTTGGAAAAAATTCGCTCAATCCCGTTGAAGAAAGAAATGAAGCTTGCTTAGCTTGTCATCAAGGAGGAAAACGCATGCACTGGTCTGGCGGCCTGCATGCCAACCGCAGTGTTGCTTGTACCGCCTGCCACCAAATACATACCGAGCAAGACAAAGTACGTAACCGAATTACTCAGGCAGAAGTGTGTTTTAACTGCCATAAAGAGTTACGCACATTGATTAACCGCCCTTCCCGCCATCCTATTCGCGAAGGCAAGGTTATCTGCTCCGATTGCCACAATCCTCATGGATCTGCCGGTCCCAGCAAGATGATACGGGATAGCGTGAATGAAACATGTTTCACCTGCCATATGGAGAAACGAGGGCCATTTGTTTATAACCACCCGCCAGCACAAGAAAATTGTGCCATTTGCCACAACCCGCATGGCACCACAGCACCAAACCTACTCAGATCGCGTTCGCCATTCCTATGCCAGGAATGCCATGAACCCAACACGCACCAAGGCAGTTCCGGAACACTTACGGGATCATATGCCAGAAACACCTTGGCCCGAGGTTGCCTCAATTGCCATACCCAGGTTCATGGCAGCAATAATCATGAGAATGTACGCAATGAAAGCATGTTCCAACGTTGATTGAGGAGATATAACAATGAACATCCGCACACTTAAAGTAAAATTTCCCCAATCAATCATTGCCGTAACGCTCATATCGATGACCACACCTGCTTGGTCGTCGGATAACGATCCGATTAAAGAACTCACAAAGCCCAAAAGCACCGTCAACTTTGGTGCAGGCTATTTGTTCAACGATAACGCCCGTTTTGGCCAGTACACCGGCCTACGCAATGAAGGGCCTTATGGGATTTTTAACATAGATATCACACGACGCAATGACGATACGGGAACATGGCTCAAACTATTAGGCCGCAATCTGGGATTACAAAATCGTGATATTCGCTTCGAACATAACAAACAAGGTAACTGGGGCTACTTTATCGACTACAGCCAGACGCCGCGCTACGAACCATTCACTGTCAATACGGCGGTTACCGGCATTGGCACTACTGATCTTCACGTGCCCACTTCTCCGACTTCCGGAGATCCAGCGCAACTCAAGACGGAACGTCAGTCGATTGGATTCGGCTACAATAAATTCCTGCCGGGCAATCTGGAATTCCAGTTGCATTTTCGCAATGAAGAAAAAGATGGCACACGACTGTTCGGACGCGGCAATCGACTCGGCGCACCAGGCCCCACAGCTGTTGGCGGCTTTGAATTTATCCCCGAACCGATTAATTCAACCATTCGCCAATTCGGTGCCTCACTGGATTACGTCGGCAAACAGTTGCAGTTGTCTGGTGGCTATTATGGCACGATGTATAACAATAAAAACTCGGTATTGAATGTCACAGGCGGCAGTGACGTGGGCGGCATCTATGCCCCCAGTGCATTTACACCCATCGCACTGGCCCCTGACAATCAGTCACATCAGGCATTTCTAGCTGGTGGCTACAGCTTCACCCCCAGCACACGCGGCACATTCAAAGTTGCTTACACCCGAGCCACGCAAACGGATAGTTTCTCTCCCACCCTATTTTCCGCACCCGGCATTGGCGCCAATCTGGGCGGCCGCGTTGATACCGCTTTGCTGCAAGCCGGGCTCACAGCCAGACCGCTTTCCAAGTTGTCGCTCAATACCAATTTTCGTTTTGAAGACCGCGATGATAAAACACCGGTATTATTCTATAACCCGATGGCAACCTTGCTTGATTTAAATGGAAATAGTTGGCATGGATTGAACAACCCACGGTCTTTCAGGACAATCACCAGCAAATTTGAGGCCAGCTATGCATTACCCAAAGATTTTCGCTTGATTGGCAGCATTGACTATGATCATAGAGATCGTAGCGGTTCCGCAACAAATACCAGCCATCGAAATCGAACGGATGAAGTTTCTTACCGCGCCGAATTGCGCCGATCCTTATCCGAAACAATAACCGGTACCATTTCCTACATTCATAGCGATCGTTTTGGCTCTCATTTTCTTACGAACACAACAGGAGCAGGCGATCCTTTCTTCAATCTGATTGCTCCCTTCAATCTCGCCGATCGCACCCGCGATAAAGTACGCTTAATGGCGAATTGGGAGCCCATTGAATCGCTATCGCTACAATTGGCTATTGATGAATCACTCGATAACTACGGCCATCGAACTGGCTCGAATTTAGGCCTGCGAAAAGGCTCGGCGCGAAATTACTCATTGGATGCCACTTACACATTCTCAGAAGCATGGCAAGCCACCGCCTGGTTTTCCAGGAACGAAACGCATATTGACCAGACATCCAGCAATCCTGCTACAGATAACGGATTCCGCGAAGTCTGGAGCGCCAACCTGCAGGATATCGGCACTTCTTTTGGGTTGGATATCAATGGCAAAATAACTGAGAAACTTGAAACCGGCGCAAATTTACTCTATTCGGATTTCACCAACAAATTCAACCAGAAAGTTACTTTAGATCCACAAACCAATACGGTACCCAATATTTCAACGCAATACAGCAGCCTGAGATTTTATGCAAAATATGATGTACGTAAGAACTTAGGGCTGCGTTTGGATTATATTTTTGATCACTTCAAGACCAATGAGTGGACATGGAGAAACTGGACCTATACCGACGGAACCACATTAACTCAGGATACCAGCCAGATGGCCAGCTTTATTTTTCTTTCCGCTCTCTATAGTTGGCAATAAGCGTATATCCTTAACAGGCCGTTGAAAAAGGACACAACTATATAGCTGATATCCCACGCCAAGCAGCGAGGTATCGGAGCTATGCTACAATTCATCCTTACTCAGAGTAATTGTAGCATATCAAAATATTATCTATAAAAACAATAGGATAATTAGATACCATGAAGACCTATCTTGCTGCTTTGTTCGCTATCACCCTCGTCGCCTGTCAATCCCATCCACTGGAAGCGCCGACACCACCCGCTTTTGTCAGCCCCGTGCCCGACAATTGGCCGGCAGCACAAACCAAAAAATCCCAGCAAAAAACTGACTACATTCAGTCGCATCAAACAGCTTATGATTGGTTTGCCAATTTTGCCTTCAGTGAAGCGGATGGCATTCCTTATATTGCATTGAAGCTATTACCTAAGCTGGCGCCGGAACTGTGGGGCAGCGAGGAAAATTTTCTGGATGCTGTGGGTCTATTCATCGATGAGCGGCAGAAATCTTACCCGACCGCCCGTGGCATTGGCTTTAGCGGTTTGTCCCGGGCTGAGGCAAACAGCAGCATCGACTATGCTTCCTTTACGTGCGGCGCTTGTCACATCGGCCGCGTACGGCTGGAAAACGGGCAGATGGATTACCTGGATGGCGGCGTGAATACCACATTCAACATCGTACAATTCCGCGTCAAACTGTATCAAACCTTGCAAAAAGCCTATGCGGGTGAAACCGGTGACGGCAAATACAAGTTGTTGTCGCAAAAATTGCTAAGCGCATTGGATGCAACCCATCAACAAAACCCCAATTACTTTTATAACAATTTTCAATTTGCCGGCAGAAACTTTGATGCTGACTACGAAACCGCGCAAATCGCCTTGTTCAAGAAAGACGCCGAGCAAACCATCAAACAGTTTGCACAACGCGCAGAAGCCGAATATGACGGTTTCGGCGCTCTGGTCGCAAAAAACTATGCAGGTCTTGAATCCGCCATGATCGCCGGTTTTCCCGGCATGGCCGACGCCACCGGCTTGAGTGCCATCAACGGCTATATCAGTGTGCGCGATATCCCCATCATCAAATGGTTTACCAACCTCATTTTACCGCCGGAACCGGGCATTACCGATTTTATGTCGGTATGGGAACAAGACAAGCGCCGTGCCAGTTGGGATGAAAGCCATACCAGACTCATCAATGGCGGTGGACAATGGAACGGTAATGTGCCCATGCCCCTATATCGCAATCTGATCGCCATGCTGACTTTGGGTTTGGAAAAAACCGATGTGCGCGTAGCCGCCTTTGCTGATGAGCTACTGGATGGCTTACCTGCAAGTCCTTATCCTTTTTCGGTCGATATCGCACTGGCCAAACAGGGACAAACCTTATTCGCCGAACATTGCGCCGACTGCCATCAACCCAAAAACGGCAAGGTATACGACACGCTCGGCACCAGCATGAAACGCGCTTACGTAGTCGGTACGCTGCTGAACTATGCCGCGCGCAAACAGTTGTATGCAAATTGTTCACCGGATACGACAATCCAGCTTTACGGCAAAGACATCAAACCCTGCGCCGAGTTTGACGGCGTTTCATTAGCCGGCAAAAAAGACCTGCTCATGTCACCCAACGATGAACACCACGGCTACAACGCCCGCCCGCTAAGCGGCATCTGGGCGCAAGCACCGTACTTGCATAATGGCACCGTGCCGACTGTTTATCACTTGTTAGTACCGGATGAACGCCCAGTCAGCTTCATCAAAAGCCGCCTTGATTACGATCAAAAATACCTTGGCTTTGCCTGGGATTCTCAACAAGTAGCCGGCCAAAACGAGGGCTATCTGTTCCAGACCAACACGATCGAGGCTTTTAGCAATAAAGGTCATGATAAAGATTTGGTGGAAGGCAAAAAAACCTATCGTCTCAATTGGTCTGGCGACAAACAAGGTGCGCTTGCGATTATTGAATATTTGAAGACTTTGTGATTTCATGCCGGTAATCAGCCTGCAACAAAAATGAAGACAAGACTTAAAAAGTGGCCAGGCGCATTTGTTTGCATAACTTGCTGTTTATCCTTTGGCCTATCACAGGAAGTGAGGACGACCTCACCGCTCCAACATCTGTAGGGGACGACCCCGTAACTCAGAAAAGGAGAAAAAACATATGGCTTGGGCTATTCTCATTGCCGCAGGATTGTTTGAAGTGGGTTGGGCCATCGGATTGAAGTACACGGAAGGTTTTACGCGGTTATGGCCGACGCTTGGAACGATATTTGCGATCATCATCAGCCTTTGGCTGTTGGGTATTGCGATGAAATCGCTGCCGGTCGGCACTGCTTATAGCATCTGGGTGGGCGTGGGCGCGGTCGGTACAGTAATCCTCGGGATTGTGCTATTCGATGAGCCTGCAAATGCTACGCGTTTAGCCAGCGTCGCACTCATTATCGCTGGCATCATCGGCCTCAAACTTGCAACACCGGACTGACAACGCCACTAACAAACCTGCACGGACTGTCTGAGCTGGTGGTAGTAAATTTCCCTGCTGTTGCCAGTCCATAGGTTGATTGATCGTCATTTGGAAGAAATTAAAGTTTATCTAATGAAATAAGGAGTTAGCATGACAGAAGTACTGACTCGACCTTATCTGATGTTCGGTGGATGCCGCGAAGAAGCGCTGGAATTCTATCGCACCGCACTCGACGCACTCTCCGACGGTGCTCAAGTGCAGATGCCGTTAGAAAAAACATTCTGGTCGTCCCGCTTCGGTATGTTTACCGACCGTTTTGGCATCAGCTGGATGATTAGCGTGGTAGCCTAAACATTGTATATCCATGCGTAATATGAATTATAGTCAGCTGTCTCGCTTGATAGCGATAGGAATTTTATTGACTGTGGCGATCACAAGCCAGTCAGGCTGTTCAACTCAGCAACTCTACAATACCGGGCAATCGTGGCAGCGGAATGAATGTAACCGATTGATGGATCAACAAGAACGCGATCGCTGCTTATCGAGTACCAGCACCTCGTATGAAGCGTACAAAAAACAATCCGCCACCGGAAACGAGCAGAAATGACAATCATCATCAACTTTGAAAGCATGAGCGAACAACAAATATGGGATATGGCCAACCCAATCATGGACAACTTGATGGATGCGTCAACCCAACTCGATCACGCACGGCATGTGAGGGACTTTACTGACCGAATGAAAGCCATCGTCACCCCGACGTATCTTCAGCATATCTGCCAGCAGTACCAATCCGAAAAAGGCTATTTCTCTACCCGCGTTCCTGTCGCTGTTTTCAGGCGCCCGAACTCAGTAGCCATCGTGTGGAAACAATCTTTTACAAAAGCACCGGGCGAGTTTGTCGCAGAAATGGTGCTCGTGCATGAAAACGGTAGGTATTTGGTCGATCATGCGATGGTTTTTTGAGTGTCAGCTTGAAGTTAGAATCCATAAAAACCACGCGTACTGTGGAACTAACGAAATTTAATATGAAGAAATTTAAATTCAGTGTATTAGCTCAGACCAGAACTTACAATTACATGAAAATATAGCTCTTGACAGTATTTCTCCATTTCTTATCAAGCTCTCATGAGTAGGTAATGCCCACAACAATTGCCTACAGTCGATCGATCCCTTTTACTGGTAAAGCTACCCTAGTAAGTTTTGCCATGGAAGCATTTTCTCAGAATCAAATTGCCCCCGGACCCCATCGACCGTAGATCCTTCTGTAATACCGCGTACCGATAAATCAGCTCACAGTGCCGGAAAAGTATGACGATACAATAATCAAAGCCGTCAACACGCCGAATATAACGACGATATTGATGCTCATATTTCTAATTATTTCAGCATCTGGTGACTTTTCTAATGAACTCATATCTTGTTTCTCCTATATTAGGTTTATGTAGCAGGAGAAATTGTCAACCAAATCAAGGTTATCTTCATTGATCTGGATCAACAAAATGCTAAGAGCAGGTTTTAATGACTTTGACATAATCACAGGAAGATCATTAGAATTAGGTCTTTAAATTTGCATCACAATGATTGAATTCATCGCCTGCGACCCGGATATCGCGCTTATCTGAAAACCAATAATAGGCGATAGCTATCTAGCGATGTCTAGGAAACCCACTGCCATGGCTTCCACCGGCACGGCCTTTACTGAGTATTATCACAGCCGCGATGATAGCAACCGTTACCACACCTGCAGCGACTTTTCTCCAATCAATGACTGTTTCATACAGATGAAAATCATCTCTCCAGCGAATACGCTGCCAAATTTCGTCTGTCGTGACTGAACGCGGACGACCGATGGCATTATGCGTAATAATGATTGTCTGGTCTGCTTTTACAGTAGTCGATTGCGTTGGATTCTCCCGCAATATAATCTCTATCGCGCCACTGATGACCATGACTTCTGTTTGATGTTGCGAAACATGGATATGAAGAATTGCGCTTTTGGCTTCTATCATTGCGTGCCGGGTCCTGATGCTTTGCTGGCAATAGGATGTATCCACGTAAGCTTTGCCAATATTGAATTCATCCACGCGGATTAAGCATGCTGCATCGGATGATTTGAACTCAATGCGCGCACTGCTTTGCATGCCTGTGCTCACAAATGAGTTATTCTTTATCTGTGTATGCTCGCTTACTTGTGCACCGTTGATTAAAGCGCTTCTACCCGACGAATACAGGGATCCAATCGCGGCATTATCAGCGATGGCGTTATGATGAAAACGAGCACCGGCATTTTCATCTTGTTCCCATAAACCCCCTGTGTCAGCAAAATTCCTATCCAAAATGGGCACTGTTTTGCAACCGGAAAACAACAATACGGCTATCAGCAGCAACAATAACCCTGTCTTACCAGGCAATGATGCTAATGCAGAAGACATTGACCATGGATAGCATCTCGAACAAATTCCTCTGAGCTTATAGAAGAATGATTTGGTTTTTGTGGTATCCATTTTGCTGCTCCTTTCAGTCGTTCGTTTCTAATGGATTGCTGATAGGATCACTGTACGCCGGTCAATATGAATCAAGACTGAATGAAACAAGGAATGATTAAGATATTGTTTTTGTGGCGCCATCAGACTGAGTGGCACCAGGAACTAGGCGGGTTGTTAAGCGTTGGCAAAACTAAGAAGAACGCAATTACCATGAGCAAAAAATATCAGCAGTATTCCAGTAAACTCAATGTCGAGACTGCATGGCAATTAAAGGCTAGGATTATGGATTTATGGTGTTCTAAGTTTCTCGTTGAGAATCCAATTAAACTCAAGAAACTGAATGTAAAAACTGTCTGTAGCCAGCAATTCTCTTGCATGTCCGGTGTCGGCAAGGCTATCTCTGTATTGGATAAAGAATTGCGACAGGTTAAACCAGCCTTGCCAACCGCGTTCAAAATCTCTCTCGTACCAATTAAAGAGTTCAGAGACTTCGAGTTTTCCCGTCACTTCATCAAATCGATTGCGTGATCGATCGGATAAGAAAGCGCGTGTTGCTGACTCTAATTGCTGTTCTAAGTCGATACCGGTATACGCTCGATTGCGTAATGCCGGGTAATCGATGGAAGCACGATTAAGTGCAAAGTGAATGCGTGGCTCGTCGAAATTTCCAGGTTTACGAATAAAATCATCTTCAAGCTCGCTTAATGAAAGAATTTTACCAAATAGTGGAATAAAGCTAATTTTTTGCTGGTTCTTTATCATGGCAATTAGTTGTAATTTCTTATGAAGATTGCGCGGCTTATAATATCGAGCAGGAAGTATTGTTGATTGGGTTCTCAGAATCATGTCTAGCGTAAATGCATTGTATGCATTAAATAAAGAACTCGGCCGCAAGCGACCGAGTTTTAGAAGAGGGGTAGTTGCCCAAACCTCTCTTCCATTTCATCCATCACTTTGAGTTGATTTTGTACATACTGACGAATAACCTCCTCGTTAGCATTA
>JAGNZK010000079.1 GCA_017984435.1 Nitrosomonas sp. | reverse complement strand
ATCCAATACCAAGCTGATTGCATCCAGTTTAAATTCCTTTGTATATTGTTTCCTCGCTTCCATTTCCTCCTCCAATTAAGATTATTTTCTCTTAACTGGAGTGTCCGGGTCTATTGGACCACATCACTTACCTTCCCCTTCGAACAAAAGCTAAATTCCCAACTGGACATAAAAATAATCGACCAAAATCTTTTAAAGCAACTATTTGGAAGACGGATGGTAGTTCTCAGAAGATTGAAATTCCAACGTCAAAATACCCTACATCCTATCTTGTGGTTCACTTACCTCCACCAGGTGTTTTGAGCAATGCAGCACTTAGCGAAAAAAATCCGGAAATGAAAATAAACTTTATCGGAAGTCAGGACGAGTTGGATGCTCTATTTTCTGAATACCCAGACACAGAAGCAATCGAATTCTCGTCGGAAATCGTCTTAAGTGATCTCTGTCGAATGCTTGCAAAAATTGCACATGGTTTCACGGTTCTGCATCTTGGAACTGAAAGTTATACACCACTTCTCCCATCACTCATTTTGGGGAATTACTCGTATGTTTCGCACCTCGTAGGCGGAGCAGTCCCTTTAGATAAATCATGTATCAACGAATCAATCAATGGCTATGGCTTTGAGTTATCGATCAATGACACCGGATACATTATTATCAATATCGACATCATAGGAGGGCGACTCCCGACCTACGCGGTCGTCGCTGGTCTTGTCACCGATTGGAACGCGTTTTGGACGAATTTATCTCACAGATCGAAAGAGGGTAAGAGAGAGTATGCGCATGGTATGCGCACCCGTGGTATGTTTATTCATGAATGGGTAATTTGGGTCGTAAAGATTATTCGCCATTTTGTTGAGCGAGATTTCGCTAATCTTATGACTCGCTGGCCGCTCTTAGCTGGATATTCGTTTGATGCTTATGCTTTGCCACCGACTTACTATCTCATAGTGTTGAAAAATACCCCTGAAGAAATACCGTTGGGCCCAGATGTTGCCGTCACTCTTCCATATAACGATCATCCGAATCTTCCACCGAGCATAAGTGACATCGATGCTTGGCAACAATGGTGCCGCAACCGCCTTTCACTTTCACATGACCAATGGCCAATTCTACTGCCAGTACACGACTCAGGGAAATCGCATAATGTAGATGGAGATTACCAGATGTTTAGCGAGGTTGAGAAAAAATTCTGGTATGCACAATTGCAGTGCCTATTCAATGCACAACTACAACAGGTACATAATTTTACTTACTGACACATGGCTTCCTCAGTCAAGCCAGTAGCAATAACTACACCCACTTTCATGTATATTTTGCTGGCAGATTCATTTGGATTTTCATCACTATTTTTTCGACAGCAACAGCATTGCGCAGATAAAGGAAACGAGAAGACCCAGCAATATGTAGGATAGTGTCCATTCACCTCCTGTCTTCATGAAGATTCCATACATGAGCAAGGAAAATACGAGAGAGCCAATCAAGATAATTTTTTTCATAATAAAGCATCCTTTCGGGTAATTAATTAGCAAGCCATTGAGAAACTATCTGCGTTGCCGCTGGGGTGTTAAAAATAGGCTCAATATGCTCATTGTTACTTTAGACCACCTCTGCCGGTGCTTGCTTACAGGGATGAGATGTATCCCCACACTCAAACTGGATTGTCGTGTGTTGAATTCCAAACTTTTCACTTAATTCATTATTGATTTGCGCCAATAGCAAATCGTCAATGATCGCATCCGGCTTGACCAAATGCACGGTTAGCGCAATTTCCGTCGTGCTCATTGCCCAGATATGTAGGTCATGGACTGCTTCAATCCCTGGGAGACCAGCGAGGTAAGCCTCAACTTTGGCCGGATGGATATTCGCTGGCACAGCATCAAGCGCAAGGTTTAGCGATTCACGCAGCAAACCCCAAGTGCCAATACCAATAATCACGGCGACTATCAGGCTCACAACCGGATCCAACCACAACCAGTCGGTAAATTTCATGGCAACCGCTGCCAAAACAACACCCAGAGAAACGGCTGCGTCAGCCATCATGTGCAAATAGGCAGCGCGAATATTCAAATCCTGCTTTTGGCCGGACATGAACAGCCATGCCGTGAACCCGTTGATGACTATACCGGCTGACGCCACCCAAATGACGGTGTCACTAACTACTGGTTCGGGATGGCCAAATCTGAGCATGGCTTCCCAGACGATAGCGCCGACAGCAACCAGCAAAACCAACGCATTAATCAATGCGGCTAAAATAGAAGTACGGCGCAAACCATACGTGTGGCGCTGTGTTGGTATCCTGCGTGCTAAGACGCTCGCACCCCACGCGAAAAACAAACTCAAGACATCGCTGAGGTTATGGCCTGCATCGGCCAATAATGCGAGAGAATTTGACAGTAAACCGAAAACAACCTCAATCACAACGAAACCTACATTGAGCGTAATTCCGATTGCGAATGCGCGATCAAAGTTTTTCGGGGCGTGGTTATGGTTATGATCGTGGGAATGGTTATGTGCCATGTATCAATTCGCTTCCCGACATATGAATTTGGATTAATTAAAATTATATGAAACTGATCGAAGATTCATAGACTGAACTACAATCGTTATACCAAAATGATCAGAAACATTGAAATAAAATGCTGCGCCAAATTATGGCACAAATTTTTCGCTGACCCATGACGGTTTGTATTTTAAGGAAATACCATGCGCAGAGAACAACTGGAAGAAAATCAGATAGGGTTATACGCTGTGGCCTTGGCTATCGGGATGGGGCTTGGGTTGTGGCATCCTAGCTTCGGCGTCAGCCTGGAGTATTTGATTTCCCCTGTGCTCGCGATGCTGCTTTATAGCATGTTTACGCAGATTCCATTCCTTCAGTTGCGCGCCGCGTTCGCGAACAAACAGTTTACGGCCGCGCTATTGATGGTCAATTTCATCATCGTACCCATCGTGATTTGGTGTTTGTCGCTTCTTTTACCGGAGCACCCACCACTACTACTCGGAGTATATCTGGTTCTGTTAACACCTTGTATTGATTACGTTGTCGTTTTTACCCACCTTGGTCGTGGCGATGCCCGACTCGTGCTTGCTTCCACGCCTTTGCTACTGCTTACCCAGATGCTCCTTCTGCCCGTGTATCTATGGCTTTTCATGGGAGAGCAAGCCGCACAAATCATGAGTGCTGAACCATTCCTGGAAGCTTTTCTGGTATTGATTGTATTTCCTCTGGGACTGGCCTTATCCACCGAGTTTTGGGCAAAGCGCCAACGTAGCGGTGCCATCTGGCTTGAAGTCACAGCGTGGCTTCCGGTGCCATTTATGGCGATGGTATTACTTCTCGTCGTAGCCTCTCAAATTGGCAGGATAGAAGAGTACCTCCCGGTTGTGGCACAAGTCGTGCCAATTTATATTGCCTTCATGGCTATCATGCCATTTCTTGCTCGCTTGACGGCATATGCGTTTCATCTGGACACACAGGCAGGAAGAGCACTCGTTTTTAGCGCAGGAACGCGGAACTCGCTGGTGGTTCTGCCTTTAGCACTGGCTTTGCCGGACGTCTGGATTCTGGCATCTGTCGTCATCGTAACTCAAACGCTGGTGGAACTGGTCGGTGAGTTGATTTATATACGCCTGGTACCTTCGATTATTTTTCAAGAGTCTAAAAGTTTAGAAATATCAAAAACGTTTAGCAAAGAGAAGTAGTCAGGATCAATAAGTTGCGCTTCTATCAAAGCCGATCAGCATCATAATCGTGTGCAGTAAGACCCTAACAGATTATTGGGATTCTGAACCGCCAAGACAAGGCGGAGAAATATGTGGCGTTTCGCTCTTTTCAAACCACTCTTCAATCGTCATGGTGTGCAAAACAAGCGCATGAATGGAATGAGCAAGCTCATCGATCAGGATATTATTAACCATGCGATGACGAGCTAAAAGCATTTTCCCATTAAACTCATTGGAAACGATAGTTACCTTGAAATGAGATTCGGAACCTTTGGGTACATTGTGCATATGACTTTCATTAATCACTTCCAGAAACTGCGGTTGCAGTGATTGAAGTTTAGCCTCAATTAAATTTTTTATCTGCATAATAAGTTACCTTAACATTTGTCCAGGCAGATTAACCCAGTTCAAAACTGGTGATGCCGTATATCCGTTCAAAATCCAATGCCGGTATATATTGGGTATACATTCTCGATGTTTCAAAAACAATCTTCATGTGATGGCGTTCAACCAAAGCCAGCGCATGTGGATTGTTTTCACCAATATCTATAAAAACCGGCTGGTTTGCCTCGACAGCCGCATTTAATCCCGACCACAAAGTTTCAGCCAATACCGGACTATCCGCGCATAATGGCGCAATTTTATATCCCTCGCGACAAGGACGGATTAATCCGTAGGCAACCAGCCGATTCTCCTGAATCATACCGAGCGCTACGCTATCGGGCTGAGTCAACCACAATTTTAGAAACGTCGTTCTATCAGCAGGAAAGAATGCTGAATCATATGAGTGAATTTGTGCAAAAGGAATATCCGCAAGCTCAATCAGCTCGTGATTATTTAAAGATTGTCCACCGGTTAATCCTCGGTAGCGGATATTGCGGTATGCTGCCTGAAAACCGGATTTCTTATAATTGGACTGTTGTGCCACTACGCCGTCCAAGCCGATATTGCAGCCCTTGAGATAATCAAGCCCGGCGTGCCAAAGCTTGATACCGTATTGTTTCCCACGGTACGGCTTTTTAACAATATAAAGCCCCATAAAACCAAACGAATCACTGTATTTAACCGCAGACAAACAAGCAATGGGCTCACCGTTAAGTAAACCCAAGAAAAAGCCATGCCTATCGGCCGCATAAAAACAATCGCTATCATGCAAACCAGGATTCCAACCTTCGATAGCAGCCAATTCGATCGCGAAATCCAACTCATTTCTCATCATCGGTCGAATGATATAGTGATTGTTCATTAGATCCTTGAATGCTTATTGCGGAGCTTTGACCTGGTCAAGTAAAACCGGACACCCCAGTTAAGCTGCTTTTATCGATTTTGCTGCTTCTGCTTCTGCTTCATATTGGTTTGGGCTTTTGTAATCCAGGTATGAATGCAGTCTCTGGCTGTTATAAAATACGGCGATATATTGCAAAATGTCCTGCTGTGCTTCATAGCGGGTTTGGTAATGTCG
>JAGNZK010000051.1 GCA_017984435.1 Nitrosomonas sp. | reverse complement strand
CAGAATAGTGTGGAATCTGCTAAAAATTACAGCTATTAACCTCACAATAATGCCAATATTAGCTACTTTGTCGATAGCTTTGTTACCAAAACTGAAATAAATGACTTAATCAGAGCTTCCTTAATATGGGGAAAGGCTACTTTGTTACCGGCACCGATACCGGTGTTGGCAAAACCACGGTCAGTTGCGCGTTGTTACGGGCTTTTGCCGCGCAGGGCAGAAAGGCCGTGGGCATGAAACCGGTGGTGGCGGGTAGTGAAGACGGACAGTGGCGCGATGTCGAGCAACTAATCGCTGCCAGCAACATCAGCGCCACCCGCGCGCACATCAATCCTTACGCTTTCGATCCCCCCGTCTCACCGCATATCGCCGCACAACAAGCCGGTGTCGAAATTGATCTCGCGGTGATTCAATGCGCTTACCAAACGCTCAGCAGCCAATCGGATATTGTCATTGTCGAAGGTGCGGGCGGTTTTCTGGTGCCGCTCAATGTACAGCAAACCGGCGCAGATCTGGTGCAGGTATTGAATCTTCCGGTGATCCTGGTGGTCGGTATGCGGCTTGGTTGTTTAAACCACGCTTTGCTGACCGAGCAAGCGATCCGCGCTGCCGGTTTGCCGTTGGCAGGATGGGTGGCGAATTGCATGGATCCGCAGATGCTGGTTTTGGCGGAAAATATTGCAACGCTGAAGCAAAGGCTGGATTGCCCACTGTTGGGAGTGGTACCGTTTGAAAATGACATGGATACGAAAAAAGATGCTGAATTTCTGGATGTTGCAAGATTGGGAAACTTCATATAAGTTGCAATACGATTGTGATATATCGCTTTATGCGATTGAATTAACCGCAACCTAAATCCAATGCCCCGAAACAACGCACACCATTGATCACAAAGAGTCACCGAAACCAGTTATGCGCTTGATCTTGAGCCCGGTGTTTTTTCGTGGGATGATCCCTACAAAATCGCGTTGTCGCTAAAGCACTCCGCTGACAACAGTCAACGACGCAAAGCAGCTCCATTTGCAGCGGCGATGTCGATGCTCAATTTTTATATCAACCGGGCGGGAAAGCATTTGTCCGTGCAGCAGCGGGATGTGTTGGAAAGAACTAAGAATGAGTTGCGTGAATTGTATGGGAAATCGCACATCAAATCTTGATAGTTTTTGTTAGCCTGTTAACTGGAAATTATTTTTTGTACCCATGAGTTACTTAGATTTAACCGACAATCAATTGAATCCTCAGGGCTATTGGGATCAACCGCTGGATGGATTGCATCCGCCCTTAGCCAGTGAATTGGCGCTGTTTGATCAGAACGGCTACGACTTGACGGATTTGGAGCAACGCTATGCCAAGGTCAACTTGACGTCTTTTCATGCGCACCGAGAACACCGGCATGCGGTAAAGGCGCCCTGGTTCACGCAACTGGACAGGGTCGAAGGCGCTGTGCTTAACCACAGTTTGTTATTCGAGCGAAAAGGGTATAGCGGGGAAGCGCTGGAACAACTCGAACGCTGGGCGAAAACAAACCCTTTGGTCTACAAAATCATTAAGATGCGCCCCAAATGGGGGCTGGATTTCAGCATGGATTATGCCGACCGCGCCGGTAATGTGTTTGAAGTACTGCACTGGGAATACGATGGTTTTGATTTTGACGAAGTAGCGGAACGCAAGCAACAGCTCGACCCCAAATTAGCAGCCATTGATTGGGACGATGCGGCGGCCGCTATCCTGAAACGGAAAGACCAATGGCACCACCTGGATTTTTTTGCGCAGAGTGATTGGAAGTGTAGTTACTTTGGCATCGTAAAAGAACGATTTAAGATGGTGATTTGGGAGTAGGGAAGCGATTAAAAAAATTGATTGTAGTTGGGGTTCGCAGACTTACCCCAACTACAACGGGTTGACGTAGTCTATTACGTCATGTCGGAAGCCTGATGCTAAGTTTAGGAAAGAGTATGTCAAACCTACAAGATCCCAGAGTTCTTTTTGCGGCGGAGCGCACGCTGCTGGCATGGAACCGTACCAGCCTTGCCTTGATTGCTTTCGGGTTTTTGGTTGAGCGTGCGGGCCTTCTGCTGAATGCCATTGCGCCAAACCAGATGCATCTTGCCAGCATGATGTTGACATTCTGGCTGGGTCTTGCCTTCATCGCTTTGGGTGCTGTATCAGCAGTCTATTCATCCCGTCAGTATGCGGCTGTTCTGAAAACATTGAGTCCGGCTGAGTTTCCTGAGGGCTACGCAGCACGTTGGGGTATGCTGGTTAATGTCGTCGTGGCAATCCTGGGTGTAGGGCTCATCGTGGTTCTCTACATTGGACGCTCCTAATCAATAATAGAAAACCCCCCAGCTTTGTCGGAGGTAATTTAACTTGATTTCCACTCATTTCCCATTTGCTGAATTCGAGCATTAAATCCTATAAGAAAATTTATGCATTTCACAATCGTCACATATGGCACCGAAGGTGATACCCGTCCGCTGGTGGGGCTGTGTGCTGAACGCGGGTCATGACGTTCAACTTCTGGCTGACCGATCCACGCTGGCAGCCGCGCAAGCGCAGGGGGTTTCTGCACAGGCGCTGAGCGGTGACATGAAAGCGATGGTCGGGAATTTCCTTCTTCATAACTGTCATTTCGAGCGTAGCGAGAAATCTTATGCTTGATTACAAAGACTCCTCACGCTGTTCGGAATGACACGTGCGAATTATCCAGGATTTACACAAGCAAATAAGAAACAAAGGAATCATGTTTTATTACAAAGAAATTTTTAGTGCGATTGCCATTGTGCTCACATTAATGGCGTTTGTTCCGTATATCCGCGCAATCTTTAACGGTACTGTCCGGCCGCATGTGTTTTCCTGGGTGATTTGGGGTGCGACCACTTTTCTGGCGTTTCTGGCGCAGCTCGAGGATAAAGGCGGCGTGGGTGCTTGGCCGATCGGCGTTTCAGGTAGCATCACGATTTTCATTGCGTATCTGGCCTACCTGAAGCGTGCCGACGTCACTATTACCAAAACCGACTGGCTGTTCTTTGTTGCGGCACTGTCGTCTTTGCCGCTGTGGTATTTGACGTCAGATCCTTTATGGGCGGTCGTTTTGCTGACAACCATCGATGTGATCGGGTTCGGGCCGACGGTCAGAAAAGCTTATCATCTTCCGTATTCCGAATCCCTGCTGTTTTTCGGATTATTCACGGTGCGTAATCTGCTGGTCATTATTGCGCTGGAAAATCATTCAGTTACCACCCTGCTGTTTCCAGCCGTCATTGCGGCGGTCTGCGTGTTATTAATGGGGATCATCGCGTATCGCAGACGGATTCTTGCCAACGAAGTGCGTGCAGATTAATGGTTTCCTTTAAGCGAAAACAAGGGATTCCTTAATGTGCACCCAGCGCTGGCTGTATTAAGATCATTTCACTCTTTGATATCGATAAGAGACTGTCATAAGCGATTTCATAAATCACAATAATAAAACTAACTAAAATTAGTTGATGATTATCTGACTTTCTGGAGAAAATTAATGAATGATTCAATAGTAATGAAAAGATTCGAAATCGTTATCGGAATAGAACAACTTGATCAATTGATTGAGTTGCTAAAAAAATCCGAAATACGCGGATATACTGTTATCAAGGGTGTCGGCGGACTGGGAAAACGAGGCATACGAAATCCCGATGATGTTCTTCTAACCGATGAGAATGCTTTAATAATTTTCGCTTGTAAAGAAGATCAAGTACAGAAAGTAGTTGATGAACTACGACCGGCAACGAAAGGTTTCGGTGGTATGTGCCTGATTTCAGATTGCCACGCACAAACGCCTTCAAGCTGCTAACAATATGCTCGGAGTTATCCGGGTGGGTAGTATTTGTGGCCATACCCAAAAAGGTATCGTTGCTGTTCAAAAATAAGCCATAGGGCTCAACGTTCATCGGATTGATTAGGCTGATTCCAGCAACCGCACGATCCAGCAACTCGATTCTGATAGAATCGAGTTTCACAACTATCATACCCACTGTTTCAGTGAATGAATCGATAGCCTACGATACTGTGATATATCAATTGAATGGATTGTGGTGTATGCACTTTCCGGAATTATGAACTCGCTAGAGGCTGTATCTTTATGCAAGATTGGTTACGTTTGATCCCATCCGGCGTTACATTAGCAGTGCTGTTCGTTGCCGGTGCGCTATCCGTGCAAACTGCCAAGGCTGAGAAGATATGGAATTGGCATTATACGGGGAGCAACGTTGCTGCCAGCGGGACGTTTACAACATCTGAAGATATGGATTCGCAGGGGTTTTATCAAATTTCCAGTATTGCCGGACATCGCAATGGCGAGCTTATTACCAGATTACATCCGACCGACAGCGCGATTCCAGGGAACGAGCCTTATGTATTGGATAATTTGATTCGTGTCGGTGCATCAGGTCAGATCACCATGCATGGGTTCGGTTACTCTACGGTATCCGGTAACTATGCCAACCCTTTCTTTGCCGATTTTCTTGCGACACCGACCTACATGGAAGTGTTCACAACAACATCGACCTATAGTGAACTGCCGATCACGTTTTCGGTTACGCCGATGGTCGAGCCTGAAATCAAAGTGGAATCGCCAGCCGTGGGATCAGGGAAGAATTAATCAATTAATGAGATTGGGTCTGCAAAGCGCAATCTTGCTGATTCGTTTCCACGGATAGTTAGTCTGGACGGATTCAAGAACCAACCGTAACAGTTAATGTTTAATAGCGATCTTGGCGAGTTCCAGCTCAGTGTAAACCGCTACCGGTGACCGGAATCCGAGCGATCTTTTTTTGCGCGTATTCAGACTCCATGCGTCATTTGTGTGGTTTTAGCAGTATTATTGAGCAGCACTATATTGATAGAACGATCTATGAATAATGTACACTGGAACAATGAAAGATGGCTTCTACAAAAAATCTGTAGCTACATTAACTCCAATCAGCGGCATTGCCGCATCATGATTATAGATATCAGAACTATCGAATTCAAATTTTTTCAAACTAGCAGTCTCACTCGCGGAACTATGGCCAAATATTATGTAAGCGGCGCCAGAATTGAAGGTATTGCCATCGGCAAAAGGAGCTCCAATGATCAAATCATCAAATCCATCATTATTGACATCTCCTGCGCCATTGACTGAACGACCCATTCCATCACTTGATGTCAGTCCAACCAAGGAAAAGCCATCGCTGCTGCTTAAGTTGGATAAGTTTAACGTAGCACTAAAGCCTGATGCTTTACCAAACACGACATAACTAGCGCCGGAACCATCGCCGTTAGCATCCGCAGCGTAAGAACCGACAATCAAATCGTCAAAACCGTCACCGTTGAAATCCCCTGCATTACTGACCGACTTGCCCGAATAGTCTTCTGCCGATATCCCGTCAAGTCGAAAGCCATTGCTACCATCCAAATTGGATAGAGCCAATGTGGCGTCAAAACCAGAAGCTTTGCCAAATATCACATAACTGACGCCTGAGTTATCGCCATTTGAATCGGCTTTAGGTGCTCCAACAATGACATCATCAAACCCATCGCCATTGACGTCTCCTGCGCTGCTGATTGAATAACCGGATTCGTCTCCTGCGGCTACTCCATCCATACGGAAGCCGTTATCGCCATCCAGGCTGGATAAATCCAATGTGGCATCGAAACCAGTATCCTTACCAAATACTACGTAGCTCGAGCCGGATCCTTCACCGTTCGGACTGGCCAAATAAGCACCAATCAGTAAGTCGTTGAATCCGTCGCCATTGACATCCCCAGCGTTAACACTAATGCCTTCCTGACTTTCTGCAGATACTCCATCTACACGGAAGCCGGTACTGCCGTCTAAGCTGGATAGATCTAGCGTGGTACTAAAACCCGATGCTTGACCAAACACGATATAGCTGCTACCGGACTTTTCGCCATTTGGAGCCGCATAAGGTGCACCAATAATTACGTCGTCAAACCCATCACCATTGATATCTCCCGCACCACTGACGGACCAGCCTGTCAGGTTGTTTGCTGGAGGATCCAAGCGAAAGCCGTTGCTGCCATCCAGACTGGATAACTCAAATGAAGCACTGAAACCGGAGGCTTTGCCGAATACCACATAACTGAAGCCTGCGTCATGACCGATAACATCGGACAGCGGTGCGCCAATAAGCAAGTCATCGAAGCCGTCGCCATTGAAATCACCCGCACCACTCACAGAAAGGCCTGCACCTTCTCCTCCCGTCACGCCGTTGAGACGGAAACCATTGCTACCATCCAGACTGGATAAAGACAGTGAAGCACTAAATCCTGTAGCCTTGCCAAATACCACTAAGCTGGCGCCGGAGTAAGAATCATCATAACTATGAGGCGCACCAACAATGACATCATCAAAACCATCATTGTTGATATCTCCAGCTCCACTGACCGAAAACCCTGTTTTGTCACTTGTCAGCACGCCATCCAAGCGAAAACCATTGCTGCCATTCAGGCTAGCAAGATCGATGACACCAGGATTACTCAGCAAGTCATCTATCGTAGCTTTGGCAGTGGCAACTGTAGCAACATCGGCGGTAATCCCTGTCAGGATTTGTTGTAAGGTAGTAAGATTTGTAGCGCTGCCTGCCTTGTCAATCGAGTAATATTTCGAGACTTCAATACGATTATCAAATAATGTTGCTGCATTGCCCCAGACAGGATCGGTATGATCAATGCCATCAAGTGTAATGATGGCCCATTCGACCATTGCGCCGAATGTTTGTCCGACAGCCATTTGCGCAAGGATATAATCGACGGCACCTGTTTTGTTGTCTGCTGTGACCGAGTCGCCTAATAGATTATCGACTATTTTCGTCGCATTCCCCGTGTTGTACGCTAAGGCAGCATCCCCCCAATCCGGATCTGATGCGGGAGAGGCAGACAGAATGTTGGTTACCTCTGCAATGACTTCACCTTGCGTTGCTCCAGCAGTTATTCGGCTGACCACATAATTGGTTGCCAATGTTTTATTGTCAGCTGATGCGTTATCACCGATTAGATCATTGATAAAGACGTCTGCAAACGCTTCAGGTGTCAGATCGTCCGCATAACTTTTGCCAAAAAATAACGCATTACCCACCAGCGACTGTGCCAATTCAGCCAAAGTTGCTCCTGCCGTCAGTTGCGAACTGAGACCGTTCAAATAAATTGCACCGGGAGTTGCATTAAACATCGCTTGTGTAAGTTGGAGAAGTGAGGTTTGTTGATGTTCTGTGAGTGCCATAGCGCTATTTTCCTTAAATTATTTGTATTGCATTTTATGAGTTACGGCTGTGGCCACACTTGTGTTCCATTGAATATAATAGGCAGATCGCGATTAACTTGTGCAGCAGAAGGTTTCACCGCTACCTGCAAACCTGCTCCGCACGATTCTGGCAGCGGATTTGTGTTCAAATCTCGATTGACGGTGAAAAAAACTGGAAAATCATAGGCATGACCTCCAGGTGTTCCATCATATATTGATCCAACAGCGGGGACCCAGAAATTAACGGAACCTTCTTCAGCCATATTATTGATATCCGTTATTTTACAAATATCGGCTACCGCTAAAGCAAATCTAACAACCTTTGCACAGGACTCGGGTACAAACAGTACCGCGCTAGAAACAAACGGAATGTGTCCTCTTGCATACGATGCCACCGTTCGACCACCACCAAACCAAAATCCGATCGTATTACCATTTGCATCCACTTTTCGATCCTGCTCGCTAAATACCGAACGATCCTGCACAAATGTAATCACGTTACCCCAATTCTGAAGGAAATCACTGAGCGGTCCATTATAGGGATTACCATTTGCAGTAATCGTAGAAGTGTCTCCGTCTGGAATAACGACACTCTGTCCGATAACAGCCTCATCTCCACAACCGTGCGTAATTACAACATTATTATTGGATTGCTGCCCTTCAGTAATTTGCGGCGGCTCTATCGTAGTATGCGCCAGTGCATTCTGATCAATACTTCCAAGCCATATGACCATTGTAAACATACACATAACAGATTTTAATAATTGATTGACTTGCATAAAAATTTTTCCTTCGATTCGATTCAGGATAATGATTCTTGGTCACGGACAATGATGAAAATTGATATAGAACTGAAGTAACGCGGTATCTATTTATATTCGTGAAATGTTGTCCAACTAGTAAAAAAGAATTGTCAATGATAACTCTATCGTTAGCAATGCGACAAATTGTCGCATGTGTCAATATGCCGCATTGACTCTCGATCTTGCTGGATTTAGGCTAAAAAAAGCTGGTGCTATTCGTAAGAAATTACAAAGGATTTTTTATTTAACTTGAGAGAGACGCGGATCTTATGCCTTGGGATGAAAATGAAACAGCAGCAATAACCTATCATGTGGTGGTTAATCATGAAGAGCAATATTCTATCTGGCCTGATTATAAGCAAATTCCCGGTGGCTGGCGTATGGCAGGTAAGACGGGTAGCAAGGATGAATGTCTGGCTTATATCAAGGAAGTCTGGACAGATATGCGTCCGTTGAGTCTGCGCAAGCAGATGGCACAAACCGAATCCAGCAGGAAGGAATAAAGTTGTCTTTCACCTCTGATGCCTCGATGTGGTTTCCAACTGATAGTTATTTCTGAAATTTCCAGACATCACCGGCGACTTGAAAATAAAGCACTATGTTCGACAACAGGGAAAGATATCGATGAATAATATCCTGCAACGACCATTAGAGGTCATGTCTCGCCAACTTGGCAGTAATCAGCAAAATGTGTGCTTGGAGATTCCTGGCGCTGATCTTGTAGCCTTGTTACGTCAGCGGGCATTCACAACACCGGATGCGCATGCTTATGTTTTTCTTGCTGATGGCGGATCTTCAGAACAATCTATCAGCTATGGACAGTTGGATGCTCAGGCACGAGCTATCGCAGTTCAACTTCAGATACTGGGTAAAGCCGGAGAACGTGCATTGCTGCTTTATCCGGCGGGTCTTGATTATATCGTTGCTTTTTTGGGTTGTCTGTATGCCGGGGTTATCGCTGTTCCTGCATATCCGCCATCCCGTCATCACGCCGATCGTCTCAAAGCGATCATTCAGGATGCCATCCCTTCCGTCATTCTTACTACAGAAGATTTGTGCGAGCGGTTACAGGAGAATCACCAGAAAACCTGGAATTGTCATGAATTGATGTGGCTTGCCACCGATAGGTTGCAAACTAGCAATCCGGACTTATGGGTACCGCCTGCTCTGGCACCGGATAGTCTGGCATTTTTGCAATATACATCGGGTTCCACGGGAGATCCGAAGGGGGTGATGGTCAGCCATGGTAACCTAATGGCCAATCAGAAAATTATCCGGCAAGCGTTCAATCATACGCAAGAAACAGTGGTGGTAGGATGGTTACCGCTGTATCACGACATGGGGCTGATTGGAAATGTACTGCAGCCGCTCTATCTCGGGGCAACGGCAGTGTTAATGTCACCGCTGGCGTTTCTGGAGCAACCGGTGCGATGGCTCCAAGCCATTTCAAAATTTCGTGCTACCACCTCAGGCGGGCCGAACTTTGCCTACGACCTGTGTATTCGTAAAATAACGTCCGAGCAGAAACGTGGGTTGGATCTCAGTTGCTGGACACTGGCTTTTAATGGGTCAGAACCTGTGCGTGCGGCGACATTGGCACAGTTTTCCGATGCCTTCGCCGAATGTGGTTTCCGCCAGAAAGCATTCTTTCCTTGTTACGGCTTGGCGGAGAGTACATTGTTCGTGACCGGACACAAATCTACTGATGGAACTCCAGTGAAATATGTCGGTGGTAATCAGCCGGGGAAACAACAGTATGCTCAGAATCAGGTGAGTTGTGGCCATGCGTGGGACGATCATGCGATCTGTGTCGTCAATCCTGAAACCCGGATGCTTTGTGTGGATGGAGAAGAAGGGGAAGTTTGGATTACCGGCCCTAGTGTAGCGCAAGGCTACTGGAACCGTCCTAAAGATTCCGAGGATGTTTTTCGTGCATCACTTTTCGATTCAAATGTAAAACGTGACTTTCTGCGCACGGGTGATTTGGGAATTATCGAGCAAGATCAACTGTTCGTAACCGGCCGTATCAAGGATCTCATTATTCTGAGAGGCCGTAATTATTATCCTCAGGATCTCGAGCAAGCGGTGAATGACGGTGTCGTGGGGATAAGATCGCATTGCTGCGCAGCATTTTCCGTTGAGCGGGCAGGGGAAGAAATTCTGATTGTTGCGGCGGAGGTCAAACGAAAAACACTACCGGATCATAAAGCGCAAGAGATACTTTCCGAAATGCGGCGCGTATTGGCGGAAGTGAGCGACGCACCCATCGGTACGCTATTACTGGTGCCTCCCGGTTCGATCATGAAAACATCGAGTGGCAAAGTGCAGCGTCAAGCGATCAAACAGACTTACGTAACGAACCAATTAAGTGTTGTGGCAAGTTCCGGTGTCAGTGAGATTTTATGCCCGAGTTCAAGCCTCAATGCAGCGGACGAAGATGGCATGAACGGTTTTTCTTCTGATGCCGTGCTTGAATTGCCCGGTGATCAGCGCCTGCAACTTATCAGCCGTTTTCTGCAAATGAAGCTGGCGCAATTACTCGGTGTATCCGAAGCTCATATCGCGCTCACTAGCTCAATGCGGTTCTTAGGGCTTGATTCCCTGCGTGTGATAGAACTTAAACATGCGACCGATGCGTGGTTAGGCACCGAGATTCCGCTTGCCTTATTCTTGTCCGATCAATCCATTCATGACTTGGCCCGGACAGTAGCCACAGAAATCATTCCTTTATCTTCTGCTGCGGCGGAATTGTCACCCAAGGAAACGATGAGTCTGTCGTGTGCTCAGCAAGCGATATGGACAGTACATCAGCTTGAACCGCGTAGCATCGTCTACAACTTACATACCTGCCTGCGTTTCCAAGGCACGCTCAATGAAGAACTATTGCACCGTGCGCTGGGTATATTGTTGCAGCGGCATCCTCAGCTCCGGACTCATTACTGGTTGAATGGCGAATCTGTGCAACAAGGCGTGATACCTTGTAACGATTTGCCAGCCTATTGTTCGGCCGTGGATGCGACAGGCTGGACGGAATCTGCGCTGCAACAAGATCTTGTGCGGCGTGTGCGTGAGCCATTCAACTTATCCGGTGGCGCACTACTGCGTGTTACGAGCTACCGACAGAGCGAGCAAGCACATGTCTTACTTTTTTGTGCGCATCATGCCGCGGTTGATTTCTGGACAGGCTTAATTTTGCTGGGCGACTTGAAGGCCCTGCTTAAGGGGTTGACTGATTTACAGTATCCGGATCTGCCGGATTTGCCCGAGCTTACCGTCCCATATCAAGACTTTGTGGCTTGGCAGCAAGGTTATTTACGCAGTAATACTTACCAGAACGACGGGGAGTACTGGCATACGAAACTTGCAGGTACACTTCCCATTCTGGCATTGCCCGCGGATTTTCCGCGCCCGCTCGCATCAACACATCGTGGCGCCTCGCATACGTTACGCCTAAATCCGGATTTGACGGATCGGATTAAGCAACTGGGCAGGCAGTACGGCGCAACCTTATTTATGACTTTGCTGGCAGCGTATAAGGTGCTGCTCCATCGCTATACCCATCAAAACGACATTATTGTCGGAACGGCCAGCAATGGCCGGCCACAGGCTAAATTCAAACAGGTTGCCGGCAATTTTGTGAATCCGATTGCCTTGCGCAGCCATCCCGATCCGTTACTTTCGTTTGCTACTTATCTGGCACAGGTGCGCGATACCGTTGTTGATGCGCTATCCCATTCGGATTACCCGTTTTCTTCATTGGTTGAACATCTGCAACCGGAACGCAGTGCCGATCACTGGCCTATTTACCAGACGTGGTTGATGCTACAGCAAGGACAATCTGGTTTAGATGATGGATTAGTCCGTCTGGCCTTTGGAGAGAAAGGTGCAGGCGTAAACTGGGGTGATTGGATAGTGGTCTCCAAAGAGATCGAAGAACAAGTGGAGAACTTTGATCTTAGACTAATGGCGGCTGAAGATGGGAATGCGCTGCTCGTGTCATTCAAGTATCGTACCGATTTGTTCAAGGCCGCAACGATTGCGCGTATGGCAGATCACTTTCGTGTGTTACTGGAAGGGATCGTCGCACAGCCTGAATCCTTGCTGGGTGAACTTCCGCTGCTGACGGAAACCGAGCGTATTCAACAGCTCCTGACGTGGAATCCTGTTGCGGCAGCTGTTCCGGAAAGCGGAAGTTTACATGCGATGTTTGAAGCGCAGGTCATTAAAACACCGACGCAAATGGCGATTGCATGCGATGGTGTGCAGTTAACCTATGCGCAACTCAATAAAAGAGCCAATCAGCTGGCACATTATCTCCGTGAGCAGGGTGTGGGGCCGGAAGTTGTCGTGGGGCTTTGCGTAAAACGCTCAGTGGATATGGTTGTCGGTATTTTCGGGATACTCAAGGCAGGCGGCGCTTATGTGCCCATTGACGCGGATTTTCCAGCAGCGCGCATGGCATCTTTGCTGAATGACTCGAGGGCGATGTGTTTGGTCACCCAGCAAGCGTTGGTGAATAAGATGCCTACGCACGAGCTACCGATAGTTTGCCTGGATAGCGATCGTGGCATCCTTACTAAGAAATCCACAGATAATCCGCGCAATTTATCCCACCCCGACCATCTTGCCTACATGATCTACACATCGGGTTCGGCTGGAAAACCGAAAGGAGTCGCTATTACCCACGGTAATGCCGTGCATTCCACCGTTGCGCGCTTTCATGGCTATCAAGATGCTGTCGAAGGATTTCTGCTGCTTTCCTCTTATACTTTCGATAGTTCAGTGGCCGGTATTTTCTGGACATTATGCCAAGGCGGCTGTATCCATATGCCGGCAGAAGGCGAAGAAAAGGATCCGCGATTATTGAGCAAGCTATTATCCGGTGGGAGCGTTACCCACTTGCTAAGCTTACCTTCGCTGTATGGTTTGTTGCTGGATAATATTTCCCAAACGGTACTGGAAAAACTGAAGGTGGTCGTGGTTGCCGGTGAGGCTTGTTCCGCTGATTTAGCCATACGACACCATCAAAAGCTGCCTCAAGTATCTTTTTATAACGAATACGGCCCAACCGAAGGCACTGTCTGGAGCAGTGTTTATCAGATTCAAGCACAAGATGCGCAACATGCGGTGCCGATTGGCAAGCCGATCCGGAATGTCCAACTCTATTTGCTCGATCATCATTTAAATCCCTTGCCCATCGGCGTATCCGGCGAGTTGTATATTGGCGGAAGCGGTCTTGCACGCGGGTATCAGCATTCTCCGGATTTAACTGCGGCGCGTTTTATCCCAAGTCCCTTTGCGGTCAGTGATGAGCATATCGGCAGCCGACTTTATCGAACGGGTGACCTGGCACGTTATCGCGCGGATGGCAATATCGAATTTCTGGGTCGGGTCGATCATCAAGTGAAAGTTCGGGGGTTTCGCATTGAACTGGAGGAAATCGAGACGAAGCTGCGGCAACATCCCGGTGTGCAGGAAGCGGTGGTATTGGCCCGTGAAGATCGTCCGGGAGATAAACAGTTGGTTGCTTACTTACAGATCAGCGCAGCACAATTTCTTACCTATTCTCAATCCAGCAGCGAAGGTATTGATCCCGATCTGTTAACAGGCGATTTATTGGCATTCCTCTCTCCGCCTGAAACAAGCATTACCGTGATTGGAAAGTCGCTGAGTAGTCAATATCTGCAGAAATTTCTGAAAAATAGTTTGCCGGATTTTATGGTGCCGACGGTATTTGTTTTTATGACAACTTTTCCGCTGCTACCCAACGGCAAGCTTAATCGGAAAGCACTGCCAGAACCTGAACTGGTATTACCAGCATTCGATCGAGAGTGGATTGAGCCGTGTAATTCAATCGAGCGATCATTATTAACGATCTGGCAAGAAGTCCTGGAAATCAATAGACCATTCGGAATTCACGATAACTTTTTTGATCTGGGTGGACATTCATTGCTGGCTATTCAAGTCATGGGAAGAATACAGGACGATTTCCACATTGAGTTACCGGTAGCCAGTATTTTTGAAGCTTCCACCATTGCGCAATTGGCGGTATTGGTGGCACAACAACAGATCGATGGACAGGATTTGGGGGTATTAGAATCCCTTTTGGATGAGTTTGAACAGCTTGCTGATGAAACAGGGGTTATCTCTGATCTGGAAATGGCAAGTCTGCGGGAGGATTCGTGAGTAACCCAATGCGCTATCACTTGGCGGATCATACGGTTGTTGAGCCATTAATCGATAAATGGACCGCATGGCCGCACAACTTCTCACCGGTGCTGTATGGTCTGCATTTGTTGAATTATCAGCGAGAGATCCTGATTTCTTATCTGAAGAATCCTGGTTTTCATGTGAAATCGAGCCGGAATCCTAAACTTCTCGGTGGACCGTTTGTTGATGTGCCGGAAAAAAAGGCTGATGAGATTCAAGACTTGTTGACGGCGATTGAACAGAATCATGCCGATTTGTTAGGGATGGCGCGTGACCTGACTGCGTTCCAGAATAAGCTGATGCAAACAGCTTCGGGTCAAAGTATCGAAGCATACTATGAGCAAATACCGGATTCCTTGCGTGGCTTTGTTGAACTGGGTTATGACTACCATAATCATCCCGTGGTGAAATGTATCGAGAGTTTGGTGTACGAAAGCGCGTACTACAAACGTGAAACCCAGTCGTTGCGGATATGTGCCATTGAACATGACGATGCCCGGCCTTACTACATGAGTACGCCCCGTCTGGCTGATGCGGAAGATATTGCATGGAACATTCCCTTCGAGAGTTCGCAGATTGATGAACTGTTTAAACTCGATATTGAGCCACAACCATTAAACACCATATGCAATCTGCTGGGGCTGACATCTCAGGATGAATCGCGGCTGTTGTCATTTCTATCTTCCGAGCCGTCTGTTCATGCGCAACCCTGGACAGGTGCTGGATTACGCCTACGCTACTTTGGTCATGCCTGCGTATTGCTTGAAGGAAATGGCCTATCGATTCTGACGGATCCATTTGTGTCGATTTCTCCTAAGCAGGGTGGGATTGAGCGGCTGACATTCAAGGATTTGCCTGCAAAAATTGATTATGTCCTGATTACGCATGGGCATCATGATCATTTTGTATTTGAGTCGCTTTTACGCCTCAGACACCGGATAGGTACGCTGGTCGTGCCGCGCAGCTCCGGTATTTTTCATGGTGATCTGTCATTAAGGCAGCTTGCGCAGAAGCTTGGGTTTCAGCGCGTACAAGAGCTCGATACCTTGGATTCCATTTCATTTTCTGGCGGAAAGATTACGGCGATTCCCTTCTTTGGAGAGCATTGCGATCTGCTTCACGCAAAATCAGGTTATGTGGTGAGTTTCGGCGATGAAAGAATCCTCTTCGCCGCAGATTCTTGCTGTCTTGATAAGCGAGTTTATGAAAACGTACAAAAAATTCTCGGCCCGATAGCGACAGTATTTGTTGGTATGGAATGCATCGGTGCCCCGTTGTCATGGGTATACGCACCGTTGTTACCGGTTAAACCGGAGCGTAATCATGATCAATCGCGACGTTCCCATGCCAATGACGCAGCTTCTGCACTGACGCTGCTTCAGGCAGTAGGCGCGCAAAACGCTTATATCTATGCCCTAGGAAGGGAGCCTTGGTTGAAATATTTTATGGCGCTTACTCCAACTGATGACGACCCTTATGTGCAGGAGGTGAACAAGCTGATTGCCGCCACGCAAGCGCAAGGGGGTATCGACGTACAAATGTTATATGGCAAGGAAGATATCTATCTGGATGGGGATAGAGGGTAGTTGGGAGCGTCTATGAAAAGTGAAAATATGTCAGGGTTTGACGCCAAGATATCCGACCGGCTTGCACGTTTATCAGAAGAAAAGCGTGCGCTGCTATTCGATCGTTTGAAACAAACTGAAGCAGGTCAGAGAAACAAGATCCATAAACGCGATAGAACAGAAAAAGTGATTCCATTGTCTTTTGCGCAAGAGCGTTTATGGTTTTTATCGCAATTATCACCTGATAGCGTTTCTTATAATGAGGCTGGTGCTATTGAGCTGATAGGCGAGCTGAATATTGCCGCGCTTGAGCGCGGGTTGTATGAGATCGTGCAGCGTCACGATGTGTTGCGCACTACTTTTGTTGCATATGCGGATGGTCATGTTCAGCAAATGATTGCGGCTGAATCACCGATACGCATCAAGACTATTAATCTTGAGGCGCTGTCTTCTCAGCAGCAATCCGATCAGATCGCGCAGTGTCTATCAGACGAAGTGCGACGGCCATTTAGCTTGAGTGCGGGGCCTTTGATACGCTTCACCTTGCTTCAGCTCGGCGCTGAGAAACATATTTTATTGGTTGGATTACATCACATCATCGCCGATGAGTGGTCGATCAGGATACTCATCAAGGAACTCAGTGTAATTTATGACGCATTCTGTAGTGGACGACCGTCGCTTTTAGGCGAGTTATCGATCCAGTATGCTGATTATGCCTGCTGGCAGCGTGAATGGCTGGAAGGGGCGGCTTTTAACAAGCAATTGGTATACTGGAAACAGCAACTGGAGGGATGCTCGCCGTTGCTCGAGTTACCCGTAGATTTGCCGCGTCCTGCTGCACTGAAGCATCTGGGAGCACGATACGCCTTCAAGATGCCCTCCGGTTTGCTGGTTGCCTTACGTCGGATTGGAAAGATTCAAGGCGCCACCGTGTTTATGACACTCGCCGCCACTTTTGCGATTCTGCTGAACCGTTATACCCAACAGCATGATATCTGCATCGGTTATCCCATTGCGAATCGATCCCGTTCGGAATTACAGGGCTTGATCGGTTTCTTCGCTAACACATTGGTATTGCGTGCTGATCTCTCCGGTAATCCTATTTTTTCCGAGTTTTTGGGCAGGGTGAGGAAAACATGTCTGGAAGCACAGGCACATCAGGATTTACCCTTTGAGAAGCTGGTAGAGGAACTTGCCCCCGTCCGGGATATGAGCCGTCATCCTCTTTTCCAAGTGATGTTTGTTTTCCAGAATGCAGATTTGGAGAAATTGGAATTGTCCGGCATCGAATTGAATGAAATTGCGGTGGATACTGGAAATTCCAAGTTTGATCTGACCCTGAGTCTCAAGGAAGAGAAAGGGGAGTTGCAAGGGTATTTTGAGTACAGTACCGAGTTGTTCTATGAGCGCACGATCGCCCGTTGGGCCGGACATTACCGGCAGTTGCTGCAAGCGATTGTTGTAGCTATGGACAAGCCTTTATCTGAACTGGTTATTCTGCCTGAGGAGGAAAAGCGGCAGATTCTTTATCACTGGAATGATACGAGCGCGGAATATCCGCAGGATCAATGTATTCATCAACTTATCGAAGAACAGGTTAAGAGAAAGCCGAGTGCAGTAGCGGTTGTATATGAAGATCAACAAATTACCTACGAGCAACTGAATACAAGCGCTAATCAGTTAGCGCATTACTTGCATGACCAAGGTATTCGGGCGGAAGCGCGTGTAGGCATCTGCGTTGAACGTTCTCTGGAAATGATCATAGGAATATTAGCGATTCTCAAGGCTGGCGGAGCCTATGTGCCAATGGATCCCCGCTATCCTAAGGAACATATTGCCCATGTCATGGAAGACGCAGTGCCTCAGCTCGTGCTGACTCAAGAAAAGTTACAAGGGCTGATTCCTGTCCAGATAAAGCGATTTTTGCTTGACACGCAATGGGATTTGATTTTCGCGCAGCAGCCGGATGCACCTGATTCCACGGTTTCCCCGGAGAATCTTGCATATGTGATCTATACCTCAGGATCAACGGGAAGACCCAAGGGCGTGGGCGTGACCCACCGGAATGTGGTGCATTCAACCTCAGCCAGATTGCATTATTATCAGGTGCCGGTCGATGGCTTTTTATTGCTGTCTTCCATTGCTTTTGATAGCTCGGTAGCAGGGATTTTTGGGACGCTTTGCCAAGGCGGGCGTTTGGTGTTGACAGCGGAAGACAGCGTTCTTGATCCCAGTGTTCTAGCAAATACTATTGCTTCCCGGAAAATTTCTCACCTGCTGACGGTTCCGTCACTCTATGAAGTGATACTGCAAGAAATAGCAGGAAAAGAAGAATGCCTTAAATCGGTCATTGTGGCGGGGGAATCCTGCAAGAAAAGCCTGATTGACCGGCATCATGCCTATCTCCCGCAAGTGCAGCTATTTAATGAGTACGGGCCAACGGAAGCTACGGTATGGAGCAGCGTTTATCAATGTTGGGTGAACGAAGATGCGATGATTCCTATCGGTCGTCCCATTTCCAATACTTGTATTTATCTTCTGGATGTTCATTTAAACCCGGTACCGGTCGGTATAGCGGGTGAATTGTATATCGGCGGGGTAGGACTGGCCAGGGGGTACCTGAATCAGCCTGATTTAACGGCTGTACGATTTATTCCGGATCCTTGGGGAGAGATCGGGGAGCGTTTGTATCGGACGGGCGACTTGGCGCGGTATCGTATTGATGGGAATATTGAATACATTGGCCGTACAGATCATCAGGTCAAGCTTCACGGTTTTCGCATTGAGTTGGGTCAGATAGAAGCGGCGCTCATGCAGTATGAAACAGTGAGAGAGGCCGTGGTGATGGTTCGAGAAAGCGCTCCGGGTGAGGAACGATTGGTTGCGTATTTGGTTGAAAATGCGCAGGTATCGGATCGTGACAGCATCCGCGCTTACCTTAAAGGGATTCTACCTGACTACATGGTGCCGTCAGCCTTGGTGTTTTTGCCATATTTACCGCTGACACCGAATGGCAAAATTGATCGCACGGCATTGCCTGCACCGGATTATTTTGTGCAACTTGCCCATCACTATGTAGCGCCACGTACACCCACAGAAGAAAAGGTGACGGCTATCTGGGCTGAAGTACTGCGGTTGGAGCAGATAGGTATCTATGATCATTTCTTTGAATTGGGCGGTCATTCGCTGTTGATCGCGCAAGTGATTGCACGGGTACGACAAGCATTTGCGATAGATCTTCCATTACGTATGTTATTTGAGAAACCGGTTGTAGCAGATTTTGCGCTGGCAATTGATAACTTGCGTGGACAAGAAAGCGAATTACAACTGCTGCCTTTGGCCGTTGTGCCAAGGGATCAAGCGCTGTTGCTCTCGTACTCGCAGGAGCGGTTATGGTTTTTGGATCAGTTTGAGGGCGGTAGTGCGTCGTATAACCTGCCTGGGGCGGTGAGGTTGACGGGTGAACTGGATAGAAGCGTGCTACGGCGGAGCCTGAATGAAATCATCCGCCGCCACGAAGTTCTGCGTACTAATTTTGTGA
>JAGNZK010000050.1 GCA_017984435.1 Nitrosomonas sp. | reverse complement strand
AACTGGCTGCAAGGCACAGAAGGCGATGCCTTTCATGCCATCCTCTGCGGTTGCGGACACAACCTGCGGATGATTCTGAGGAAGCTGCGACTTCTTCTTGTCTTGATTTTCCTGCGCTTGGATTGGCTACCAACCAATGATGACAGAACCAATCATCGTCTTGCTGGCGCTTATGCCTGAAAATAGAATTGTTCAGGGTGGACTATTTAAAAATTCCGCCCAACGCACCGGCAACTGTAGCCATTCCATAACGGGCTGTTTGTTTGCCAAGCTCTGCGGGGTGATGAGTTGCTGTTGTAAATCTTCCAGTTGCGAACGGACTTCGGGGTAGCGTTTCGCCATCCGTTTCAGGTTATAAACCAGCTGCCAGCGCCATTTGTCCCAATAGATCATTTCTTGAAACTGGCCCGATTTTTCCCTCGCTTTGATTTCATCGACAGCAATAACGACTTGCCGCAAACGGTCGATGATGGCTTGACTCTTAGTCTCTTTGATAATATTCAACAAGATATCGCGCAATCGAACCGCTTCGTCAAAGCTTTCCCAGCCGATGACTGTTTCCAGAAAGCTCAACGCATCTTTTTCTTTTTGACCGCGTTGTAAATGTTTTGCCTGTTCTTCCGCTTGCCCAGCCAACTCAGCAGCACGTGAAATGGGGTATCTACCTCCGACGGTAGCAATGCCGCCAGACACGGTGAAGCATGGATTAGTGCCGCAGTAGCGGCTGAATTCGCTGCATATTTTTTGCGCGACAACCGGTAACTCGTGCCAACTGCCGATGATGAATACGTCATCCCCACCGGCGTAAATAATCTGGCTTTGCGGGTAATCGTCGAGAATCCGGTGTAAATAGCCGGCAAAGAACAAGTGCAATTGCCTGGACACCGTCGCAACGCGAGATAACGAACCCATACTGGCTTGTTTACCATCGCTATCCTTTTTGCCGAAGTTCAAGCCGCGAATGAATATTTCGCCAAGGTTATCCACATCCATGCGTAAAACCCCCATGCGACTGATACCCTGAGCGTTATCCGCAAAATCCTTGAAGTCACGACTCCCGTTATCTTTATCACCCTGCCACTTGCCGACATAGCGAATGCCCTGTGAATAACCCTGCGGGTTGGGTTTTAAGCCTGCCCATTCATTGACCATTTCCAGATGTGATTCCGACAGGTCGGTCAGTTCACTAAACTGTGGTTCATCATTTAAAAAATATAGATCACAATCGGTGCCCGGCAACGGTATAAAAAATGGGGGGCCCTGGATTTTGTTTTTCACCGTTTTCCGGTTTTCGCCCCATACCCAAAACAGATAATGGGTATCTGCCAATTTTCCACCCAAATCTTCCAAGTTTTCGCATTGTTTGCAGTTATGATCGGAATTAATGTCAGCATCAAGATCATCACGTCCGCAAATCTTACACGCACCCCATTCATGTTGAGTTTTTTGGGTAAAACATTCGATGTCCTGGCTTACTTGAGCCCTGAAGGGTTGTAAGCGCTGTTTTTGCAAGTCTTCGTTCACTTGCTGCCAGCGCTTGCCCATATTACCTTCCTTGAAGTCATCGCCACAGATGTCGGCAAAACCCACCCCAAGAAACATTTCACCCTGGAATTCATCAAGTAAAGCTTTATTGACAGAATCGGCAATATCCTTGACCTTCTCTTTCAGATGTGAAGGAATCAGCAAGTAAAATTTGCCGCCGGAGGAATAAATTCTGGCAGTTGGATAAAGTCCCAGATCGCGTATAATTTGCTCGGCAACGGCGTCACACAGCAATTGAATAAAAAACGAACGGCCTCGCAAGCCTTTGGCGGCACCTTTGCTGGTGATTTTGTAAATAAATTTTTGAATGCCCGAGAAGTCGCCGCAAACTAACTGCCATTTGACAGTTGTGTGGTCGTTAAACCCGTTGGGTTGATCAACTTTATCATGATGCAAATACAAACCTTCGCCAATTGCCGCAGTAATCCTAAGATGGTCGAAAAGAGAAATATCCGGGTGCTGTATGTTGGTTGCGGCCGGTATTTGGCTCAAATATCGTTCCATGATGCTCAACAAGCTGCGAAACATGGATTTGAGGATTTTCTCCTTGGTTATATTGGCTTGAAATTGTTGCAGCCCCTCTAATTCAGATAGAAAACGGTTTGCTACTGCTTGGTAGTCTGAGACCAAACTATTTTGGCTCAGCCATGCAACACTTTTCTTTTCCATGCCAAAAGTGGCAGCCTGTTTAGGAAAAATGTGCTCTTCTGATAATTCCAAAAATTTAAGGGGCAAAAAATGTTCATTTTGCCTTGCGGCTTCACCAATCTGGATTCGTCCAAGAAGAGATTCAAGCCGGGTTTTCTTATGAATACCTTGCTCATAAAAACTGCCTTGCTCGCGTTCTGCGCTTGCAAAATGATCGGCTGCCTGAATAACTTTTTCCAAATAAGCTTCCAGCCTTTCGGATGGCACATGATGATAGGCCGCCAGATTGATCCAGTTTTGATCAGCAGTTACAGTTGTCTGATGTTCTTCAGGTTGGATCTGCGGTACTTTCTCAGCAAGCAACTCACAAAAAGCCAAGGTATTCAATACATGAATATGTGTGTAATAACCATCAGAGTGTTTTGGGCAATAGCCCTGGCGTTTTTCTTCGTCTTTGCGGTACCGATCCAAAACTTCCGCACGTTCAAAAAACTTACCGATGTCGTGCAATAAGCAACCTAAAACAATGTGATCGTGTTTTTTCATGCCATACTTCCGGTTTAATGAATAATCTGTATCTGTTCAATACTTAAATTGATTCTGTAAATCGTCCTCGGCCGCTTCCCTTCAGGTACTATCAAATACGGTTGCGCTGCGTAAGTCAGGGTTTGTGTCAGCATTTTATTGATTCTGGATTTACGCTGCTCGAAAAAAGTTTTGCTCATGCCATTCTTCAAAGTATCGATAGTGCGATCGGCACCGCCGAGTTTGCCATTGATCCGGCGGTAGTGTTGTAAAAACTGGCTGGCATAGGTGTCATCCGGCGCGCCGTCGCTGGGACAGTTTGGCGCGGGAAGGCCGATTTGCTGGCGATCGAGCAGCCAGAGGTAAAACGCCAGATCGGCGGGACTGAGTTTGATCGTCTTGCCGTGTGCGATGAACCGGCGGATTTCCGGGTTGATGAGCAATCGAGCTGGGCCCAGCGCTTGTTGTGCGGCTGCCACCGACTGGCTGAAACTGGTTCTGCCTTCCAGTAAAGCCTGATCGAGTCCATGCCGCAAGCGCACGAAGGCGATGTCGGCCAGCATGACTTCTGCATTCTGCGTATCCAGCGGCTTGCGGGTGGAGTCGTTGCCGTAGATGACATGCGAATACGGCGTCGGGTAATAAAACTGCGGGTGCGATTCATAATCGGTCGATACCAGCACATGGCTGAGCCGGTCCCTGGCGCGGCCGTAAAGCGACAAAGCATATCCGGCGTAAAAACCCATGGTTTTTCGGCCACCGGCAATCGATACATGCAAATCGATACGCGGGTCGGCGGTAAAAGTCCGGATCCATTCGGTAATGGCATCGGCCATGGCCCGATTGTCCTCTTGCGTGCGGATGTCGGCGAGCGGTTCGCCATTGGCCTGCCGCAATACATGGATATTGGCTTCTGCAAATTCCGGTTGCTGCAGGTGATAATCACGGCAAAAACGCGCCAGCCAGCCGTCGTTGATCAGCGTCAGTCTGGCGCGTTGACAGCCTTCTTCAGTGGTCAGGATATGAATGACGGATGGCAGTTGTTCGCCCTGATCATGCAGGGCATACAGGGTTTCGGTGACGACCTGCGGCGTCAGTCCGGTAACGGCCAATAAAATGGATTGCGTGTTCATTGCGTCAGTATAGCCGCTTGATTGACGGATTGAATATCCGGCAAGCTTGCCGGTTCGATCGTGTATGCGCCCATGCCCATGCTGGTGCCCTTGCCAACATGTGTCCATTGTCCGAGCCAGAGGTAGGGCCAAAAATCTTCCAGACCTTGCATGTCCAGACTGACACTGCCCAGCAATCCGCCCATTTGCATTTCGGTTTGCTGGCGCGAGGAATAGCGGGTCCAGTCGTACCAATGCAGATTCTGCGCGCTGAATTGGATGTTCCGGGCAGCAGCGGTTAGGCCGGCAAAATCCGTTTCCAATGGCGTGTCGGTGTGAAAGTAGCAGATCATTGAAATACGCCGCAATAAGGAACCAAACAGCGCGCCGAAGTTGAAATGATTGCCACCAAGATTTTTATTGTCCTGTTTGATACGCACCGGCGAATGAAAAGTGATGTTGATTTTTTCCGGCATTTGAGGCAGTGATGGGCTTTGCAGCGGCGGCTGGTTGCGTAATTCCGCTTCCTGATAAACCGTGATAGGCTGGCCCTGAAAATCAATCGCGTCGACTCTGTTCAAGTGAAACGGCTGCCGGTTTCCGCCGACACCATCCTGTCCCGCCATGTGTATGGCGTGAATAATATAAGGAAAAAAACGCTGGCCATGACCGAACAGGTTCATGTCAATGCTGAATTCCTGCGCCGAGGGTTCTGCTATGGTAAAGCGAAAAACAAACGGATGCGGCGTGGCGGTGTATTTGCGCATTTTTTCGGTATTGGCGGGTGGCGGCGTCTCGAAAACATAGCTGTAGGCGCAGGCTTGTTTCAACAGACACTGCTGACAGGGCGTATTGCGAACGACGCAGACTGCTTTTTTCAGGGCATGGCCAAATGCGCCGCGCCAGGCAGAACCGGGATAATCCGGCAGGCGTACCGGATGATCCGTATCAAAGTAAAAACGATAGCTGGCGAGCGGAATGGATGGGCAATTGATTGTTGTCATTTTTTGTTTTCCTTTTATCAACTTAAGGCTGTGCAGATTATTTCTGCAATTCTATCCATTGCCGCTTATATTCAGTACCGTTGATTTTGGCATAAAGGCAATTTGGACTGGGTGCTGAATAAAAATATAAAGCTACCAGTAATCATCGGTGCTACCTCAATATTCGATTAACGCCGCCAGTAAACAGCATGACATCGTCCGGGAAATACTGTTGACCGAGAATATCGGCTGGGCTATTTTCCGGTAGGCGATAACATCGCACGTCATCCTCGCGCTGGTTGATCAATGTGTTGATTCGTTCCAACAAGTGCAGCAAGGCCTTGCGCTTGAGAACTACCGTGAATACCGAATATTGTACCGGCAGTCCTTGTTGCTTCAATACGCGATAAACCCGCGCAAGGCGTTTGGGATCAGCAATATCGTATGCCATCAGATATAAATTACTCTGACTGTCGGCCATCAGCTCACTCCCAGTAAAAATTGATGCAGTTTGTTGATGCTGCTTCGAAACAGCCTGTAACAGCGTTCTTGACGTTGCTCAAACAACTCCGCCATGGCTTGCAAAGAATTTCCACCAAGCTTTGCCGCGTCCGGATCCAGGAGCACGATATAGTAATCCCATATCAATAACTGGCTCAAATCGGCCGCCAGATCCAGTTCCATCGACAGCAAGATTTCATTATCCCGTTCAAAACCGCATTCCGGCAGCCAGACCAGCAATTCACTATAGAGAATGTTTTGGATTAATTGTGCACGATGCCAGCCGTTATGACCCAGCGTATGCCTGAGCTGCTGACGCAATTCCACAGCGGAGCATTCGCGCCAGTCAGTTAAATCCACTCGTCGTGCAAAACTGCGCGCCGCCAGTTTCTCCATCGATAACAACCAGTTTGCATATAGCGCCGACCCGTCGGCACGTGACAATAAATCGATCAATCTTTGAGTAAGCCGCTGCCGTTCGCCGCTTTGACCCAGCCAGCGTGCGCGGATAGCCCCGCTTTTTTGCAGGAACAACAATTGAATGCCTGCATCGGCACACGCCAGCAACGCCTGCATTGACCAATCAACGCTTCCCTGGCAAACCACTCTTGAAATCCGCGATAGTGAAAACAACTGATCCGCCTGATCCGGCATGGTTATCCGCAAGGCAGGGGCGTCCAGTACTACCCGGCAATTGGAAGCGCCATCAATATACAGCGGTCTCATTATTTACCATCATGTATCAACTGATAACGCCTGGCCAGCGCATATCCATACCGCCTCAGTAAGCGTCTGGCAGGATCACTGTTTGATTCATAAAAACCGTAAAAATGTTTTCGCCCGGATTTGTTCAGCAGGCAACGTCCGTTATCATCACTGAAATGTTCCGCCCGTAAATCACGATTACGAAACATCTGCCACACCCATCGGTCGATCAGCGGTCGCAATGGCTCCATCAAATCACAGGGCAGCGATTCGCGTCCGAAACTGATGTCATGATAAAAACCCAACATTGTATCCAATCCGGCGATATGGCAGGCGTGCACGGCATCGTGGTGTAAAAGCGTATAGCCCAGCGATAAACATGCATTTACCGGATCGGGCGCGGGACGTTTTTTTCGTCCTGTGAAATTCAACGAAGGTGCGAACAATTGTGTAAATCCGCTGAAATAAGCGGATGCGGCAGCGCCTTCGAAACCTCGCAAGCTTGGCAGTGACGGCATGCTGGAATCCGCTCGTAACTGATTCATGATGTTATCCAGTCTCTGCACCGCTACAGTCAGCGCATGCCGCAAATCTGCACGAACTGCTAAAGCTTCGCGCAACAGGCGTTTTTGCGCGCGGACTTTCACCAGCACAAGCCAGTGAGCCAGTGGAACGCGCAAATCATCATCCAGACTTACGCGATATTGGCCCAACCGCCGGGAACTCTCGCTATGCGTTCTTCCCGCCAATATGGCCGATACTTCATTATCGCGTCCGGAGAGAACCAACAGGCCGATATTCCGTGCCGATAATGCGCCAAGCACCCGGCTCTCCAACTGCACATTACCGCGCATTACAATGCGTTCGAGCAAATGCAATGGTACCGATCCCTTATGCACGCTGTCTTCGTACAAAATCAGAGCCTGGCCCTCCAGTCTGATTTCAAGATTTCTCCGATCAAGGTATAAACAGTTCATCAATCACCCGACATAATAAAAGGAACCATCCTGAGGAAGCACCGCTTTTCCGAGCGTATGGATGTGCTTTGTCCCGCTCAACTTCAGCAAAATGAATCGATCCTCCCTTGGATCGATGATTGCGTTGATATCCTTCAGAAGACAGGATTTTTCGGTGGCCATCAAATAACATTCGAATACCGATTTCTGTCCACCGGAGGCGTAGCCTCGGAGAATATGTAGCGCTTTGCGCAATCGCCGATTGCACGAGATATCGTAAGCTGCCAGATAAAGTTGCCGTTGAGTCATGAGGTCAGTTTACGCAGAGCATCCCGGCAGGTCATCATTGAAAAGCTTGTCAAAAATTAAACGGGATTTTCAGAATATTGAAACCCAATAGACGGTGACTTAGATCAGGCGTTATTTCGATGTTGAACAGTTTTATCAACTAAAGTCAATTCATTCGATCCATACCCGCAAAGTTTATGGTCGATTAACTCCAGTAAAAATAATAGTTTAACTTATCCCATATTTTCCATATGAACATTTTAAGGGAAAAAGATTGGTGTAAATTTCATGGGCAGCGAGAAAGTTTTGGATTTATCCTATAATCCCTCAAACCATTCGTACTGACGCATGGCAACTGCCAGATTGATGATTTTTTGCGATTGTCTTTTGTGATGTAACCTACTTTGGTAAAAAGCTTATAACGCAGTGTTTTTTAGGGTATGTTGCACGTCTGGTTTGGTCGAAACGGAATCGCTTTTCAATACACCCTGGCAAAACAAGCCCATCAGATTATAAGCCAGCATAACCATCAGCAGCGCTGCTTCAGTGGCCAAGAAGTCCCTGAGATTAAAGCTATCTGCGCCAAAATCACACTTCAATTCCTTAATGCAGTTCTCGCATCTGCACGGTCCCGGTATAAACGCCAGAGTTCTGCAGCGGGCAAATCTATATCGGTAACCAGCGCACTATGGCGGTAAACCGGTCAATACTAGGTCATTTACGAATAAAGAAAGTTGTTTGCCTTTAGCATATCGGGGCTCTCATCGATCTTTTGGCGGATATCCACGACCCGTCTGGGTCGATTCCAGCTCGGTGTCTGATAATCAAAAGCGACAATCTCCAGACCATCGTCTAACACCCACCAACTCTTTTGACCAACCAACGTTCTTTGTAAGGGTTGATTCAGCTGCAAAGTCATCAGATGCTACTTTCCCTGATTCATTCCCCAGCGACTTCTGCGCTCTATTCCAAGCACTCTTCATTTTTCCGCAGCTGCGCCGATATAAATATCCGGATTTAAAAAGAAATAAAATTCTTATGATAAATTTCAGACATTCTCACAGAAAAAATAGCCCTATCATTCCGACGTATCAGTCCGCAAAACTTCCTCGACGCGAATTCATACGGCTTTTCAATCTTAGCTTATCCATCCACCATTGCTACGCATATGAAAACAAAATCTGAAGAGTGGTTGATTCTGGGTATTACACCAGAAGGCCGATCATTTCGGCCCAGCGATTGGACGGAGCGGCTCTGCGGAACACTTGCCAGCTATAACAGCAAAGGACGCTGGGTATACTCGGATTATGCGCAGCCTATTTTGCATCAAGGGCAAACGGGTATACGAGTGAAAACAGCATTGGAAGATATCAACCCGAGTGCTTACGCGTTCATTATGAATTTTGCCTATGACAACCGGCTCAAAATAATACCGTCAGGAAAAATCATGTACCTGGATGAATTCGCTGTTGAAACGGAAGTCTCCTTGTCGTTAAGAAAATTGACCCTCGCATCATTAATGTATCCATGAGAAATAAAATTCCCCTTTAAATATTTCGGATTTTAGACAGCGCGACAGATTCAAGCCATCGATTTCCGTATATCTTCTATAGCGATTTAAGATATTCCAGTAGATCCAACCGCTGCTCCTTGGTCAAGGCAGGCAGCAATGTCCCGTCTGGTTGCGATGTGCGGCCGGAAGCATATTCATGACCTGCGTTGTAGTTACCCCAAATGTGGGTGCGAAATAAAAAGCCCTCATAATCCGTCGATTTAAAACCGACCTTTTCCGGATCGAATTCACGCGAACCGACCATAAACTCATCCGGACGATATTCGCCTTCTAGCGGATCATTCGCTTGTCTTTTGGGTAACAGCAAGTCATACAGCGTCGGTACTGAGCCATTATGCAAATAAGGCGCCGTTGCCCAGATACCATTCAACGGACGGGCTTTGTAAGCCATGATCGAAGCAAAAGGCTGAATGGTGGTATCCGGCATATAGCTTCCATTTTTAAGCGAAGATTGGATTTCATTATCCAAAAATGTATGCGCCAAATCAAACGATCGTTCGACCCACCGTCGCACCGGCCATTTGTCTTGATCCGGCGTCGTCACCACATTGCGCGTGGCGGAGGTCAACAACGCAACCGCTGGCGCCTGTTGGTGCAATAAAATGTTCCCCACACCGGTACTGACATATTGATTCCGCAAAATACCGCTATGACCGGTAAATGCAATACTGTTTGTAGCCATTTTTGTATCGGTCCCTACCGAAGCAGTCGAGATCATTTTGGCTACGACACGGCGATCGGGATCTATTCGATTAATCTGGCCGTGGCATGATGCACAATAGCGCGCAAATAATTTGCTGCCATTGAACAGTCGCGTTTTATCGATCTTGGGCAGGATATGCTCGGGCCAAAGCGGCGAGGTCAATTTGCGCAAATGCTTTTCCACCCGGCGCAAATTTCGAATATCGATGGAGGATTGGAAATTAATATGTTTGGAACCAAACCCTTGCCCCCCCAAAACCGAAGACAGTGTAAAACCATCTTTCTCCTGCCAATCCAGTGTGCCAAATACACCAATCAATTGACCCGCATTACGCGCCATCGGACCCAGCCCACTGTTATCAACCCGTCCATTCCACTGGACATAATCATGCTGTGGCACATCCCACAGAAATGGGTAACTGACCGGCGCATCCGCCGGATTATAGATTTTATTGCGTAATTTGATGATCTGTTTGTCAGTCAGGTAACTCTGGATGCGTTCGATCAGATGATCGCGGTCATGGCTGCTCAGGACGGTTTCCACGCCGACCATCACTTCCGTCAGTTCAGTCGGGGAGAGTACTTCATTCAGCAATTCCCGTATTTGTTGCGCATTCATGATATGTTCGAGTACACGGTTATAGATCCGTCCAAATGCATCCAATCGTGCATAACCGTAATGCGTAAGCGGACGTCTGGTGTCCCTGGGCGTATTAATGATGGTATACGTTTTGATACGACGTGCATATCTGTTTAAATCGGCCAATACATCATCGGTATTTTTGTAACTACTTTGTTGCAATACATCTGCAACAAAGCGCTCAAGTTTCTCCGGAGTTCCTAAAGTGGCATACAGCGCTTCTGCCAAATCGATCATGAAGTTTTCCATATCCGAATTCGCGGGACCACCGTCAATACGAATTCCAGTTCCTGCGTAGTTAATCTGGGTCGTATGGCAAGCAGCGCAAGTAAATCCCATAAACGCCTTGCCCTGGTATTCGTCACGTACCATCCCAACAGGCAAACCATCCGGGTTACTGGCTGTCGGACGCTGCGGCAAGTAACCATAACGATCGATGTTTTCATCGCTGCGAAACAAAGCAGATGAATTCGATTGTTCGAGCACCAGAAAAAAACTATACGGCAATAAATTGGAGCCTTGCGTAGTATTGTAGAACCACAAGCTATCGGAAGGCGACCATCCCTGATCAAGATAAACTGTCTGAGAAAAGCGGCTGCCAAATTTATCCGAACCGGCTGTGATGGCACCACGATCAGGATCATCGTCACGAAATTCATACAGCCTGGAAAATACACCAATAGCCGCCCACGCCGTCAGGAATCCTGTCACAATCAGCAGCAGTATCTTTACCCAGTGCAAGTAACGGTCTGCCATCTTAAAGTTTATGCTGATTGCTGCCACCAATCAGCAATAACCTGGCCCACCGCCGGATTCACCAGATAACCGTACGAGCGATGACTGTTCAGTCCTTCTTCGTTACGATAAAAATTATAAATACCGTCACAATGATCCTGGATAGAATCAATAATTCCCAGGGATAGCATCGGCGCAAAGTCATCCGCGAAAATTCTGTCTAATGCGGTGATATCACCCACGGAAGAAGTATTCACCCAGTGCCGAACATTGGTAGGATATTTTTTCTTTCCCGTCCGGTCATGCCCCATCAACCGGCGCTGCACATAATTCATACCCAGCGGACTGCCGATGGTTAAAAACAAATCGATCTTGCCCGATAAACGCTCCAGATGTGAAAGTTCCCATAAGGTATCGTAGGCAATCACTGAACCCAGACTATGACCAATCAGCAGTACTTTGCCGCCGCTGGCCAACAGCGGACGCAATTGCTGTTTCAACAGTTCACGAATTTCACACGCAATATCATCTTTGTTCTGAAAATACCGTGTCATTTCTTTGGCAGTCGATTGCAGGGCTTCGGACGTTAAATGAAGCAAAAAAGGCAAGTGGTCGACAATACTATAAAGTACACGATCCAATTTACGATGCCATGCGTTCGCTTCACGAATATCATGCTCAGTAGGGCCATGTTGATGGACTAACGCATCAATCCAGGCTAATTCACTGCTGATATCTTTACTCTTATGATAATAAATGTAATTCCAAGCGATCAATTTAAAATTCTCAGCATGTTGACACATATTATCAGCAATATCCGGTTCAGCGCGGCGAACACCTTCTAAGAGGATACGCCATAATAGCTTCTGATGTTGCTCGGCCGGAGGCTTAGGATTTTTCCCCGGAATAAATATGATCTGCCGTTGATTCATGCTGTTAACGATTATCCATAATTAATTTCAAATGGCCAAAAAATAAAAAAAGACCGCACCCATACAATTCACAATATTAAGCCATCATTCAGGATTCTTCTGATTAAATCCTACGAGTTCATTATCAAGTGTCAGGTAATAATATTGACGCAGTTAAAAACAACAATAGAAACCTAATTATCATTATTATTAATACTAATGAATTCTAAATTTCGTATATCATTGGCAGTCAATTTTATGTGAAAAACGTGTGAACAATTTGTGAAAACAACACATTCTTGAAATAATTTAAAAGGCTCTATGCAGATTCTTCCTTTTCGGTATTTATTGCTTAGCTTATTATTCCTATCATTTACGGTATTAGCACAACCCACAGTCCCGCTTCCGCTCGGAGCAGATGGACTCCAACCACCGGCACTCTCATCACCACCGACGCGTGAATTAGCACCGTCCACAACGCCATCTAGAATAAACGAACTAGCACAGCCCCGATTACCTTCATCATCGATGGGATTACCTGGATCAGGAACGTTCCTTACAATTGAAGAATTGCAACGACTGGGCTTACAAGCGAACGGTCTCGTTCAGGCTGCCCGCTCACAAGTTGATATGGCCAAAGCGGGCGTGGTAGCTGCATCTGCATTTCTCAATCCTGAAGTAACGGTGCAGGCCGGACCTGATAACAACCGTCTTCCAGGCATTATTACTGGTCCTTCTTCGATGCAACGTTCAATAACAGTCAACCAGCCAATTGAAAACCCTTTCATGCGCAGTGCCCGTATTGGTGCATCAGAAGCAATAGTTGACGCCAGTCGCGCCAGTTTTGACCAAGTACGCGCTGACTTAGCTGCATTGCTCCGGGTACGTGCCTACGAATTATTACTACGCCAAGAACAGGCTGACATGGAACAGGGTATTTATGATCTGCTAAACAATGTGCGCCGACGTATTGCAGTTAATGTTGAAAAAGGTGAATTAGCACGGTTTGAACTCATCCGGGCGGATACTGAAGTACAAAGTGCGGCCAATCGCAAGGAAGCAGCCCAGCTAACCGTAGAACGGGCACGGATAGCTTTAATGCAACTAACAGCCGGGGCAATACCGGTTAATTTCGAAATTAATGCTTCACTGAGAAATCCGGTTAATTTACCGCCACTGGAAACATTACGTCAGGAAGTCCCCATCGTGAACCCCGATGTTGTACGCCTACAAGCTGAACAGGAACGAGCCAACCTGCGGATCAGTCAGGAAAAGGCTTCGATATTACCGCAACTCAACGTGTTATACACCAATTATCAAGATGCTCAATTTACCTCCAATATCGCCGGTATGAGTGTCAGAATTCCTATCTTTTACCGTCGGCGTGGTGAAATTGATACCGCCATTTATGATTCTGCACGGATACGGGAAACACTCGAATATCGCCGCTACGAAATCAGTCAACTGTTCGAGTCAGCATGGCAAATGTTACAGATTGCACAACGCAGGGTAGACATGTTCGAGGGTGGTCTGATCAAGGAAGCGGAAAACGCAGTAAAAGTTGCCGAAGCTGCTTATAAGTTTGGTGAACGGGGCTTAATCGAGTTCCTGGACACGCAACGTATTCTCCGAGGAATTTTAAGCGATTCCTTGTTGGCACGTTTTGATCTGCAATCAGCAGCCGCTGAAATTGACCGCTTGCGCGCACATTATCCCAAGGAGTTACTTGTAGAATGAAATTCAAATTATCAACCATTGGTTCCATTGTTATCGCCGCATTGTTGCTGACAGGATGTGGTGGTGGCGGAGGAGAATCAGACAGCATTCCCCAGCGAGAAGCCTCTCAGCATCAGGAAAATGAACGCGACATCAATACCATCACCGTCCGGCCGGAACTGGCAAATAGGCTGAAAATCGGGCAACCATCCTTGGTTGATCTTGCCGACAAAATACAGGTACCCAGCCGAGTTCAAGTGGATGAAGAACGAACAGCACAAATTGGCTCTTATATCACAGGACGTATCATTAATATGTTCGTGATATTGGGTGATTACGTCAAGGCAGGTGATCGGCTGGCACGCATTACCAGTCCGGACCTGACACAATCGCAACTGGCCTATTTACGCGCTGCATCACGCGTTGTCGTAACTCAGAAAGCGGCTGATCGCGCGCGCCATCTGCTCGCTGCTGATGCAATACCGGTTGCGGAAGTGGAGCGACGACAATCCGATCTGGAAATTGCCCAGGCTGAACTTAGCGCAGCTATGGATCAGCTAAAACTATTTGGGATGGGTGAAGGAGAATTGAAAGAACTCACCAAGAAAGGAAAAATTCTACCCTGGCTTGATATTAAGGCAACCCGGGAAGGTTACATTATTGAACGTAAAGTCATCGTGGGTCAGGTAGTACAACCTGCTGATGCGCTATTTCAGGTTGCTGATCTGTCTCACGTCTGGGTAGTTGGAGATGTGCCCGAACAGATCGCCCGTGACGTACGGCTTGAACAGCATGTAGAGATCAATGTACCGGCATTGGGTAATGTTAATTTTGATGGCGTGATCATATTTGTCTCGGACACAGTTAATCGTTTAACCCGCACCGTGATGACCAGGGTCATGGTGGAAAATCCGGAACGCAAGCTGAAGCCGGATATGCTGGCCAATATGCACATTACGGATGCACAGTATCAAACATTGGTAGTTCCCGAAGCAGCCATCATTCGCGAATTAAACCAGGATTATGTCTTTATCGCGATCAGTGATGACCGTTTTCAACGTGTGCCTGTTGAATTGGGTCCAGAGGTTGCTAATTTTCGTCCTGTGCTAAGCGGACTCACCATCGATCAACGCATTGTAATGGAAGGTGCTTTTCATTTAGATAGCGAGCGTAAGCTCGCTGAACTGGAGTAGCTCATGATGGCCGCGATAGTTCGTGCAATGATTAATCAACGTCTGCTGGTGATAGTGATCGGGCTGGCGTTGTGCGTCGCAGGAGGATTTGCCGCAAAAAATCTCTCTGTGGATGCATTTCCTGATGTAACCAATATTCAGGTGCAGGTAGCTACCGTCGCCATTGGTCGCAGCCCGGAAGAAATGGAACGGTTAGTCACTGTGCCAGTTGAAATCGCCATGACCGGTTTACCGGGGCTGGTCGAGATGCGTTCGTTGAACAAGAGTGGACTATCACTAATTACATTGGTGTTCACTGATAAAACCGATGTATTTTTTGCACGCCAGTTGGTTATGGAGCGCATCATTGATGTAACCCCCCGATTAATACCTGGCATCACACCTGTGTTGGGACCAGTATCGACGGGCTTGGGTGAAATCTATCAATATACGATCGAACATCCAGATGATGGCAAACGTACCTTAACAGTCGAAGAGCTCATGGAGCGACGTACAATACAAGACTGGGTCGTACGTCCAATGTTACGCTCAATCCGTGGTGTGGCGGAAATCAATTCCATCGGTGGGCATGTCAAGGAATATCAAGTCTATGTCGACCCCAACAAGTTGCGACATTACGATTTAACACTGACACAGGTCGACCGTGCACTGGCTAGCAATAATGCCAACGCTAGTGGCAATATTCTGGCATTGCACTATGAACAATACCTGATCCGTGGTGTAGGTTTAATTGCGACACTGGATGATATCCGTAACATCGTGCTTAGAGAAATGGATGGCGTCCCGGTTTATGTGCGCGATGTCGCTGAGGTGACATTTGGTGGCGAAGTCCGCCAGGGTGCGAGTATCAAGAATGGTTACACGGAATCGGTTGCCGGTATCGTGATGATGTTGCGCGGCGGCAATGCCAAGGAAATTGCCGGTCGGGTTAAAGAAAAAGTAGCTGAAATCAATGAGCGCGGAATATTGCCGGATGGTTTGCAGATTGTGCCGTTTTATGACCGGACGGATTTAGTAGATGGTGCGTTATCGACAGTACAAACAACACTGATTGAATCTTTGATCCTGGTTATCATAGTCCTTTCCATCTTTCTGGGTAATGTTAGAACCAGCATCGTGGTGTGTTTCACCTTGATTATCACACCACTGATTACTTTTATGGTAATGAATTATTACGGTATGCCCGCAAATTTAATGTCGTTGGGAGGATTGACGATTGCATTGGGCATGATGGTAGATCCCACAGTGGTGGTCGTTGAGAACATTTATCAGCGACTGGGAGAGGCCAAAGATACGGGAAAATCCAAATTTGATGTCATCGTGGATGCCGTCGCTGAAGTCGGTACACCGGTTATTTTTGGCGTAATTGTCACCGTTCTGGTTTTCCTGCCATTAATGACACTGGAAGGCATGGAAGGAAAAACATTCAGCCCGCTTGCCGTCACTATTGCGATTTCACTGTTTGTCGCACTCTTTGTATCCATACTGCTATCCCCAGTGCTCAGTGCCTACCTTCTAAAAGGAGGCAGCGAGCAAGACACGAAAGTTATTGCTGTCCTTAAGTCAGGTTATCTATACGTTCTTAATCTGGCACTAGGAAATCAGAAAAAGACGATGATCATTGCAATAAGCTTACTAATGGTAGCTTTTGCGTTATTTCCACTCCTGGGTAAATCCTTTATTCCGATTATGAAGGAAGGTGCGACAACCCCGGTTATTATCCGCGCGCCCTCTATCTCTCTAGATGAAGCGATCAAACTGGAAACGGAAGCAATGCAGTTGATTGCTGCGATACCCGGTGTGAAATCCGTGGTATCCAAGCTAGGTCGTGGAGATACACCGGCAGATCCGGCATCGCAGAATGAATCCGATCCGATTGCAGATCTGGATTTAGTGGGATCAGGCCGTACCCAGCATGAAATTGAGGAAGACATCCGTAAGGCACTAGCAGTATTACCGGGTGTCAATATCGTCATGTCGCAACCGATTGCTCAGCGGGTGGATGAGATGGTCACTGGCGTTCGCTCACAAGTTGCCATCAAGATCTTTGGTGATGATTTGGAAGAATTACGTAAACTATCCGAACAAGTGGCGCGTATTGTTAAATCAACACGCGGTGCCAGAGATATCCGGATTGAGCGTTTATCCGGCCAACAGGAATTGACCATTAATATTGATCGTCGTGCGATCGCTCGTCATGGTCTCAATGTTTCTGACGTCAACGAGCTAATTTCCTCGGCAATTGGTGGGAAGGCAGTTACACAGGTTTTCGAAGGTGAGCGGCGCTTTACGTTGCTTTTGAGATTTCCAGAAAGTTTCCGCTATGATGTTGAAGCCATCAAGGAGCTTTTATTAAGACCTGCCAGCAGCGCTGCGCCTGGTGGAGTGGCATCTGGTGGCATGCTCGTACCGCTCAGTGCGGTAGCGGACATTCAAGTTGTCGACGGTCCAGCGATCATTTCGCGTGAATTCGCCAGACGGCGTGTGGTCGTGGGTGCCAATGTGCATGATCGTGACATGGGTGGATTCGTGGCGGAACTACAACAACGCACTGCAAAAGAAATCAAATTACCGCCCGGTTATTATTTTGTCTGGGGCGGACAGTTCGAAAACATGGAACGCGCTATGGCGACACTTTCTTTGATTGTGCCTGTTACCTTGGCAGCCATCTTCTTCCTGCTGTTCATGTTATTTAATTCGGTCAAGATGGCCGTACTCATTTATCTGGCATTACCCTTTGCTTCAGTAGGCGGCATTGTCGGGCTTTTTGTTACGGGTGAATACTTATCCGTACCGGCATCGGTGGGTTTCATTGCGGTATGGGGCACCTCGATATTGAATGGTGTGGTGCTCATTTCTTTTGTGCGGGAATTACGTGACAAGGGCTTGAGTATAGAACAATCTGTCAGACAAGCCTGCGCGCAACGCTTCCGCCCTGTCATGATGACTGCAGCAACTACCGTATTAGGTTTGGCACCGTTTCTGGCTGCGACAGGACTCGGCTCCGAAGTACAAAAGCCACTCGCTATCGTAGTGATTTGTGGATTAACGACAGCAACCATGATGACCATGGTCGTCATGCCCATGTTATACCGCTGGTTTGATGATGTACCTGAGAAAATGGCACCACCAACTCCGCCCCAATCTGAATCACTACCTTCACCAGTTATTGCGCAAAACCCTATAAAGGATGCCTGATACTAGTCTTCTAAAGGACTAAACAAGAACAGGATTGGAATTTATAAAATCCCAGTCCTGTTCTTGTCGATAGTAGCGCATCTGATCCAATCGCTGTGTTCACTATCCATATACCCAACAACGATGTTATAGCACGAGGAATGCGACAATAGTCACCAGTGTTGGGGGTATCGCCGCAATCAATAAACCCAGTGGGTGGATGGATTGTTCATCGAATTTACTTTTCAAAATGGCAAAACCGGCAGGATTAGGTGCATTCGCAATGACTGTTAACCCCCCCCCAGTAACCGCACCGGCAACCAATGCGATTTTAAACTCCTCACTCAGCCCTTCAACCAGCGAACCCAGATAAGTCAGTGCTGCATTGTCCGTAAACGCAGTCAACACCGTAGCGCCAAAGAACACAGCCGTATCGTCCATATCCATAAGAAGTGGCTGGAGCCACCATTGCTGCTGCCCACCCAATACCACCAATCCCGCCAAGAAAAATGCAACCAGCAGCGCTTCACGCAAAATCAGCGGGCTTTGGTATTGGTGATACGCAGCAGTAAATCCGAGGAAGAATAGAAAAACTCCCATGAATGCCACTGAATGATGTGCAAACAGTACCACCAGCGCTAGAAACACCAGATGAATCAATACGACCAGCAGTGGAGTCTTAGTTGCAGAAGCATCCACTTTTTGACTAACATGTCCCAGTTCACGACGGAATAACCAAGTAACAGCCAATGCATTAACTACAACAGCCAACGCAGCTTTCCAACCAAAGTTCGTCATCATGAACCAGATATCCCAATTCCATTTTGCCGCCACCATCAACACCGGTGGTGCCGCAAAAGGTGTTAGCGTACCGCCAATAGAAATATTGACAAACAGCACGCCAACCGTGGCATATTTCAAGCGGGTAGATATTTCCTTGCTAAACAGCGTATCCCGCAGCATCAATGCGGCGAGTGTCATTGCAGCCGGTTCCGTAATAAATGAACCCAGTAGCGGAACGAAAGCCAACAATAAAAAGTACATCGCCACGCCTGTACTAACCGGCAAAAGAAATGCAGCGCGCTGAACAATCGCTGCCGCAAAATCCAAAACGGGACGTGTGCCGGCAATTACCATAATCACAAACACAAACATGGGTTCGGTAAAATCGCGTGATTCAAGATAGGTAATCGCTTCATGCTGGCCGCTCACAGCAAATATAAACAGTATCAGAACCATCGCCCAAAAACCAAATACCACCTCGACTTCACCCAGTAAATGCCAGATCCCGGCATGATGCGGCTGAATATGCGCCAGATGTTCAAAATATTTGGTTGAAAATGTATGGATCACAGCCAGTGCAAATAACGCTGCAGCAACTAACTGAATGGATGTTGGATTAATCATGTTATTAAGTCATATACGATGAATATTGAAGAGCTTTGCAATGATAGCACTACTACCACATTTGCCGCGCATAGGTTTTTACTAACTCATTCTGCTTTATTAGCAATTAATTATTATCCCACAAAAGTTGGTGGTACTGATCATCCATCACAATTTGACCTGGTTTAATGAAAGCGGACAGTCCAGTTAAGAGAAGATAGCTTAACTGGAGGAAGAAATGGTAACGAGGAAGCAATATACAAAGGAATACAAATTAGACGCGATCAGCCTGGTATTGGAACAGGGTCATACAACATCAGAAGTATCTCGAAGTCTGAGAATCAATGCCAATATGCTGAGGAGGTGGATCAGGGAGTACCAGGTGGATGATGCTGATCAGTCATTCCTGGGTAATGGGAAACTGACGCCAGAACAGGAAGAAATCCGGCAGTTGAAAGCGCAAATCAAGCATCTCAAGCTGGAGAGGGAAATACTAAAGGAAGCGACGGTCTTTTTCGCGAAAGAAACGAAGTGAAGTATTCGTTCATTACCCAAAGGAAAAAGACCTATCCTGTTGGCTTGATGTGCCAACTCATGGG
>JAGNZK010000078.1 GCA_017984435.1 Nitrosomonas sp. | reverse complement strand
AAACTGCTTCGTCAATATCGTCGTAATCGCCGCCGTTAGCGTCGTCTTACCGTGATCCACGTGACCTATCGTACCAACATTTACGTGTGGCTTCGATCGCTCAAATTTACTTTTTGCCATGATCTATCCCTTTACACTCTATACAAAAATTCGATTATTTTTTGTTGATTATTGCTTCTGCCACATTCTTAGGCGCCTCAGAATAATGCTTGAATTCCATTGAATAAGTGGCCCTACCCTGTGTAGCCGATCTTAGTGCGGTAGAGTACCCAAACATCTCAGCTAATGGCACCTCGGCGCGAATTACCTTTAATCCAGGAACATCTTCCATGCCTTGTATCATGCCACGCCTTGATGACAAATCACCAACAACATTCCCCATAAAATCTTCCGGTGTTTCCACTTCGACAGCCATCATAGGCTCCAATAACACAGGATTTGCTTTACGCATCCCATCCTTAAATGCTATTGATGCCGCCATCTTAAATGCATTCTCATTGGAATCAACATCATGATATGAACCATCAAAAAGTGTAACTTTCACATCCACCACAGGATACCCGGCTAGCACTCCGCTTGGCAATGTTTCTAGCAACCCTTTTTCAACAGCAGGTATATATTCGCGAGGCACTGATCCACCTTTTATCTCGTCGATAAATTCAAAACCTTTTCCAGCCTCATTAGGCTCCATTCTAAGCCAAACATGACCATATTGCCCACGGCCACCGGATTGTTTTACAAATTTTCCTTCTATCTCAATTTGCTTTCTTATTGCTTCACGATAAGCTACCTGAGGTGCTCCTACGTTTGCCTCCACGCCAAACTCACGTTTCATACGATCCACGATAATTTCCAAATGCAATTCACCCATTCCGGAAATAATTGTTTGACCTGACTCTTCGTCTGTTCGAACCCTAAATGAGGGATCCTCCTGTGCGAGCCTATTCAATGCAATACCCATTTTTTCCTGATCCATCTTGGTTTTTGGCTCTACCGCAACATGAATTACCGGCTCTGGAAAATCCATTCTCTCCAGAGTAATAATCTTCTGTGGATCACACAGCGTATCTCCAGTCACAACATCTTTCAACCCAACGGCCGCCGCGATATCTCCTGCTCGAACTTCCTTAATCTCCTCACGCTGATTGGCATGCATTTGCAATATCCTACCAATCCTTTCCTTTCTTCCTTTAATAGGATTATAGATAGTATCCCCAGACGTAACGACACCCGAATACACTCTAAAAAATATTAGTTGACCTACATATGGATCTGTCGCGATCTTGAATGCTAATGCCGAAAAAGGCTCACTATCTGCGGCCACTCTTTTATCTGCTTCGCCATTCTCATTTTCACCTTCTATCGCCAAAATATCTGTAGGTGACGGCATGAAGTCAATCACTGCATCCAACATTGCTTGCACACCTTTGTTCTTAAAGGCAGTTCCACACATCATCGGCACTATTTCATTATTAATAGTTCGTGCACGCAACCCTATCTTGATATCCGAAGCTTCCAAATCTCCATCTTCAAGATATTTATTCATTAAATCTTCATTTGCCTCTGCTGCTGTCTCCAGCATCTTTTCGCGCCACGCCTTAGCATCCGCTTGCATGCCTGAAGGTATCTCACGCTCCTCAAATTTTGTTCCGCGACTTTCTTCATCCCAATAAAGGGCTTTCATTTTTACTAAATCAACAACACCTTCAAATTTTTCCTCAGCGCCTATCGGCAACTGAATCGGTACAGGCACTGCTTTGAGACGTGTTTTAATCTGCTCATATACACGCATAAAATTAGCCCCCGATCTGTCCATTTTATTCACGAACGCCAATCGTGGAACTCTATATTTATTTGCTTGCCTCCAAACAGTTTCAGTTTGAGGTTGCACGCCGCCGACCGCACAAAATACCGTACAGGCACCATCCAGAACACGCAATGAACGCTCGACCTCAATGGTAAAATCCACGTGCCCAGGCGTATCTATGATATTAATTCGATGCTCTGGATAATTCCCAGCCATCCCCTTCCAAAAACAAGTTGTAGCCGCAGATGTAATCGTAATGCCCCTTTCTTGCTCTTGCTCCATCCAATCCATAGTAGCAGCGCCATCATGAACCTCACCGAGTTTATGAGACACGCCCGTGTAAAAGAGTACGCGTTCAGTAGTAGTTGTTTTACCAGCATCAATATGCGCCATGATGCCAATATTTCTATACCGTTCTATGGGAGTTTTTCTTGCCACAATTATAATGCCTTACATTTATTTCAACTAAATTTAAAAAATAATACCTAAGAATTCAAATCAATCAAAACCTGAAATGCGAAAATGCTTTATTGGACTCGGCCATTCTATGAACCTCTTCTCTCTTCTTAACCGCTCCACCGCGCCCCTCAGCTGCTTCAGCCAATTCCCCGGCTAATCTAGCCCCCATAGATTTCTCACTTCTTTTTCTAGCTGCATCCCTAAGCCATCTCATAGCCAAAGCATTACGTCGCACGGATCGCACTTCAACAGGAACCTGGTAATTAGCACCACCGACTCGACGACTCTTAACTTCCACCACTGGACGCACATTAGTTAATGCTTGCGTAAAAACTTCCAGAGGATCACTACCTGTTTTCTTTCCTATCTGATCTAATGCTCCGTAGATAATCCTCTCTGCTACCGATTTTTTACCACGCGTCATGAGGACGTTAACAAACTTTGCTAATTCCACATTATGATATTTTGGATCTGGCAATATCTCTCGCTTTGGAACTTCTCTACGTCTTGGCATTATCTAACCTCATTTCCTTTCGGAGCACATTTCTTATTTATAACTAAAAGCAACTTAACTCTAAATCTAAGCAGCCTTAGGCTTCTTAGAACCATACTTTGAACGCCCCTGTTTACGATCTTTCACACCCGCGGTATCCAAGCTACCTCTAACTGTATGATATCGAACACCAGGCAAGTCTTTAACACGACCACCACGTATCAATACTACCGAGTGTTCCTGCAGATTGTGCCCTTCACCACCAATGTAGCTAGATACTTCAAATCCATTTGTTAGTCGAACCCTTGCAACTTTACGCAAAGCTGAATTCGGCTTCTTTGGAGTTGTCGTATAAACTCTGGTACATACTCCTCTTTTTTGCGGACTATTCTCTAGCGCAGGAACATTACTTTTAACTCGCTTAGCAATACGCGGTTTTCGAACTAACTGACTAATTGTCGGCATTTCTATGTCCTAAAAAACTGGAGCGGCTCTTAGCCGTTCACATACTATTTGCTGATTATTTTGTATTTAATTTACTCTCTCGTGATGATCACAAGTAGCAATTCGACACCTACAAATTACACTGAAGATGCGACAAAAAAGAGAGCGGATTCTATGGGGTTTATCACGGCATGTCAAGACAAACCGGACTATGCTATTTTATTTGATAAAAAAATGATTTTATAAATTTGCGCGTCAATCCAAACGACGTATTTATTAGTCCCTAAAATTTTGAAACTGCAATGGAAAATCATTAATCAATTTCTTAACTAGTTGTATAGTTTCCTGTAGCACATCTCTCTTTGTTCCTGTCACGCGTACTACCTCTCCTTGGATACTTGCTTGGACTTTAAGTCCACTATCTTTAATAGTTCTTACAACCTTTTTTGCCAGTTCCGAATCAAGTCCGGTTTTAACTGTCACTGTTTGTTTTACTTTATTGCCACTAATTTTCTCTAACTGCCCCTTTTCAAGGCAACGTACATCTACATTCCGCTTTGTCAGTTTAGTTCTCAAAATATCTAGTACTTGTTCCAGTTTAAATGCATCATCCGCAAAAACTGTCAACTGATACTCTGCCTGCTCAACTCTCGCGTCAGAACCTTTAAAGTCAAATCGAGTACCTACTTCTTTATTGACTTGATCCACTGCATTCTTGACTTCCTGCTTATCAACTTCCGAAACGATATCAAATGAAGGCATTATATTTTTCTTGACTGAAGCAGTTAAAATGTAATTTCCTATAACAATAATCCAAGCGCGATTCCATTACTCATGATTCTTTTTAGATTTATTTTTTTCAACCCCAGCCGCGATGCGCAATCTTAATGCGTTAAGTCTTATAAAACCCGCGGCATCGGCCTGATTATAAGCCCCCGCATCATCTTCAAAGGTAGCAATATTAGGATCAAACAGTGAGTCAGTTTGAGAGTCCCGCCCCACCACAATAACATTTCCTTTATACAATTTCAGCCTTACCCAACCATTCACCTTATTTTGGGTCGCATCAATCATGGTTTGCAGTATTTTGCGCTCCGGACTCCACCAATAGCCATTATAAATTAGCGCGGCATAGCGCGGCATTAAATCATCTTTTAAATGCGCCACTTCTCGGTCCAAAGTTATCGACTCTATTGCACGATGCGCACGCAACAAAATTGTTCCACCAGGCGTTTCATAGCATCCTCGCGATTTCATACCGACATAACGATTCTCTACCAGATCCAATCTGCCGATTCCGTGCTTCCCGCCCAATTGGTTCAGTTTCTCCAATATACCCGCTGGTGATAGTTTATTGCCATTCAGCGCAACAACATCGCCACACTTGAATTCGATATCCAGATATTCAGGTTCATCAGGTGCTTCTTCCGGGGAAACACTCCAGCGCCACATCGACTCTTCCGGTTCTGCTGCAGGGTCCTCGAGAGACCTACCTTCATAGGAAATGTGCAAAAGGTTGGCATCCATACTATACGGTGATCCGGCCTTCTTTTTCATTTCAACCGGAATACCATGCTGCTCAGCATACTGCAGCAATTTCTCCCTTGAAGTCAGATCCCACTCGCGCCAAGGAGCAATCACGTGAATATCCGGCTGCAAAGCGTAATAACCCAACTCAAAACGTACTTGATCGTTACCCTTGCCTGTTGCGCCATGTGAAACTGCATCTGCACCGGTTTCATTGGCAATTTCAATCTGCCTTTTAGCAATCAACGGACGAGCTATGCTCGTACCCAGCAAATATTCCCCTTCATAAATCGTATTGGCACGAAACATGGGAAACACAAAATCACGTACAAATTCTTCACGTAAGTCATCAATATAAATTTCTTTGACGCCGAGTTGTTTTGCCTTCGCACGTGCAGGTTCAACTTCTTCTCCCTGCCCAATATCCGCAGTAAATGTAACGACTTCGCATTGATAGGTATCCTGCAGCCATTTCAAAATTACCGAAGTATCCAAACCACCCGAAAAAGCCAAAACTACCTTATTAATTTTTTTCATTATTTTTAATATGTTCGTTTATCTAATGTCACTACAATCAATGCTCTCAGGCGTCGATTATAAAGAACTCGGCCGCAAGCGACCGAGTTTTAGAAGAGGGGTAGTTGCCCAAACCTCTCTTCCATTTCATCCATCACTTTGAGTTGATTTTGTACATACTGACGAATAACCTCCTCGTTAGCAT
>JAGNZK010000077.1 GCA_017984435.1 Nitrosomonas sp. | reverse complement strand
ACTTTTGGTCTCTTGATAAATAATGGAACCGACAAGCCTAATTGTTTCATCAATGCGCTTCCTTGCAGTGGTTAGATCTACCGAGTATTTTACAAGTTTTTGGGACTTATTCAGAGTTTCCTTAAGGCGGTAACCCCAATTGCCGCCGCGTTTCCGGTGTCAGAATCGAGCGCGGATCGAACGGCTTCCAGGCATGGCCGTACACCACTTCAAACGTGGTCGGCAGTTTGCCGTCGCGACGCAGTTTTTCGTATTCGCCGATGACTTGCCGCCACTTGTTTTTTCCCATCAATCCCTGCTGCCTGCCCTGCAACACGTTATGCGCACCGATGGCCTTGAGGTCGCGCATCACGCTGATCACGTCGTCATACGTCAAGGTGATGTATTCCATGTCCATCACTGGCGTGGAGAAGCGGTTGTTGACCAGCAGATCGCCGATGTCATGCATGTCGGCAAACCAATTGACGTGCTGGTAGCCGTCAATGCGCGCGAACGCTTGGCGCAATTCCTTCAGCGTATCCGGGCCGAAGGTGCTGAACATCAGCAGTCCGTCGGCGCGCAATATGCGATACATCTCGGCAAATGTGTGTTCCAAGTCATTGCACCATTGAAATGCGAGATTCGACCAGATCATGCCGACACTTTCATTTTTAAATGGAATTTGTTCAATATCGGCGCACACATAATCCGTACGCTGCTGCATCGGCAACAAGCGTTGCCACCAGGTGGTTTCCGGTCGTGCATACGACAGCATCGCCCAGGCGATATCCACCGCGATCAATTGGCTGGCAGGATAACGCTTAGCCAGTTGCTGACTGCCATAGCCGGTGCCACTCCCGGCGTCGATAATTACCTCCGGTTGGTATTTGATGTACTCCAGGCGCGACAGCATGCGGTTGCTGATTTCACGTTGCAGCACCGCCGCCTGGTCGTAGCTAGCCGAGGCACGTTCAAACGCGGTGCGTAGTTGTTTCTTATCAAGCGTGTGTTCGGAATTCATTGAGGCAAGTCACAAATTGTTCAGGATACGATAAAAACGGTGCGTGGCCGCAGTGCGGAAACATCACCCGTTGCGAGCGCGGTAATTGTTGATGCATCCAGTCAGCCGCAGCCGGATGGGTAATCACGTCATTTTCACCATGCAATAATAAAACCGGTTGCTGGATCGCGGCGATACGGTCGCGTAAATCACTCTGTTGCAGAATCTTCAAGCCTTTTTCCAATGCACCGGGATCGGGTTCGGCACGCTGAAAAAAATGCTTGCGCAGCTGCGACAAAATCTTGCTTGCATCGCGGTCGCCACTCATTTGTAGCGTCAAAAACCGGTTAATCGTGGTGGCATAATTGAGTTTCAAATTTTCCAGAAAAAGCTGGAGCAATTTGCGTTCCATGCCCGATTCCCAATCATCGCGCTTGGCAAAACACGGCGTGGTGGAAATCAGAATCAGCTTTTGCACACGCTCCGGCTCGCGTAACGCTAATTCGATCGCAATCTGCCCACCCAACGACCAACCGCCTAATAGACAACGTTCCGGCAAAATTTCCGTGATGATCTCAACCAGATGATCCAACGTGCCTGGTTCACTGGTGGGACTCAACCCATGCCCCGGTAAATCCACCAAATGCAAGCGGAACTGTTGACTCAACTGATCGCGAACACTGCCCCAGATGCCACTGTGCATCGCCCAACCATGCAATAAAACCAGATCAGGCCCCTGTCCCAGGGTTTCGATATGCAATTGCGTCATGATGTCGCCAACTCGTGCAATGTTTGTGTCAAGTGCCGAATATCTTGTGGTTGATGTGTGGCAGACAACGAAATACGTAATCGCGCCGTGCCCTGCGGCACCGTCGGCGGGCGGATCGCCGGTACCAAAATGCCACGTTCGCGCAGCCCCTGACTGATGCGCACGGTTTCGTCATTGTCCCCGATCAGCAGAGGCTGGATCGGCGTACTGGAAGGCAGCAATTGCCACGGCGATGATTGTAATGCTTCTTTCAATTGTGCAATATTTCGCGCTAAAGCTTCGCGCCGCCATTCATCCTGTTCAATCAATCGCAAACTGGCTAAAAGCGCATGTGCCAGTAACGGCGGTGTCGCGGTGGTGTAAATGTAGCTGCGCGCGGATTGGATCAAGGTTTCGATGATTTCCGCTTGCGCCGCGACGAATGCGCCGAATACACCGGCTGCTTTGCCCAGTGTAGCCATGTACACGATGTTGGGCGAATGATTCTTAAGATGATCATGCATAAACAAACTGCCTCGTCCCTGCTTGCCCAATACACCAAAACCATGCGCATCATCCAGCAGCAATAGCGCATGATATTTCTCGCACAAGGCGACTAGCTGAGGGATCGGTGCGATATCGCCTTCCATGCTGAATACTGCATCGGAGATCACCAGTTTACGACGTACATTCGTCGCTGCCAGACGTTGTTCCAAAGCAGCAAGATCGAGGTGCGTGTAGCGAATGAACTTTGCTCGCGACAACAAAGCCGCATCGTTTAAGGATGCATGGTTCAGTTTATCGGCAAAAATGGCATCTTCACGTCCGACCAGTGCTGTAACCACACCGATGTTCGCCATATAACCGGTGGAAAATAGCAAGGCTTGTGGGAAACCGACAAACTGCGCCAGTGCATCTTCCAAACGATGATGTGCGGCAGAATGACCATGAATCAGGTGCGAGGCTCCCGCACCAACACCGTATTGCTGCGCGCCTTCGCAAACGGATTGAATCAAATTCGGATGATTGGCCAGCCCCAGATAATCATTGCTGCTGAATGCCAGATAATCATGCCCATTAATGGTGATGTGCGTTGCCTGAGGGCTTTCGACAACTTGCCGGAAACGCCGCAACCCTTGCTGCTCGCGGGCATGCAGCTGCTCAGCCAAATCTGAAAACATGCGCTACAACGCGTGCAGTCCCAATTTATCCAGCAACGCCCGGTCGCGATCCGTTTCCGGATTTCCCGTCGTCAACAGTTTATCGCCATAAAAAATGGAATTGGCACCGGCGAGGAAGCACAGCGCCTGCACGGCTTCGGACATTTCCTGCCGGCCTGCGGATAGCCGCACCATGGCTTTCGGCATGGTGATGCGCGCCGCGGCGATGGTACGCACAAATTCCAGGGGATCCAACGCTGCAGTGCCGTACAGCGGTGTGCCCTCGACCTGCACCAGATGATTAATGGGAACGGATTCCGGATACGGATTCAGATTGGCCAGTTGCGCAATCAATCCGGCGCGCGAATGACGGGTTTCACCCATCCCCACAATACCGCCGCAACAAACGTTAATCCCGGCACCGCGCACTTCTTGCAGTGTATTTAAACGATCCTGATACTGCCGCGTGGTAATGATTTCTTCATAAAACTCCGGGGCGGTATCAAGATTGTGGTTGTAATAATCCAAGCCAGCTTCACCCAATTGCTGCGCCTGACCAGGTTTTAACAAACCCAATGTGGCACAGGTTTCCATCCCCAGCGATTTAACCGCACGCACCATTTCAGTCATTTTCTCGATGTCGCGTTGCTTTGGACCGCGCCAGGCAGCGCCCATGCAAAACCGCGAAGCACCTTTGGCTTTTGCGGCAGTTGCCGCAGAAACCACCTCATCCAGCGACAGCATGTCCTGATTCTCAACACTGGTGTGATAGCGCGCTGCTTGCGGGCAATAGCCGCAATCTTCGGGGCAACCGCCGGTTTTCACTGAAATCAATGTCGATAACTGCACACCGTTGGCATCATGATGCTGACGGTGCACACATTGTGCGCGATAAATCAGATCGTTAAATGGCATGTCCAGTAATGCCTGGATTTCTGCTACGCTCCAGAATACGGAGTCGTCTGATTTCCCGGTTATACTGCTCGACTCATTTTGTGTTTCTCTGGTTGTAAGTGAATTCAAATTCATGCCATTTACCTGTTGTTTCGTTTAAGTGGCGCATTGATTGCGCCGGTTGCCGATAACTCTGGATGATCAAGGATTCAATAAACATTGTCAATTTTTCTACCACTCATTTATAAACAACTGATCAAATATTGTGCAAATCCTGACCTCAAAAAACTGCATACTGTGTGGCATCGCCACAAATCAGGATTTGTGCGAACCTTGTTATCATCATTTACCGCAGCTACCCGTTAACCACTGTCCCATTTGTTTATGGCCGGTGCCGACAGCGGAAATATGCGGCGCCTGCCTCAAAAAACCACCAGCATTCACACGCACCATTGCGGCACTGCGTTACACCTTTCCTGTCGATGCGCTTATCCATTCATTGAAATATCAGGCCAATCTGGCTATCGCACCGATTCTTGCCGACCTGCTCATCACACGATTAAAAACCTTGAAAAGGATGCCGGATATCATCCTACCGATGCCGCTGCATCCGATCAGACTCCGTGAGCGCGGCTTCAATCAAGCGATGGAAATCAGCCGAACTATTGCAAAACAAATGGGGATTACGCTACTGCCGGATAGCTGTAGCCGCATCAAACATACGCCGCCGCAAACCGGATTGCCCTGGAATGCTCGGCAGAAAAATATTCGCAGAGCTTTTAGCTGTAAAATAGACCTAACGGGGAAACATGTTGCGCTGGTCGATGATGTCATGACAACAGGCGCCACATTGAACGAATTGGCTAACATATTACGCAAGCAAGGTGCTGCTGAAATCAGCAATTGGGTGATCGCCAGAACCCTGCCCGAAATCCATCAAATAGGCCCTCACACGCTGTAACCAACCCATAAACCGTATCCGCATGTTTAACATCATTCTTTATCAACCCGAGATTCCACCCAACACGGGCAATATTATCCGCCTGTGTGCCAATACCGGCATACAATTGCATCTGGTGAAACCACTCGGCTTCCCGTTGCAAGACAAGCAATTATTGCGTGCCGGCCTGGATTACCATGAATTTACTTGCATCAAGATACATGAAAACTGGGCGGATTGTACGCACAGCTTGCAAGGACACCGCATTTTCGCGGTAACTACAAAGGGAAAACAGCGCCATGATCAAGTGACATACACTGCGGGAGACGCGTTCTTATTCGGCGCGGAAAGCTGCGGCCTGCCTGTTCAAATCATGGAAACTTTCCCGGCACTTCACCGCATTCGAATCCCGATGGTTGCAACCAGCCGCAGTCTGAACCTATCCAATGCCGTTGCAATTATCGCCTACGAAGCATGGCGCCAAGTGGGATTTTCGTCGGGACAATAGGCCGTAACTGGCGGAGAAGACGGGGATAAATGCAAATGAGTTCTTTAGAAATATTAGGGATACCCTCTATTAACGAAATTTAACTAAAAATAACGAATATAACTAAATTGCTTAAACCACCACTTAAATGCATTTATTGCGGAAATACCGATGAAAAACTAACAAAGGAACATATAGTCCCTCGTGGCTTGGGAGGCACTTGTACAATACCTTCAGCAAGTTGTAAAAAATGCCAAAAAATAACTTCTCAACTTGAACACTCAATCTTAAGGGGCACTTACTGACCTGGTCAAGTAAAACCGGACACCCCAGTTAAGCTGCTTTTATCGATTTTGCTGCTTCTGCTTCATATTGGTTTGGGCTTTTGTAGTCCAGGTATGAATGCAGTCTCTGGTTGTTATAAAATA
>JAGNZK010000049.1 GCA_017984435.1 Nitrosomonas sp. | reverse complement strand
TGTATCACGTTTTCCGTTTTCTGTTGGGGAAGGGCGTCCTACTCCTAAAGCAGCAATTATAGCGCCTGTTGTTATGGTAATTGCCATTGGTGCTTTCTTTCTTATGCGCAGGCGTAAAAGTAATGATGCAACAAAGACTTAAAGTAACTCCCCTTAATTAAGGCTAAGGATGGGTAAGATCTATTGAATTCATCCTTATAGAAATGATAAAAAATTTTAAATATAGAAAAGCTTGAGAAGAGAGGAAAATTGTGCAAAATAAGCGATCATCAGAGTTTGTAATTAGAAGAGTAGCTGCTTTTGTTACGTCATTAGTGATGTTGTCATTATTATTTCAAGTAAATTTGGTAATGGCGCACGCAACTTTAGTTAAATCCGATCCGCCTCGCAGAGCCTCTCTTTCTTTACCACCCAAGCAAATCCAGCTATGGTTTAATGAGAAAATAGAAGGATCATATGCATCTGTTTCAGTACTCGATTCAAATAAGAACTCAATAACTGAGAATAATCCGGAAGTTGTTTTAGATGACCCAAAATCCGTTATCTTAAATTTGCCGCAAATTGAGCCCGGACGTTATACAGTACAATATCGTGTAATGTCTGTTGATGGGCATGTCATCGAATCAAGTTTTGACTTTAGTGTAAAAAATAAAATGTAGTAAATATGATAGAAGTCATTGCAGCAATTGCACGGTGGTTTCAACTGGCAGCAAATCTGATTTTGTTGGGTAGTTGTGTCTTTTTAGCAATAACAGGTACTGAAAAACGAGCATACAGTGCAGTATGGGTTGGGAGATTAGAACGTTTATTTCCTTGGTTGGCGATGAGTATCCCACTGGGGTTAGTCGTTATTTTAGCTACAACCATCGTGCAGATAACCGGGAATATTGATAGTTTGTGGCAACAAGAGGTTTGGTTAGGCATCGTAGGAGATACTCAAGCAGGGCAAATCTGGATCTGGCGAATTGCATTAGCTGTTCTGTTACTGTTTGTAGTGATATATCTTTGTAAGACACCCAAAGTTCGCTGGCGGTACATTTTATGTGCGGTTACCGCGGCTTTACCATTAATCGCCAGTTCATTGGCCAGTCACACTGCAGCAGAAGAGCTGTCAGTGACAGCAATCGTTCCTTATGCACTTCATCTCATCCTTGCTGGTATATGGTTTGGAGCTCTACCAGCGTTCCTGCTATCAATTTATGAGAACAATAAGGATGGTCAGTACAAGAAGAGGAATGATTTAGAATTCGAAACGCTAAAACGTTTTTCATCGATAGCCTTACCCGTGATGCTATTGATTATTCTGACCGGTGTTATTGTTGGTGATCGTATATTTGATGATTATTATGCAGCATTGGTTGCTACTCCATACGGCTGGTTACTCAGTACCAAAGTATTTTTATTAGGCATCATTCTTCTGATTGCAGCGCGCGTACGTTCATACTGGTTGCCCGTATTAATGGATAGTAAACAAGTTGTAAATGCTAATAATAATAGGGAAAGTATAAGGAAATGGGTGTGTATTGAATTTGTTTTGGCATTGATCCTCGTGTTATTGGCGACATTAATTACCAATACAATACCTGTAAAACATGCGCTGATTGAGAATTGGCCATTTCCATTCCGATTCTCGATAATTGCGACCTGGAATCAACCTAATGTGGCGACTCAAGTATGGATTGGATCGGCGATTCTAGTGCTTGCTGCCGGTATTATTCAACTAGGTCGATTCCTTAATTGGGGATTAAAACGCTTAATCAGTATTCCGATGATCCTCTTCGTATCAGGTCTTGCAGTTGCATTGCCGCCATTAACGATCCAGGCATACCCAGAAACCTATCGTAGACCACTGGTGCCATTCGATGCTATTTCAGTGGCTAATGGTGCAGCATTATACTCGGAGCACTGTGTGGAATGTCATGGCCATCAAGGAAAAGGAAATGGTATTAAATCAAGAACTTTGTCAACTAAATTGCCGGATTTGCTAACAGAGCCGCATACAGCAGAACATACGCCGGGGGATTTTTACAACTGGATTACATATGGCATGATCAACACGGATATGCCGGGTTATGTAGAAAAGTTATCGGAAGAAGATCGGTGGGATTTAGTCAACTTTATACATGCGTTATCGCGTGGTTATCAGGCACGAATTCTAACACCAGAAATTATTCCAAATAAAGCTTATGTCAAACCTCCCGTTTTCTCCTATGCAGGACATGATGGAAGCAGCGGGGTATTACAAGATTTTCGGGAAAATAAAGCGGTTTTGCTTGTTATCTTTTCATGGCCACAATCTCAAGACCGGATAGAACAGCTAAAATTGGCTTATAGTCGATTGAATAAACAAAATATTGCGGTGTTAGCGGTACCATCGAAAGAGCTAACTGCCAATGAGTTGGCACAAATAGAGACGCCTTTCCCAATTATTATCCAAGGTGCTGCTGAAATTGCGAATAGCTATTCATTGTCACGCCGAACATTGAGTCATCCGGATATCATTGGTCGTGGAACAAATCCCGAACATATGGAATTTTTGCTTGATCGATACGGATACTTGCGTGCACGATGGATTCCATCGATAGATCAATCAGGTTGGTCAGATATTGATAAGCTGAGTCAACAAGTAAGCCTACTGAATCGCGAACGCATGAGAATGCCATTTCCAGAAGATTATGTGCGTTAGATGCTTATAAAATGAGTAGATTATATGAACTTGTGAGAACGTATTTTTCATTCTGAATATTCTTGCCTTGCTTGGTTTCATATGTCGTTATTTGTCCCATTTGTGGTTTTTGCTAGCATTGTTTACATCTTTTTGAGAATCAGTGCTGCATCACTGAGGGCGCATTCACTCTGTATAGAAACAGCGCAAGATTGTTTCACGACCTATTCGTTATTTCAATGATATTAGCCGTTCAACCAATGCGCACGAACTTAGCTACGGATGGTACTCCCGCAACATCCCAAACGAAAAGCAGATAAAAACCCGGTGGAGCTATATTGGCTGTTTCCGGGGATCGTACTGTTACAATATTGCCTATTTGTGGAATTGGTAGATCAAAGAAACGGGTTTCGTTATTAAAATTGTGTGTGGCGGCGCCTACACGTACAAGCGTCACCCTGGCAATATTATCAGTTGCTTCAATCGAAAAATCTTGATTCCAGCCGACCATGGTCGTTGGAGCATCAATGATTTCCGGGCGAGGTGCCAGCTCGCCGGTGCCATCTGCTTTAAATAAGTAGGGTGGATAGAAAATTTCACCGTTCAGTTGTTTTAGTGGACCTGGTGCTCCTCCTCCTCCAGTGAGCACGGTTCCATCCGGAAGCAAGAGTGAAGCTGAATGATATAGTCGGGCCGCGACCGCACTGGCTGCTGTTGTCCAGCTACCAGTATTGGGATCCCAAAGCTCAGAATCCAGTGCCGCGCCTGCCAGGGTGTTGCCAGTTGATGAACCACCATTGACCCAAACTCGACCATCAGCGAGCACTGTTGCCGTGCCGTACTGGCGATCTTTTGCCAAACTACCGGCCGAGGATACGACGGGTTCTCCAGTGCCGTTAAAATCGACGACTACTGCAACACGATTCTTACGGATCGAGAGAATGCGCCCGGGAGCAAACATCACGCTAGATAGATTAGTAAGGCTTGCATCAGTCTTCTTATTGTACTTCGAGAGCGTGCCGCTACTTGATGTGTCGAGCTTGTACATATTGCCGTTATGAGCGAGTATAAATAAATTGCCCTGTGGATTTACCCAAGCTCGAGGATAAAACCAAGATACTCCACCAAGTGATCCATAAGCAGTTTCACTGGTCGCCGAACTGAGGGTGCGCCAATCGCCATTTGCAATGCGTACCTCCGGTGTGGGTGAATAAGTAGCCACGGTAGCTGGAATAGTTGCGGTACCTGCAAAATTTTTGTCATTGCGGCCACCAAGTATGGCGTGTTCTCCGTTGGGCAGTGTTACTACGGTTGCATACCAGCGTTTAAAAGCCATGCTTCGAGCTTGGCGTACTAATGTATCTGTGGTTGGATCAAAGATAGTGACGTCATTGACAGCATAATTTCGCTGCTTATTTATCGTGGCATCTCCACCGACAAGGAGTGCATGGCCTGTTTCAGGAATCAATGCCTGGCCCGCACAAAAAATATCAGTGTCAGTGGTATTGGGTAATGTTTCGAATGCGCTGGTATCGGTACCGACTGAAGGATCCCAGATCGCATAATGTAATTTACCGCTCTGTAAACCCGTTGGGGTTGTTCCATAAGTAAATACCCGACCATCTGGCATAAGCATCATGGCCAGAGGTATGATTGGCCAATTGTGTAAAGAGCCGAACTTTCCCTTCAAATGAGCATCTTCCAAACCAGCCATCGCAGGAATAATGCCTTCGTGAGCGGATAAAAATAGAACTAAAACAGCTGGTAAAAGATGTTTTAGACGCAAAATGACTTGTGTAGGAAAAGAATACTTGAACATCATGGCTATAGAGCTCCTGATATTGAATATAATAACTTGTAGCATGTTGATTTATTTGGTAACTGCAGGATTAATGGTTTCGCTTTAATCCTTTATATATGTAACACTTAATTTCTGAATGTGATGTTAGTAATATCACGCCCACATTAATTTTACTATAGGCTATAGGTTAAAAATTGTCACGGGTCAAATCTACTTATTTTTTAATAAAAATCTCCTGTATTTCCTGGTTAATAAGTAGGTTATTTAAGTTGACTCTATTAAATAATGTAGGAAAAATACCTAGGCTCTGTATGATTTTGGAAGATTAGAGTGGTAGGTAGGCAATTATTGCAAATGGGTTTCTACGTAGTATTGCATGACCTTGCATGTTCGGGAAAACACAGGAAATATGAGATTTTCAGTGGTAGACAGCATTTTTCTAAGGAACAGCCACACGGATTAATCAATGTGGTTGGTTCGATAGCCCATGACTTTAATTATTTTCCATTCAAAATCATGGATATGAGTGTCATCTTCGGCTAAAGGCATGGATAAAGCTCCCTTCGATAAAGGAGGGAGTTGCAGATTGATTTGATGTACTTTTGGTTCATGCGACATGGTTGTATGCATTCCCATATGATGATGACTGTGCATAGGAACCATACTGACCGTTAACTGGGTTACAGAGTAACTATCATTGCCATTATAGATACTTCCATTAAAAATTCCCCAACCGAATCCAGCATCGATTTTTAGTTTCTGAATTGCTTCATTCGGTAGTTCGATCAATTTGGATTGATATTTGTGACAAGTACTTTCGCTTTTATCGGATTGCTGGACGCACGGACCTGCATCTGATGGGGATTGATCGGCAGTGACGTTATGCGACATCACAAGTAGTACCAGCGGTATTTTTATACAAATAATTTTGAACAATCTTGATCGGTCAACAATTGGTTTAGTCATTTGATGGCCCTTATGAGTGGACGTCTTTAATCAGAAAAGTTTGATAATCGACCCATGATTATAAATCCTAACATGGTTGCAGCATAGATATCTATTTAACGTTGATGTTGATCGTATACGGTGAGGTGTTCGATTAATTGTGCTACCGCCGATGGCCGCGCAACTTACCCAGCGATACTATGCAAATCTGTCGCCGCATAACCACATAGATGCCATTTTTAACAGCAGGCCTTATAAATCCAATGATTGAGTAAGGAGCGTGCGGCAGTAATAATTTCTGATGCTGTCATACCCAGTGGACCATGATTTTGTTGCAGCAAGTGATCAGCAGCAGCGCCATGCAGATACACAGCCAGTAGCAGCGCATGATCCAGGCTCAAGTCCTGTGCAATCAATGCACCGATCATTCCTGCCAATACGTCGCCGGTACCTGCGCTACTAAGTCCGGGGTTGCCGCTGGTGTTCAGATAACGTTTCCCATCCGGAAAACAGCAAATGCTGCCGGCACCTTTTAGCACTGCATAACAATTGAATTGTTGTGAAATTCTATAAACCGCATCCATACGATCGTTTTGTATGACAGCGGTATCGGTCTTTAACAGACGAGCCGCTTCAGCAGGATGAGGGGTCAGGATGGATGGAATTTCGCGTTGACTGAGCTTTCTTGCCAGATGCGGGTGGATGGCGATCAGATTGAGCGCATCAGCATCCAGCACTAATGTCAATTCGGTACTGAGTGCGCAATCCAGCCAGGACAGTGCTTCCGGCTCGCTGCCTAACCCGGGACCGACCACCAGACAATCTAATGATTTCAGTTTAAATAATTCAGGGGGAGAACGCAGCATTAACTCAGGTTGCAAAAAATCAACGGGCGGGGCAATACGTGTCAGTAAGCCAAGATAGATACGTCCTGCACCGAGGTGTAACGCTGCCCGGCCGGCGAGTAATGTCGCACCCACCATACCTGTCGAACCGCCAAGAATAGCGAGACTGCCAAAAGTGCCTTTATGGCTGTTGGCAAGCCGGGGAAGCGGTAATACAGATTGCACCAGTTGCTTATTGATCAGCCAGGTGTTGTGCGCTGGAGGCGGGGAATCTGCCCGGATATCCAAATCGCATAACATAACAGTGCCGCAGCACTCAGGTCCGAAGTTTGTGAACAGGCCGGGTTTTAATCCGATAAATGTCACGGTAATGGTGGCGCGTATCGCAGCGCCGTAGATACAGCCATTATCGCTACCTAATCCTGATGGAATATCCAGTGACACGATGGGCACACGCAACTGATTGACGGTATGGATCCATTCCAAGTGCTTGCCGGTGATCGGGCGATTTTTAGATTGATCCAAACCAATACCGAACAGACCATCGATCACGACATCCCAGTCCTTATTGCTGGGGATATCGGTAGAAATTTCACCGCCGATGGCCAACCATGCTTGCATAGCCTGCTTGGCATCCGGCGGAATACGGTTGCGATCGCCGGTAAAAACCGTAGTGACTGTATTTCCCCATTCCTTCAAATAACGCGCTACCACAAATGCATCGCCACCATTATTGCCTGGACCGGCAAGTATCAATACGTGGCTATGCGTGTTTTGAAGCAGTTGGTCACGGACTATTTGTGCCGCAGCCAAGCCAGCTTTTTCCATTAAGTGAGGTGGATTGGGCAGTGTTGCTGCTTGACGCTCGATTTCACGTATTTCAGCAGTAGGAAAAATGGGATCGGCATTCGTCATATTTTTCAGTGGCAGCGGATGATCAACGATAAGTATATCTTCTCGTGTAAAATTGTAATCTTTAAATAACGGCTTGATATTCCCTGATGCTCCAATTTTGTGGTGGACGTGCGCTTTCCCCGTTTCGTCTGGAAAAATTACTCAAAGAAATTAACACGCTGAACCTACCGGTATTCACGGTACATACCGAATATTGGCATTTTTGTTCAGTGACACGAAACTTGCGGGATGAAGAACTTGGCGCATTGAAAATGCTATTAAACGATGATGCGACGCAGGAAAATATGCAGCATCCCGGTGAATTCTTTTTAGTATTGCCACGTCCAGGCACGATTTCTCCCTGGTCAACCAAAGCGACGGATATTGCGCATCACTGTGGTTTAACGGCTGTCGAACGTATCGAGCGAGGCATTGCGTTCTACATTCAATGTCAGGCTAAGCTTTCTGCAGAGGATAAAGTGCGTCTTGCATCACTCATCCATGATCGAATGACCGAAGCCGTGTTTGATTCATTCGAAGATGCAGCCGGATTGTTTCAGCATTTTGGGCCCAAACCTCTGAACACGATTGATGTGATGAAAAATGGTATTGAGGCCTTGTTGCAGGCCAATCAAACCATGGGATTGGCGTTATCGACAGATGAAATTGAATATCTGGCGCATCATTTCAAGCAAATTGCGCGTAATCCTACGGATGTTGAATTGATGATGTTCGCCCAAGCCAATTCCGAACATTGCCGCCATAAGATATTTAATGCGGATTGGATTGTAGACAACAAAGCGCAGGATAAATCCCTGTTCGCGATGATACGCAACACACACCAAGCGCATCCGCAAGGTACGCTGGTAGCTTATGCCGATAATGCCAGCATCATTGAGGGGGCGGAGATCACCCGGTTTTATCCGGGCGATCAGCAGGCTTACGGCTATGCCCGGGAACAAACGCACATATTGATGAAAGTCGAAACGCATAATCATCCGACCGCCATTTCGCCGTTTCCCGGCGCAGCTACCGGTGTCGGCGGTGAAATTCGCGATGAAGGCGCAACCGGTCGTGGTGCCAAGCCCAAAGCCGGCCTATCGGGTTTTTCAGTATCCAATCTAAATATCCCCGGTTATACACAACCATGGGAATACGATCGCTCCCATTCTACAAGTGATCAACAAACTTATGGTAAACCCGGGCGCATTGCTTCTGCCTTGCAGATCATGCTGGAAGGACCGATTGGCGGCGCGGCGTTCAATAACGAGTTCGGGCGACCTAATTTGGCGGGTTATTTCCGTACCTTTGAGGAGTGGGTTGCCGGAGAAATGCGCGGTTATCATAAGCCGATTATGCTGGCAGGCGGCATCGGGCAGATTTCGGAGCGGCATGTGCGTAAAGAGAAATTTCCACCGGGTGCTTTGCTGATCCAACTCGGTGGTCCGGGCATGCTGATCGGTCTGGGCGGTGGTGCGGCTTCCAGCATGGATACCGGTACCAATACCGAAGCATTGGATTTTGACTCGGTGCAACGTGGTAACCCTGAAATGGAACGGCGTGCCCAGGAAGTCATTGATCGTTGCTGGCAATTGGAAAGAACCGGCGCGGGCAATCCGATTTTATTCATTCATGACGTGGGTGCGGGTGGGCTGTCCAATGCGTTTCCGGAATTAGTGCATGATTCCGGCAGAGGCGGGCGCTTTAATTTGCGCGATATCCCTTCCGAGGAAACCAGCATGTCGCCGATGCAAATTTGGAGCAATGAAGCGCAGGAACGGTATGTGTTGGCGATCAAGCCGGAATCGCTGGCGCTGTTTCAGCGTATCTGTGAACGTGAGCGCTGTCCGTTTTCCGTTGTGGGTGAAGCCACTGCCGATGATCAATTGGTAGTGACTGATCAGCAGTCAACAATACCGCCTGTCGATATGGCGTTATCCGTACTATTGGGCAAACCGCCCAAAATGACGCGCAATGTGGTGCGCAGCGACAAGATATTACCGGCACTCGATGTGTCCGATGTGGATTTGACCGAGGCCGCTTACTGGGTTCTGCATTTACCCACTGTGGCTGACAAAACCTTCCTGATTACGATTGGCGATCGTAGTGTCGGCGGCATGACGGCACGCGATCAGATGGTCGGTCCGTGGCAGATTCCGGTCGCTGATGTGGCGGTGACCAGTATGGGTTACCAGACTGTTCTGGGCGAAGCATTTGCCGTCGGGGAACGTACGCCGTTGGCGCTGATCGATCCTGCGGCGGCAGCGCGCATGGCGGTGGGCGAAGCCATCACCAATATTGCTGCTGCATCGATCGAGAAAATCGCGAAAATCAAGCTGTCAGCCAACTGGATGGCGGCAACCGGGCATCGGGGTGAAGATGTGGGGCTGTATGACGCGGTGTATACCGTCGGCATGGAATTGTGTCCGCAATTGGGAATCAGCATACCGGTCGGTAAAGACTCGATGTCGATGAAGACATCCTGGGAAGAGACGGATGCAAAGACTGATGCGAAGATTCGCAAAGAAGTCGCCGCACCATTATCATTGATCATTTCCGCATTTTCCAGCGTCACTGATGTGCGTAAGACCTTGACACCGCAGTTACGCACTGATTGCGGCGACACCGAGTTGATCCTGATCGATCTGGGACAAGGGCAGAATCGCTTGGGAGGGTCAGCGTTGGCACAAGTCTATAAACAAGTGGGTAATGTGGCACCCAATATTGATGGCGAAGCTGGTGCGGAGAGACTCAAAGCATTGTTTGCCGCGATTCAGCAGCTTAATCAAGAAAATAAGTTGCTGGCTTATCATGATCGCTCGGATGGCGGGTTATTCGTTACCCTGTGTGAAATGGCTTTTGCCGGACATACCGGGGTAACGGTGAACCTCGATCAATTGTGTTTTGACGCACATGCCAGCGATATCGACGGATCTGAATTGCAGCCGGAGAAATCGGGCGGTAGATTCCTGGAGCGTCTGCTCGCGGTGTTGTTCAATGAGGAATTGGGCGCTGTTCTGCAGATTAAAACTGCGCAGCATCATGCAGTCATGCAAGTATTAACAGAAACAGGACTGCGCGACATCAGTTTTGTCATCGGGCAACTCAATCTGACCGATGAAATCCGCCTGATGCGTAATAATAAGTCGGTATTGGCAGAAAAGCGGGTCGATCTGCAACGAGCCTGGTCGGAAACTACCTATCAGATGCAAAAGCTGCGCGACAATCCGGTGTGCGCACAACAGGAATACGATCGCATTCTCGATACCACCGATCCCGGGCTTCAGGTTGCGTTATGCTTTGATGCGAGTGAAGATATTGCCGCACCATATATCCAGACCGGTGTGCGTCCTAGCATGGCGATCTTGCGTGAACAAGGCGTGAATGGGCATGTGGAAATGGCGGCGGCGTTTGACCGAGCGGGTTTTACGGCAGTCGATGTGCATATGAGCGATATCATCGCGGGTCGTGTGTCATTAAAAGATTTCAAGGGATTTGTTGCTTGTGGCGGTTTTTCCTACGGCGATGTGCTCGGTGCGGGCGAGGGCTGGGCCAAATCGATTTTATTCAATTCGCGTGCGCGTGATGAATTCGAGGCTTTCTTCCAGCGTGACGACACCTTTGCATTGGGCGTGTGCAATGGCTGTCAGATGATGAGCAATCTGCATGACATCATTCCCGGCGCCGAATTGTGGCCGCGTTTTAAGCGCAATGTATCCGAACAATTTGAGGCGCGTTTTGTCATGGTGGAAATACAGCAAAGTCCATCGTTATTTTTTGACGGCATGGCAGGGAGCCGCATGCCGATCACGGTAGCCCACGGTGAGGGCAAGGTTGAATTTTCTTCCGGTCAATCTGAAAATACGGCTGCATTGGTAACGGTGCGTTTTGTGAACAATCATGGGAAAATTACTGAACAGTATCCCTATAATCCCAATGGGTCGCTTCAGGGAATCACCGGATTAACGACGCCGGATGGACGTTTTAATGTATTGATGCCGCATCCGGAGCGGGTATTCCGGATTGCGCAACATTCATGGTATCCGGTGGAATCAAGATCGGATTCAGCGGAAGACGGTCCCTGGATGCGTTTGTTCAGAAACGCCCGCAAATGGGTTGGATAAGCCATTCATCAATCAATCTGTTAACAGGATAATCAGAAATGACAAAATTTAGTATCAGCCGACGCAACAGAATTTTGAGCTTGACTGTATTGTTACTGAGTTTGTGCTGGAGCAACGCCTGGGCTGCAATCAAGCCTGCCAAAAAGCCGGCGCCACAACATTGTGTGGCATTGGGAAGCTGGATCATTCCGGGTGCCGGCCAAACTACGCAACAGGAAGTGATTGCACGCGCAGCGAAAGCATCGGTGGTATTGCTGGGTGAAACTCACGTCAATGCGGATCATCATCGCTGGCAATTGCAAACACTGGTCGCTTTGCATGCTGTGCGTCCCAATATGGTGATCGGATTTGAAATGTTTCCGCGCCGAGTGCAACCGGTGCTGGATCAATGGGTGGCGGGTAAGTTGAGCGAGAAAGAATTCCTCCGGGCTGCTGAATGGGATCGCGTTTGGAACACCGATGCCAATCTGTATCTGCCGTTGTTTCATTTCGCCCGCATGAATCATATTCCCATCCGCGCTCTGAATATTGAAACAAATCTGCGTCGCCAGGTAGCGGAAAAGGGTTTTTACGGTGTTCCGGTGGAAGAGCGTGAAGGATTGACGCACCCCGCGGAGCCAAGCCAGGCTTATGTGGATTTTTTGTTACCGATCTATAAGCAGCATGATCGCAAAGACAAGAAAACAGGGGAAGCCGATCATAACGATCCTGATTTCAGACGTTTTATCGGTGGACAGCAATTGTGGGACCGCGCTATGGCGCAGATATTGCAACAAGCCGTGACCGAATCCACGGATTTGGAAAAACCGTTGGTCGTCGGTGTCATGGGCACAGGCCATGTGTTGCATGGTTTTGGCGTGACGCATCAGTTATATGATCTGGGGGTCAAGAATGTCGCTGCTTTATTGCCGTGGGATAGCGATAAATCCTGCAAACAACTCGTCAAGGGTGTGGCCGACGCGGTGTTTGGTGTGCTACCCCATACTTCCGAATCTTTCCAGCCGCAGTTCCAGCGCCTAGGGATTCGTTATGAGATGGGCAGAGGCGGCGCCGTGGTATTGCAAGTCGAAAAAAACAGCATTGCCGAGGCGACCAAATTGCAGGATTCCGACGTGATTCTGGAAATGGCCGGTTTGCCGCTCAAAAATACCGAGGATGTCATCGCCATCGTAAAACGCCAGGCGCCGGGAACCTGGTTGCCATTAAAAATCCGCAGGGATGATCAGGAAATGGAAGTCATCGCCAAGTTCCCGAAATTAAAACACTAATGCATATTTCCATTCACCGATGACAGGTCAAACATTTATTAGAAATTGTTTTTTTCTTGTATTCATTTGTTTTATCACGCAGTTTGCTGTTGCAGCCACGGTTAAAGGTGGTGAAATTGATTATGATATAACGGTGCGGATCAATCCAATTACCCGGTTGATTGAAGGCAAAAGCATCATCACAGTCAAAAGACCTAACGCACTGAATTTGGCGCTGGGTCGATCCTTTGAAGTGACTCAGGCGCTACTGAATGGCAAGGCGCTGGGAATCGGTCGTGAACAGGACAATCATCCCCATACTTGGCGGATACCCTTTGATTTTAGCCAGCAATATCGATTTGAGATTCATTGGCGAGGTAAACTGGCGCAACTGGATGATTCGCTGGATCATCAGCAGACTTTGGGCAGACCGGTTGCGGTCAGCAGTGAGGCCGGTACTTTTCTACCCGATGCATCCGGTTGGTATCCACGCATTGTGGATGGATTAGCGCGCTACAAAGTCAAACTGGAATTGCCTGCCGGTCAACGGGGCTTGGTGGCAGGTCAGTTGACTGAGGAAAGTGAATCGGAACAAGGCTATCACGCATCGTTTGAATTTCTCCATCCAGCGGAAGGCATTGATTTGATGGCCGGGCCGTATGTGATTGAAACGCAGACCCATCAAAATATTAAGAATCAGCCCATCCAACTGCGCACCTATTTTCATCCACAAATCAGCAACCTATCGCGTGATTATCTGGATACCGTGAAGCGTTATCTGGAAATGTATGAGGCATGGATCGGCGAATATCCGTACAGCGAATTCAGTGTGGTTTCCAGCCCGACGCCGACCGGCTTTGGCATGCCCACACTGACTTATCTTGGTATTAACGTACTGCAATTGCCGTTTATCCGCGATACCTCGCTCGGTCATGAGGTGCTGCATAACTGGTGGGGCAATGGCGTGTACCCGGATTACAGAAGCGGAAATTGGTCGGAAGGCTTGACCACGTTCATGGCCGATTATGCGTATAAAGAATGGGAAAGCAGCGAAGCTGCACGTGACATGCGCGTCGGCTGGCTGCGTGATTTCGCCGCATTGCAACCGGGGCAAGATGCACCGCTAACGGCATTTACTTCGCGCACCCATGGCGCATCGAAGATTGTCGGTTATAACAAAGCTGCCATGTTTTTCTTCATGCTGCGGGATCATCTGGGCGAAGCGATTTTCCATCGATCCATCCAGGGACTCTGGAGTGCGCAACGCTTTAAAGTCACCTCTTGGCAACAATTGCAAAAAATGTTTGAGATGGTTTCAGGACAGAATCTGCAACCGTTTTTTACCCAATGGCTGGAACGTACCGGCGCACCCGCAATCACTATCAGCGCAGCGAGAAGTACTCCGGCTGATTCCGGTTATAGCTTGAGCATTACGCTGAAACAATCCTCACCAACGTATCAATTGCGTGTTCCGATTGTTATCGAAGGTCAGCAAGGCACGCAAACTCACGTACTCGATTTGCAACAGGAACAACAGACTTTCACGTTGACACTGCCGAAAAAACCCCTCTTCGTTTCACTCGATCCGGAACTACGCTTGTTCCGCCAACTGGTACCCGGTGAAGCACCGCCGATTCTGCGCGAAGTGATGGTTAACCTATCTACACAGACTGTTCTTTTATCAGACAAAACCGAAGTGCGTAAAATCGCTGAAACGCTCGCCGTTAAATTGCAAGATCAAAAGCCACAAGTCATTGCATCCAACGCGCCACTATCCGCAGCACCAACGCTCGTCATCGGCTTGCAATCCGAAGTCGATGCCTGGCTTGTCGCCAAACAGCTGCCAGCCAGACCGGATGAAATCAACAATAAAGGCACCGCGCAAGCCTGGGCAGTGGCGCGCGCTGATGGCGCATCGCTCGCGATCATTTCCGCAAAAGACGCCACATCACTCGAAGCGCTGATCCGCCCGCTACCGCATTATGGGCGGCAGAGTTATATTGCGTTTGATGCCCGGCAGGCAGTTGAGAGAGGGATTTGGCCGATGAAGGTACAGAGGGTAGGGGTTGAGTGATGGCGTCAGAAGAGTTTAGTTCTTATACCTGGATAATGGATGAAATTGCAGACAGATCGCGACTCGGTACCTAACCCCATGACCCCGTTGAATAGGTGTCAGAGAATCGAATCCGCAAAGTTTAGACGTTGTTAGTCTTTTGCCCGGTATAGTTTGACTTTAATAACTTGGTCCAACATTTGGAAATGTTTGTCGAGCGAAAATATTGCACAGTGGTTTTCCTTTGCATTTTGAGCAATGATGAGATCGGGAATGCCAATCCCATTGGATCCGGATTTTAAGCACTTTAATTGCGTATCCATAATATCGTCCCAATCAATTTGCAGCGGGAGTCGATTTATTTCGTTCAGCAATTTAACTACTTTTGCTTGGCGCTTCAGCTTTAAGAAAGGGATTAATTCGGCCAAAATCAAATCGTTGGTAACGATAACGTTTTCATCGATGAGATCATCCAGTTCGGCTGATTTGTTACCAGTTCGGAAATAATCGATCCAGACAGACGTATCGACCAATACCGCCATTATTGGCGCACTCGAATTTCATCAAGGCTAATATCCAATTCGATTTTTCCCTTGAATTTCTTAAGATCCGAAATTTTTGATTTCCGAATTAACTCCTCTAGTGCCAACACGATAACAGCTGTTTTGGTTTCGGCGTGGGTTACTCGCATTGCTTCATTTAACAAATTTTCGGGTAAATCCAGAGTGGTTCTCATGATACCTCCTTATGCAATGCATACAAGTGTAGGCAATTATGCATAAAGGATCAAGGCTGGTGTTTGAATTAAATGGCCTGCACGAGATACTGCACGTTTACCCCCTTTGTAAATTCCGGGTTAGGCTATGTTACCATTCGCTTCCGACAAATAAACAGCACTAGATACAATCTCAGAAAATGGAATGAAAGTTGATTTTTTTGGGTGCGCACGTTCAGGACACAATCAAATTAGTTGTTTAACGAAAATTGTCAGTACCACTAACGATCAAACAATAATAGCTAACAGAAATCATCCTTTCCTGATTGCGGGGTTAATAGGGTCTTCATTATTTGACAATTTAGGTCGAGAATATGCTGCAGAAGTCTCTGCATTTGACCAAACGAGTAGCAAGGGTTTAGAAATTAGCTTAATTCAGGGAGTACCTGTTGAGGTTAAGTTCATTTTTAATGATATTGACATCCAAGCTATTGCAATAAGCGCTTTTAAGCCAGTTTTTGTAAATAAAAGTGATCAATCTATCCAAGGAAATTTTAGAAATATAAGCTTCTGAAATCTACCAGATAGAGAATTAATTAACATAACTTGGACTAGATTCTATCTAATCCAAGTTATAACAATTTTTGGATACTTATTAATACTGCTTGTCTGGAGTTAACACTACACTACATAGGATCAGGTCTCGAATCAAGAAAATAAGTTTATACCGTAGGCCGACAACACCACTCCGTTTAGAATTTCCGAATGCGCTTTACCATGTTACATCGCGTGGAGATGGCCGTGAAGCTATTTCTGAAGATGATGACGACCGATTGCGGTTTTTAGAAATTTTTGGGATGGTTGTGATTGATTATAACTGGCTGTGTCATGGCTACTGTTTGATGGATATTTATCAAAAGGTATGCGCCAGCTCAATGGCGTTTATACCCAAGCGTCGAATCGTCGATATGGACGTAACGCCCATCTTTTTCAAGGACGTTACAAAGCAACCCTGGTGGATAGAGATCGTTATTTACTTGAACTTTCTCGCTATGTTGTGCTGAATCCATTAAGAGCCAAAGGCATGGTCAATCGGCTTGAAGATTGGTCGTGGAGTAGTTATTTGGCAATGGTTGGAGATGCTGCCAAACCTGAATGACTTACAACAGACTGGATTTTGTCTTTGTTTGGAAGGCAAAAGAGAATTGCAATGGAGAAATACCGGCAATTTGTTTTGGAAGGCGTACAACATCAGCCTGAAATATGGTCGAATTTGAAGGGACAAATTTATTTAGGGGATGCCGCTTTCGTAACTGAGATGCAGAAAAGAATCGGGAGGGAAAAAGACGATTTAAATATACCCCAGCAGCAAAAGCGGCCGGTTGCAAAGCCTCTATCTGAGATTGCAGCGCAACACAAAGACCGCAGAACCGCGATCATTGCCACTTACAAAACAGGTGCATACAGCCAACGGGAAATCGGGGAGTACTATCAATTGCACCCAACGACGGTTGGGGTTATTCTTCGTAAGAAGCAGGATTCTGGATTTGACATCTTTTTCGGTGCGTAAGATTCTTTCTGAGGGTTGCTAGGGCTGACTCCTCCAGACTCATTTTATTTTCTAAAATTCTTCAATCATGTCAGCACATAAAGGTTATGGGCAAACCTGGTGGGGCGCGCAGTGGCTTAATTCACTGTCGCAAATCGACTATGACAATCGTTTGCCGCGTGGGCGCAGTTATGCCAATAAAGGCTCGGTGACGAAAATTGAGATTCAACAGGGAAACATTCATGCCAAGGTGAAAGGTTCCCGTCCGCAGCCTTACACGGTGAAAATCGAAGTCCCGACCATGCCGCAACAACAGGCCAAGGTTTTACTCGATGCTTTGGCGCTCGATCCGGTGGTGATCTCGAAAATGCTTAACCGTGAGCTGGATCCCGCTGTTTTGGAGCGTGCCAGAATACTCAAGATCGATATTTTTCCGGCGCGCTGGTCGGATCTTTCCATGCGCTGTTCGTGCCCGGATTGGGCCGTGCCTTGCAAACATCTGGCTGCGGTGATTTATTTGATCAGCCGGGAAATTGATGGCAATCCTTTTATGGTGTTTTCCTTGAAGGGAGTCGATCTCATCCAGGAACTGAAAGCCCGTCATATTTCGATTGAAAGTGAAGCCAGAGCAGTGCTACCGGTAGTCGGCGACTTATTGGACCAATCACATCAACATGCAACGACGGTGCAGGATGCTGTTGATGCGGCAGACTACAGCATATTGGATTACTCCACGTTGCCTGATCTTGCGGTTTCGCTGGTAAGTGTATTGCCTGCAAATCCCGCTTTCTTTCAGCAGGGCGATTTCCGTATCATTTATGAGAAAGTGATGAAGCGAGCGATCAAACAGGCCCGGCTTGCACTCAATACTGTCGTGGAAACGGATCAGGCGAAATCCGTAATTACTTCTACGGATAAGCCGCACATATCTCTCGATACTGAATATCAGCCAACCCTCGCCGGACTGGTGACGCCAATGCGCTGGTCAGATTGGATATCCGATCTGCAGTCGATTGCCGAAGCTGATTTGCCGGATCTCCAGCCCGAAGTGGCAGCGATGGTTCATACGCGTATGGCCAGTTTGCATTTGCTGGCAAAGGGTGCAATTTTACCGCAAGTGTTTGATGCGGGTGAACTGGAGGTGGGGCTGCGCTGGTTACCGGCGATGCTGGATGAGACTGTGAGCACTTTGATTGGTCAATTGGCAGCGCGGCTGCCAGCCGGGTTGCTGGTTTTTCACGGTGATAAGCAGGTGGTCAATCTCGCGGGAGAAGTACAAGCCATGGCGTTATGCAGTTTGTTTTTGGGCGAATTTATACGTCGCTGGAGTGATGCCAGTGTTGAAAAACTGCGAGGTAACAAACTGATCGACTTGTTTTTTGGTCACGGCCACGCTCGATTTGACGGACCCGGTGAAGGCGAAATCGGCAGCGGCGTACAGCTCTGGCTGGCACGTTTTCATATTGGCTATCAGGCCCATGTCCCGGTGTTGCGGTTAGAGGAAGAAAATATTGGATTTAGCCTGTCATTGGGTGTAGTGGCGCGTAATGATCTATTGCAGGAACCTGTTGCATTGGCCGGTCTGCTGACCGATCCGGCCTGGCAGGAGAATCGCTATGGCGTATTGAAAACGGTGATATTACTGGCGGAATTTTTTCCGGATTTCAACAGCTACATCAGTGCCGGCGCAACCATGCCGATCGCTCTGAGCGCTGAAGCACTCCCGGCATTTTTGTTTGATGTGCTGCCGGTTATCCGGCTGCTTGGGATACGTGCGTTGCTGCCCAAAGCACTGGATCGCGTGCTGCGGCCACGTGTATCGATGAAATTATCCGGCAAGAATGCGGGTAGTTCCGGTTATTTGAATGCGGATGATATTTTCGGTTTCGACTGGGCGGTGGCGATTGGGCATAACCAACTCACGCCAGCTGAATTTGATGAACTGGTCAAAACTGCCCATGGGATTGTGCGTTTCAGGGGCGAATATGTTTATCTGGATCCTGCCGAAATTGAACAGCTACACTCGCAACTGGAAAAACCACCGCGCATCACGCAAGCGGAGCTGCTGCGTATTGCCTTGACCGAGGAGTATCTGGGTTCACCCATCATACTGGATGCGCAGGCGCGTGACATGATTCGTCAACTTGCCGAAATAGGCAGTGTGCCGCTGCCCGGTGCGCTCAATGCGGTCCTGCGGCCTTACCAAGAGCGCGGCTATGCTTGGTTATATCGCAATATCCGCGCCGGGTTCGGTAGCGTTATCGCTGACGATATGGGGCTGGGCAAGACACTTCAGGTGATTGTTACTCTGCTGAAACTCAAGGAAGAGGGAAAGCTGGAAGCGGAAAAGGCGCTGGTGATCGTGCCGACCAGTTTGCTGACCAACTGGACAAAAGAGATTGCACGCTTTGCACCAACGCTGAAGGTAGGTGTTTTTCATGGTACGGAACGCGCGCTGGGAAAAGAACGCCCGGATGTGCTGCTGACGACTTACGGCATGGTGAGATCGGATCTGCCCAAACTGAAGAAATTGTCTTGGTGCATCGTCGTCGTGGATGAAGCGCAAAACATCAAAAATCCGGTTACTGAACAGACCAAAGCCGTCAAAGCTATCCCGGCGGTGAGTTTCGTTGCCTTGACCGGCACGCCCGTTGAGAACAGGTTATCGGAATACTGGAGCATCATGGATTTTGCCAATCGTGGTTTTCTGGGGAATCTCACCAGTTTTACCAAAGAATTTGCGGTGCCGATACAAAGCCACCATGATCAACACGTGGCGAATCGTTTTAAGCGTATCACCAGCCCGTTTTTACTGCGGCGGCTTAAGTCGGACAAAAGTATTATCAGCGATCTGCCCGACAAGATTGAACAGAATCAATATTGTGAGCTGACCAAAAAACAAGCGGCATTGTATGAATCCGTTGTGCGTGAAGCCCTACGAGTGATCAGTGGCGAATCCGATACATTCAAACGTCAGGGATTGGTACTGCAAATGATCATGGTTTTGAAGCAAATCTGTAATCACCCCGCGCAATATCTTAAAAAGGGAGATTCTGATGCTAACTTATCAGGCAAGGCAGCGCTATTTCTTGATTTGCTTGAGCCCCTATTTGCTGCCCATGAAAAAGTGCTGGTGTTTACGCAATTCCGCGAAGCAGGTGAATTGCTGTCGGCATGGATCACGACACGATTCGGACGGGAGCCGCAATTCCTGCACGGTGGAGTTGCACGGAAAACACGCGATAGCATGGTAGAGCGTTTTCAGAATGACCGTACCGAACGCGTATTTTTGCTGTCGCTAAAAGCGGGCGGTACCGGCCTTAACCTGACAGCGGCCGCCAATGTGATCCACTTTGATTTATGGTGGAATCCGGCCGTTGAAGCGCAAGCGACCGACCGGGCTTATCGTATTGGCCAGCAACATAACGTGCAAGTGCATCGCCTGATTACCCGCGCCACTTTCGAAGAACGCATCAATGACATGATTCAGTCCAAGCGTAATCTGGCTGATATGACGGTGGGTAGCGGGGAAAAATGGATTGGGAATCTGAGCAATAGTGAGCTGAAAGATGTTTTTAGTTTCGGGTAGAACGCGATTCATCAATTATTAAATTCTTTAATTCGCCATATTTGACGATATGTTATATATTTGTACCAATAAATCGACATAAATGGCGAATATGATAATAAATGATGAACTATCTGACGAAACCATTTTGGCTGAGCTAGGCCAACGTTTGGCGCAGCGGCGCATAGCGCGGTCGCTATCTCAGGCGGCACTGGCGGCGGAAGCCGGGGTGGCCAAGCGTACGGTGGAGCGGGTTGAAGCCGGCGAGTCCGTGCAGCTGGTCACGCTGGTACGTTTGTGCCGTGTATTGGGTTTGATGGATGGACTGGATCAATGGTTGCCGGAAACGGGTCTAAGCCCGATGGCGTTATTAAAGGAAAAGCGGGCAGGAAAGGGGCGGCAACGGGTAAGAAGTCATCGCACTGCACCTGTCATGAAAACTGGCGGAAAACCCTGGACATGGGGTGATTCGTCATCCTAGGTAAGTGTCCGAAGTTATGAGACCAACCCACCAAGCGTTGGATTTCCACGTACCAAATGACGCTGAACGGTAAGCGCGATGGATTCAAACTGGCAATAAGTTCCATGAATATTCAGACACGCCCCGCCTGGGATTATGATTATCAGTGGTTGCTGGAATTGCACCATACCGTGTATCGGGATTTGATTACGCAAGAATTTGGTTATTGGGATGAAGACGAGGAATTGGGTTTGTTCGTAAAGGCATGGGAATCGAAACCTATCGAAATTCTTAGGCTGGATGACAAGAATGTCGGCATGCTCATTGTCGATGAGCGCGCGGATTATTTGTGGCTGGATGAGATTCAAATCGATCCTCGCTATCAACATCAGGGCATCGGTACGGAAAGTAATGAGGGTGTCCTAGATTTTGTGTAAATGGTTGTTAATAGTGCCGAGGCATTCTTTCGTTAAATTGAATAGTAAACCTGTTTAGTGCAGGCTTCCAATCTTTAAGTGGCATAGACCATTTTTTGG
>JAGNZK010000010.1 GCA_017984435.1 Nitrosomonas sp. | reverse complement strand
ATGCTAACGAGGAGGTTATTCGTCAGTATGTACAAAATCAACTCAAAGTGATGGATGAAATGGAAGAGAGGTTTGGGCAACTACCCCTCTTCTAAAACTCGGTCGCTTGCGGCCGAGTTCTTTATCGAAGCCTACGGTTTATGCATTTTTCATAATTATAAGGAATGCCATAACGAAAATCCCTTAGGCATTGTTCCGAAACACCATTTTGTTGATTCAGTCGTCCCAAACAATCTGAAAATTTAGAGGAATCACGTTTTAGACCAAGTTTGTCACAATAATTGACCATGCTCTGGCTCTGCTCTCCAACGGACACACAACCCGATGTGATGGCAACCAAAACTATAATACCCAATCCCCCCACGATCCATTTACTGTTCATGATTAAACCTCGCTTCGCAAATTGATGCCTGCCACTATGCATCCATTCAGATGAACACTTCATGAACATTAACAGGCCCGTTGAAAAACTATCTGCGTTGCCGCTACGGTGTTAAAACAGGCTCAAAATGCTCATTTATTAAGTATAAACTGCGCTTTCTCACCTGTTTTTGCCTTGTATCGGCGGTCTCAAAAAAGTTTTTCAACAGCCTGCTAGTGTGAGATGGATGTTGGGATTCCTCTCGTTATCCCAACTTACCGACTACGCTTAGTGGCATCCTACTCAAGTGGAACCGCCATCACATGCAGTAACATTGCTGTAACTAACAACAAATCGTATAATTTTGACCAACTATTCTCAGTCAAGTACGGCTTAACTGCATGAAAACCTACACGATCTATACTGCAAAAACACATCTTTCTCAGCTTATTGAACAAGCCTGTGCGGGCGAAGAGGTAGTGATTGCCAAAGGTAAGAATCCTGTTGTGTTAAACTGGTGCCAGTGATTTCATCGCCGCACAAGCGGCAGTTTGGTGCAATGCGGGGCAAGGCTACGGTCACCGAAGCTTTTTTCGAACCATTGCCGAACAAAGAATTAGCAGCTTGGGAGCAATAATTGAAAGCTTTGCTGGATACGCACACTTTGCTTAGGTTGCTGGACGGCGACGAACACTTATCATTGACAACTCGCAGCTGGATCGAAACGACCGAGCACCGTATTTTGGTCAGTGCGGCATCCGCTTGAGAAATTGCCACCAAAGTGCGTATCGGTAAATTACCGGGGGCTCAGGATGTTGCTACGAGCTTCCATGAATGCCTGATCAGCCAGGGGTTTACGCTGCTCGACATTACTTCCGATCACGCTTTGCGTGCCGGTAGTTTGCCCGGGCCTTACCGCGATCCATTCGATCGTATGATGATTATACAAGACGAGCTATTTCTAGCAGGTGGCCACAATACCGGCTTCATTTTTTAAGCAACCCGATTGGATAAAGTCGTTGGGCGAGTTTATGGATGCGAATATAGTTATCATCCGTTAATAGATGAGAAAAACTAACAGAAACTAATCGTAGCTCCATCGGAAAAATCTCTGTGAGGCTGTGATTCCTGTCGTATGAGCAAGCCTGACTCCAGTCCCGCAGCAAGGCGATCTTCGTGGTGCGGCTTGTGGCACCTAGATCACACAAGCGTTGACAAAGCTGCGCAATGCACATTAGAGAGATTACTCCATCAGTCCAATAAAGCGATATGCGAGATTATTGTCGTCTACGTTCTTTGCTATCACTAAACATTGCTTCACATGTTCAGACTCAAGTCCAATAATTGCGGCTTTCTCGATAAATTCATTTCTTCTATCAGCATTACTGTTGTTAAATATGACATAGCAAATTGCATACTGGGAAGCTTTTGGGGGCACGCAGATAACCATATTTTTATGATCATCCAACATCCAGTTCTTCTGAACACTCACCTTTAGTGTTTCAATCATCTTGGATAGTTTGCGTTGATCTTCTGGAGAAAATTTATTCAAGATGACTCCAATTTCCGTCCACCGAGGGGTCTGCCGCTCTTCTAATTGATTCATAATCCTAGAAAAAAGAGAACTAACAAGTGGTTGGGGTTTAGGTATGATTATTCCAGCATCTTTTGAGTTGTAGTAAGCATCCAGTGGAGCAGACATTCCGGAAATTACTAGATTTACGTCTTTATCAATGTCACCCATATTGAAAAGAGTTTTAATGTAGGTACCCATTAAATCTAACTCATCACCCATATACCCTAATCTTTCTTCCAATTCCTGGCGCGCCTCAAGATAATGAATAATCTGAACAGGGTGCTCTAGGAAGTCGAATAGAATTTCAAAATCTGCCAAGTTCATCGTGGGGCATGGCTCAAAAGTTTCAGGTAGCCATCCGGTTTCTTTTAGCTGAGCTACATTGGCTTGGATAGAGCCAAAACTCTCTAGAGAAACTGAGACGCGAATTATTTTGTGAATATCTTTTAAATCCACGGGTAATTTCTTGCGAAGATCATCATTTATCTCCGGGTGAGCTATAAGTTCCTCTAGTTTTTCCTTTAAGCGCTTGGATTGAATATTGGGAGAGACAAGCAGCTCATCAATATGCTTCCTTAAACGATCAGGAGCTCCCCTTAATGCTGGGGCACTTACTTTACCTGCTTTGGCCTCGACAATAATCGCATGTGAATCAATAAATGTAATCAAGTCAGTCTCATATTCGACGTTGCCTAATTTCCACTTCAATTGAGAAACAGTATTGGCCTCAGGAAATCTTCTATTTATTATCTTGACTATTTTCTCTTCAAGATAACATGCGCGTCGTTTACTTAGAGCGGTTGGATCAATATTTTCAACCAATCTGTCTACTGAGGGTAAAACAAAACTAAAAAACACTTGTGGTAATGCACAAAAATATTTTTCATCTTCAATTTGAATTATCGGGCGTAACCAGATGGGATTGGATAGATGTAGATATTCAGTTTCATCACCTTTCAAGGCACCCAGCTTATACGAAAAGAAATCTAGTATCCCTCTGGTTGCAGTTACATCAATTTCAAGTTTGTCTGCCAAATATTTTGGAGAGAATTCATAGAGCTTATGAAGCCGTAGATCATAATGAGACATCAACATGAAAAATAATTCTTTAAATGACATTAAACGAAAATTTTCAGTCTTGATGAATTGCTCTGCTGTACCAGGAGAAGCGCCTATAAGTTCATGATACTTAATTACCAACTCTGCTTTATCTTTCAATTTGTATAAATCACGGAAAGATAGCAGGCGGTTTGTATTTGCAAGTTCTATTTCATTAATGAGCAATTGAAACAGAGCAATTACATTGCTACAGCTAAAGCCATTCGATTTTCCAAGAAGACCATCAAAATCGCCGTATAACTCATGCGAAATAGTCTTTACTTGCGAGAAATAACCCCAATTACGAACCAATTGGGTGTTGCCTCTCACCATGTGTTGTACCTGCTTAATAGCAGATTCTTTTGATAAGAAGTCGTTAGTGTGTTCAATCTCCCTAAAATGACCTGCAGACATAAGATCAGAAAGAGCTGTCCATATTTCTTGAACAATGTCAGGTGTTACAGGTTGGTATTGGAATATTTCCGGATCAACTTGGAGAACAAGAGCTTGGCAAATTTCTAGCTGGAATTGGTGAAATTCTCGTTCGCAATCTTTATCTTGAATGCCATTGTTGCCAACGCTTACTGTGAGTCCATATGAAGCCAAGATGGATAGCATAGAAATTGGGTCGTAATTTACTAATATCTGCCTTATCTTGGTGAGAGCTTCCTGATATTTCCTTTCGCTATTTTCAGCAAGCTCACGTATAACTTGCATCCGTCGCTCATCGTTAAGTTCCGCAAAAGGATTGGGCAGCATTTGAAACACTGGATTGAGCGACAAGCTATTCTGATCAGTTTGCCTTTTTTTAAGTGTACTCGGCTTTCGAGTTTTTTTGAGCTTCTTTTGAGTTTGCTTAATCTTGCTGTTCTTCTTCATATTTAGTCCATACTGCGACGGAATTTTCACGTTTTATTAAAGTGCATGGATCGAAATGTATAAGAATTCCATTGTAAAAACATATTTTCAAGCTGCCACAAAACAAATCCACTAATCTTATCTCTATATTCTAAGCATAATGCAACATTACCGCGCTTGAAATGCAATGCAAGTGGTGATTTATCCGTTTTTTAGCGCACGCCGAATCGAAATCTCTTTCACCACCGCATACACCGCCGGAAAAATAATCAATGTCAGGATTGTCGCGGAAACCATGCCGCCGACCATCGGTGCGGCGATGCGACGCATGACTTCGGAGCCGGTGCCGGTACTGAGCATGACCGGCAACAAGCCGACCACGCTGCCGGCGATGGTCATCATGACTGGGCGGATGCGGTAAACGGCGCCTTGTACGACAGCTTCGTACAGATCCGTCAGCGTGATTTTCTCGGCCAGCGCTTTGCGTTGCTGGGTAATGGTCGTCAGCGCTTGGTCGATGAACGCCAGCATGACCATGCCGGATTCCGCGGCGATGCCGATCAGGCCGATGAAGCCGACCACTGCGGCGATGCTCAGGTTGTAGTCGAGCCAAACCATCAGCCAGATGCCGCCGACCAGCGAAAAAGGTACCGACAACATGACGATCAGCGTTTCAGTCAAGCGGCCAAAATTCAGGTACACCAGCAAAAACACCATCAAAATCGTCAGCGGTATCACCAGTTTCAGTTTCTCGGTAGCGCGTTGCATGTATTCAAACTGCCCGCTCCAGGTTGCATAGTATCCGGGTGGAAATTGCACCTGCTCGCGCACGGCTTGTTGCGCATCGGCGATATAGCCGCCGATATCGCGGTCGCGGATATCGACAAAGATGTAGGCGGACAGCAGCGCGTTTTCCGTGCGAATACTCGGCGGGCCTTGCACCAGTTTGATTTTCGCCAGTTGGCCGAGCGGAATCATGGTGCCTCCCATGGCGGGCACCAGCACTTGCGTTGCGATGGCTTGCGGGTCGCTACGCAGTTCACGCGGGTAGCGGATGGCGACGTCAAAACGCTCACGCCCTTCTACCGTGGTGGTAATGACGGCACCGCCCAGTGTCACCGAAATGACTTCGAGCAAATCGCCGACCGCCAAGCCGTAACGCGCCAAGGCCAGACGATCCGGTTCGATATCCAGGTAATAACCGCCGGTGATGCGTTCGGCATACGCGCTGGCGGTTCCGGGCACGGTTTTCACGACGACTTCGATTTGCCGGGCGAGCGTTTCGATTTCAGTCAGATTGTTGCCGAACACCTTGATGCCGACCGGTGTACGGATGCCGGTTGCCAGCATGTCGGTGCGATTTTTGATCGGCATGGTCCAGGCATTCGCAACACCGGGGATTTGCAATGCCTGATCGAGTTCGGCAATCAGTTTGTCGATGGTCATGCCGGGTCGCCATTCATGTTCCGGTTTCAGATTGATGATGGTTTCGGTCATTTCCAATGGCGCCGGATCGGTCGCGGTATCGGCACGCCCCGCCTTGCCGAAAACCGAGGCGACTTCGGGGAAACTCTTGATAATCTTATTTTGCGTCTGTATGGTTTCCGCCGCTTTGGTCACGGAGATTCCCGGCAACGTGACGGGCATGTACAGCAACGTACCTTCATTCAGCGTCGGCATGAACTCCGTTCCCAGCTTCATCGCCGGATAAACCGTAGCGCCCAGCACAACCAATGCGATGACCAGAATGGATTTTTTCCAGCGCATCACCCCGGCGACAACCGGTTGATACCAGCGAATCATCAAACGACCCAACGGATTATCCGCTTCACGTGGAACATGGCCGCGGATCAGCAGCAAAATCAGCACCGGAACCAGCGTGATGGACAGGATTGCCGCACCTGCCATCGCAAATGTTTTGGTGTAAGCAAGTGGCTGGAACATGCGCCCTTCCTGCGCTTCCAGTGCGAATACCGGCAGAAACGACACGGTAATAATCAACAGACTGAAAAATAGCGACGGGCCGACTTCCTGACACGCGATAATTACCGCATTGGTGCGGGATTCGCCTGGCCTGAGCCGCGCCAGATGTTTGTGCGCGTTTTCCACCATGACGATGGCGGCATCGGTCATTTCCGCAATCGCCAGCGCAATACCGGCGAGACTCATGATATTGGAATTGATGCCAAGTTGCGCCATAGCGATGAAGGCGATCAGCACACCGATCGGCAGCATGATGATCGCCACCAGCGCGCTGCGTGCATGCATCAGAAATATCGCGCAAACCAGCGCTACGATGACGATTTGCTCGATGAATACTTCTTTCAGCGTCGCAATAGCGCGGTGAATCAGCTCGGAGCGATTATAAACCGACTCAACCGAAACATCCTGCGGCAAGCCGGATTTGATCTGGTCTATTTTTGCTTCGAGATCATGAATCACATCCAGCGCATTTTCACCATAGCGCGCCACTGCAATGCCGGATACCGCTTCGCCTTCGCCATTCAGTTCGGTGATGCCGCGGCGTTCGCTGGGAACCAGTTCTACGCGGGCGATATCGCGCAACAATACCGGCATACCGGCATGTGCCCTGACCACCAGATTCTCCAGGTCACTGATGCTGCCCAAATAACCGTGGCCACGCACCATATATTCGGTTTCGGCCAATTCAATCACGCGCCCGCCGACATCGCGGTTGCTGGCGGCGATGACTTCGGTGATGCGTTTCAACGGAATGTCATACGCTTGCAGGCGGCGCGGGTCGACCGTAATCTGATAGGTTTTGACAAACCCACCGACACTGGCGACTTCCGATACCCCATGCGTGGTCGTTAACTGGTAGCGCAGGAACCAGTCCTGGATGGTGCGCAATTCGTCCAGCGTGCGATCCTTGGCGGTGACGACATATTGATAAATCCAACCGACGCCGGTGGCATCCGGGCCTAGCGCTGGTCGCACATCCCGGGGTAGCTGATTTGCCGCAAAATTCAGATATTCCAGCACGCGCGATCGCGCCCAGTAAATATCCGTACCGTCCTCAAAAATGACATAAATAAACGACACGCCGAATGCCGACAAGCCCCGTACAACTTTGGCACGCGGCACGGCCAGCATGGCGGTGGTGAGCGGATAAGTCACCTGGTCTTCGACGACTTGCGGCGCTTGACCGGGATATTCCGTGTAAATAATGACCTGCACATCGGACAGATCCGGAATCGCGTCGATCGGCATTTTCCATACTGAATATATTCCCCAGCCAACGATAAAGACCGTGCTCAGCAGCACCAGGAAAACATTCCGGATCGACCATTCGATGATATTTCTAAGCATATTGGCGCTCCTTTGGCGTTTGTCGGATTTTCAGTCTCAATTCCGGCAAATGCTTAATGATCGTGAAAGGTATCTGCTGTCTGGATGCGCACGATGACAAACTCGCCAGCCGATTCTTCGGCGATTTCAAAGATGACTTTCTGGCCGGGCTTGAAGGATTGCAGTAACGTCGGCTCGAGAAAACGGAAGTCCATGGTCATCGCCGGCCATTTCAAACTTTCAATCGGGCCATGTGCGAGGGTAACGGTCGCGTGCGTGAAATCAATCGCTTCAATGCGCCCTTCACCGCGATATTGCACTGGCGCAGATGACAGAACGGTTGAGCTGGATGCAATTTCCTGTTTCTCGGACACCGGGTAATAGGTATTGTGACCAAAACTATTGAGCGCACCTTTAAAGTTGCTTTCCGCATCGATCAGAAAATTCGCCTTGACCACCACCGCTTCGCCGACCCGAAGCCCACCCAGTACTTCAGCATAACCATCGGCATGTATGCCCAACTTTACCGTACGCGGCTCAAAGCGACCGGCACCGAGATCGACCAACACCACTCGGCGCGTACCGGTATCCAGCACGGCGGAATCCGGTATGGTCAACACTTTGTTTTTGCCGTGGAACGATGCAAATTCGGCACGCGCATACATGGCGGGCTTCAGCAAACCTGCGGGATTTGAAAGCGCAATGCGCACGATGGCCGTGCGCGTCTCCGGCGTCACCACCGGATAAATAAACGCTACTTCACCGTTGAACACCTTGTCGGGATAAGCATCCACCCGGATGGTGACCAACTGGCCGGGATGGATCATGCCCAGATCCTGTTCGAATACGTCGGCCAGTATCCATACACTCGACAAATCGGCGATCTGATACAGCGTTTCTCCCGACATGAAGCGTTGCCCCATGATGGCCTGCTTTTCCAGCACAATGCCATCGGCTTTCGAGCGCAGCGTCATATACTGTTGCACTGCGCCGGTTTGCTGCAGCCGCCGTAATTCGCCTTCCGCGATATCCCAATTGCGCAGTTTCTGCAATGCACCAGTAACCAGCCGTTGCATGGCGGTGCGCATATCCGCATCACCATCGGCGACGGCTTGCAGTCCTCTGACGGCGATCAGATATTCCTGTTGCGCGGTAATCAGCTCAGGGCTGTAAACATCCATCAGCGCATCGCCTTTTTTGACCGCTTGTCCCGTGGTATTCACATACAGCTTGTGAATCCAGCCTTCAAACTTGGTTACCACGGTGTATTGCTTACGCTCATCGGATTGAATCGTCGCGACGGCCCGCACAGTGCGCATTAGCTCGCGCAACACCGCTGTTTCGGTACGTACACCCAGCTTTTGCACTTTCTCAGTACTGAGCGTCACGATGCTTTGATCCAAAAGCGGTTCGTCGCCTGCATAAACCGGCAAATAATCCATGCCCATCGGATCTTTTTTGGGTACCAACGACGTGTCGGGCAACCCCATCGGGTTGCGGTAATACAAAATCTTTTTCTCGCCGTTGGTTGCTTCGGAGGAAACAACGCCGGTGGCTGTCTGTAATTGCGTATTACCCCACCAGTAGCCTGTCAGCAATGCTATAACCATTGCAACTCCGACAATCATCAGTTTAACAATGGATTTCATAGGAAACTCCATAAATGTGTCAGTTAGTGATGCTTTTTGCCAACCAGCAAATCGATTTCCGCCAGCGCTTTGTTGTAATTGGCCATCGCGGTGATGAGATTGGCCTCATAATCGAATACCGTCATCTGATTATCCAGCAGGGTCAGAAAGTCGACCCGGTTCACCTGATAAGCCGCCAATGCGGATTCCACCGTCAGTCTCGCCTGCGGCAATATGGCGGTCTGATAGAGCTTGACCGATTTCAGGCTTTGCTCGGCCATGGCGATTTGCTGGCGCAGTCTTGCCGCGATTTCATTCGTTTGCGCTTGATACAAACTGGACACCTGATCGCGCAGCGCTTCAGATTCCAAGATACGCGGTTCGATTTTGCTGCCGCGCCATACCGGCAGATTAACCGCCACGGTCATACTCACCATGTCATCGCGCCGGGTACCGTCCAACATGTTGTCACGCTGGCCATATGACAGGCGCACATCGAAATCCGGATAGGATGCGCGGCGCGCCAAGTCGACTGATTTTTCATTGCGTGCAATCAGGCTCTGTAACGCTAGCAATTGCGGGCGTTGCATCAAAGCCTCCTGTTGCAATGTTTCCAGAGTCAAGTTCACCGCATGGATTTGTAATGGCGCGGGGATCGGCACCACACCTTTCGCATTCCGGCCCAGTGCGCGGATCAAATCCGCCTCAAACACCGGCTGTTCGCGTGCCAGACCCAATAATCTATCCAACATTCTGGAAACTTGCGTTTGCGCCTTCAATACATCGGCCTGACTGCCTTGCCCAACCTGATAGCGTGCTTCAGCGATTTGTAGAAAATGTTCGAGTGTTTGTTTGTTTTTCTCGACCAGCTTAGTCATTTCAAGCGTTAGCCCCAGATCAAAATAGGCGGTTTTGAGATCGTGCACGACACGATTCACGGTTTCCTGATAACCATGCTCAATCGCTTCCGCATCCTTGCTGGCAACATCCTTACGCAAGTCGCGCTTTCCCGGAAAAGGCAAGCGCTGGGACAGGCCGATCATTTTCATGGTCATATCCTCGCGGTTAAACGGCGACGACGCCAAAGGCGCATTAATTACACCCGCCTCAAGCATCGGATCATCCAGCGCTTGTGCCGGTGCAATTCTTTGCCGGGCGGCTTCGCGCTCCTGCTGCGCTGCCTGGATTTCCGGATTTTTTTCCAGCGCTTCTGCAAGCAAACCCGGAAGGAATGTTGCGCTAGGGTGATCAGGTGTTATCAAGGCCACTTTGTCGACCGATTTCGTAAAAATTGTGGCACCCGTCTTATTTAAAACAGCTTCCTGCTGCTGTGCATAAATTGTGGGGGGCATCGTGATAGCAACCCATGCAATTACGATGGTGCCGACGTGCTTCCGTAACCTCCTAATGAAATTTTGTTGCTGCTGATCAGTGTTAATAACGAATGTAAACAACATACCGGCCTCCTGACGGGTAATTTCATCTGCACTATCAATCAATAAGCTAATGATAGTTGCGACATTGCACTGTCTGTACCACATTTACTGAGGCGCAAAATTCGTGCAAGCAATCGCTTCTTTCCTAAATAACAGGCGAGTTTCTAACTGGCCGTTGAAAAACGTTTTCGAGGCAGCCGATACAAGGCAAAAACCGGCGAAAAAGCGCAGTTTATGCGTAATAAATGAGCATTTTTAGCCTGTTTTTAACGCAGTAGCGGCAATGCAGATAGTTTTTCAACGGCCTGCTAAAGGGAGGCGGCTAACGGGGGACGTTTGGGTTGTTCCGGTATAAATGAAATAAAACCGGAATCATAGGAAGTGACAATAGAAGTATCTTTAGTGAGAACGGGAGCCGCGGAGCCGGACAGAATCGGCGGATTACCGTAAGCATTACAAGAAATATCATCGCAAGGCAGACTTGCAATCACGTGATCGGTTGAAGCATCGGTTGCTTGCTTGTGACAATCCTCATGGTGATGATTATCGTCTGCCACCATGGTGTCATGGTGCAAGCTAAAATCCTCCTGCGCACATACGGATAGCACAGCGGCAGTAACCCCTTGCAGTGGAAACCACACGATGAAAAAAAACAATATCCATTGGTACTTGAGAATCTTCATTTTTTCATTATAAACATTTTTCTCAGGAATATTGGCAATTATTTATGCGAGTAAATTTCATGATCGAAACGCATGACAATTGCTAAATGCTAGCAGCACTAGCTTATCTGAGATTAATGTCACCTTCGTTAATCTGTCCATAAATGGTGTAAGGCAAAGCAATCGTATCCAATACCCCGGATAGCGCTAAATCAATGAGTGCAAGTTCTGCACCACTTCCCATCCACAGCGCTGAACGCGATGGTTTCCCGCGTAAGGCACACATATCATAGAAAACACCACTGTAAATCCGTGGTATTGATTCGCAGGGCGACTTCACTTGATTGAGATTATGCCTTGCGGTCGAATCGCCTTTGATCACCGTGTTAACAGTGCCACATCCGAATAGAGAAACACTTATTAAACCAATGAATACATTTTTAAATTGATTCGTCATTTATTTTATAAATTTCCACACCAACACGATCAATATGCGCAACCAGATCTGCATTCTCCAACAGATGGTATTGCGACAAATCCACGGTGTAAGGCAACATTAAGTCATCGATCTGATTTTCAATGCGCATGAATTCAGCAAATGAAATTTCATCCCCCTTAATGGTAAGATCAATATCAGAACCTACTCGATAATTGCCTTTGGCCCGCGAACCATAGATCACCACGGAATCGATGACGGGATGTTGCGCAAAGATACTGTTCAGTTTGTCCAGTGTCGTGGATGACAAACCAAATGGATGATCCTGAGTCATGACAGGTATTTGTCCATTTCCGTTTTTAGCGCGACAAATAATGGATAGTAGTGCTGAATGATCGCATCAACCAATTGTTCAGCAACACGATCATCATAAGTATGCGATGAGATATTTCGGCTCTGAATCATCGCCATCCATTGCTCACCATCCGTAATGAGCGCCACTTTAAACGCTTCACGGGTGGCGTCTTTTGAACCTTTGACATTCTGATTGCCTTGATCCTGCAGATAATCTTTCAGTACATTCCAGGCCAATTCATGGGTGAATTCAAACGCCTGAATCACACCCTGCTTTTCCAATTGCGTGAATGCACGTTGTTTACTCAGATCAACCGCATTTTGTAGTTGCAGCAAAACCTTCTGATAGCTAACAAAACGTTGTTGCCAGCGAATATCCGGGGTAATCATGAGAATTCTCGATAATTGGTGGACGGATAAACTTCTCGCTATGGTCAGAAATAACAATCATGCTGAGACTCCTTTATTACGGTAATACGCCAACATAATCCTCATCAAAAATTCTTCAAATAGTGTAATAGCGTTATGACACGATCACGCAGAATTTTTGTTCGTGATGCACCTCTGGAAATCGCATACGAGCTCCCGAAGTTCTGCATTGTCCAGTTATTGTCAATAAATAAAAATTCAATATCCCGGAACCGAAGCCACTGTTTTTGCGAGTCGACCAAATTTTTCTTGTTTTCATCGCTGAGGTGTTTCATCAGTACCCGGTAAACTTGATTTAGCTCATGGTCGAGGAAATTTTCATAATCGGAATAGGCACGATGGATATCACCGGTATTGCCGCCTTGGTTCTGCACGTTAATCTCAAATTTTTGTGCACGCGCTTCGAATTCTGCTAGAAAGTCAGGAGCGTCCGGATTATCTATGGCAAAGCACGGCAAAGCAAACATTGCCAGGAATAGTGTCAAGGTTGCCAGTATTGATTTGCGAGCATGAATCATGTCACCATCTTTGATAAATATTCTTTGAATAAATATCCCATTCGCATTGCCTTCGGTTGATCAGACCCTTCATAACCTTGCCTTGTGATTTATTCCAGGCCTTCCAAGCTTCTTCAAGATTTTTGTAGGACGTCTGAGCATTTGAATCATTCACCAGTTTAACCACTGAAGAATTCTGAAAAGACTGAGCGCCAATATTGTAGGCAAGTATAACAAGTGCATCGAATTCATTCGGCTTTAGCGGGATGGTTATGCTGGTGGATACGATTTTGATAAACGGTGCGAGATCTTGTTGGAATAAACTGTCTGCAGCAGATTCAGTAATGCCATCCTTATAGGTATCCCATTCGGCCTTATTGATCAGATGTCCATAACCGATGGTAGCACCCTTAGTCCAAACTTGGGTTTCTTTGCCAGTTTGATCATCATAGACCGTTAAGCGTAGTTCTTCGACTTGTTTAAGTAAGTTTAACGCTTGCTCACTCATTTGATATCGGGTCATATCAGTGCTCCTTCTCAAGAATTCAGTTTTAACCTTTGATCATCACTCCCTTGTATCAACACCTTTTTCTCAGAACGATAGGTATTAAAACTAATCGCTCTATTTCCAGAAGAGTCAATTTTTTATCAATACCTTAAATTTGCTAAATATTACGTTAATTTTTTCTCAACCCAATTCGTCACACTCGCAAGTGCGGCTGGCAAATGCTCCGGTTGTGTGCCGCCCGCCTGCGCCATATCGGGCCGACCACCGCCTTTACCGCCGACTTGCTGAGCGACAAAATTGACCAGTTCTCCAGCTTTGATCCGACTGGTCAGATCGGCACTGACACCGGCGATCAGGGTTATTTTTCCGTCTTCAACGGTACTCAGCACGATGGCACAAGTTCTTAGCTTATCTTTGAGCTGATCGAGCGCTTCTCTTAGGATTTTGGCATCGGCATTTTCCAGATTGGCGGCCAACACTTTGATACCGCTAACATCTTGCGCTTGTGCCGCCAGATCGGTACCTTGCGAGTTGGCCAGTTTGGTTTTTAAACGCGTCAGCTCTTTTTCAGTTTGCCGCACATTGTCGATAATCTGGGCAATTTTTTGCGTAACTTCCTGCGGATTGGTTTTTAGCGTTTGTGCGATTTCCAGTAATTGTGCTTCGCGTTGTTGCACATAATCGATAGCCGCTGTTCCAGTCACTGCTTCAACGCGACGGATACCTGCGGCCACGCCGGATTCCGTTACAATTTTAAAGAAACCGATTTGTCCGATTTGCGGCACATGCGTACCGCCGCATAATTCGGTGGAGAATTCGCCCATACCGATGACACGCACGACATCCGAATATTTTTCACCAAACAGCGCCATGGCACCGCGCTTGATGGCATCATCGTATTTCATGGTTTCGGATGCAACGACCCAGTTGTTTCTGATCTGCTCGTTGACGAGGCGTTCGGTTTCGCGTATTTCGTCAGCGGTGAGTGATGCGTTGTGGGAAAAATCAAAACGTGTGCGATTGGCATCCACCAGTGAGCCTTTTTGCGTCACGTGAGTCCCGAGTACTTTGCGCAGCGCAGCATGCAGCAAGTGTGTCGCGGAATGATTGTTCGCGGTGCTGGTGCGGGTTTGCGGATTAACTTTAGCCAGCACGCTATCCTTGATGACCAAGCGACCGCTGCGTAACAAGCCTTTATGACCAAACACACCGGCTTGTATTTTTTGCGTATCCGTTACCGCAAAAGTGCCATTGGCTACCAGCAATTCGCCGCTGTCGCCGACTTGTCCGCCCGATTCGGCATAAAACGGCGTCTGATCCAGAACCACCACCGCCTCATCCCCGGCTTCGATGAAATCCACCGCACTGCCTTGTTTATAAATGGCCAACACTTGTCCCTCATGTTGCAAGGTCTCATAGCCATAGAAAGTGGTTTGATTGCCGCTATATTCAATGCCTTCCTGCATGGTGAATTTGTTGGCAGCGCGCGCTTGCTCGCGCTGACGTGCCATGGCTTGCTCAAAACCGGCATGGTCGACGCTAATGTCACGTTCACGCGCAATGTCGGCAGTCAGGTCAATCGGGAAACCGAATGTGTCATAGAGCCGGAATGCGGTTTCGCCATCCAGTACCTTGCTTTTCTGGCTGAGCGCGGCTTCCAGAATTTGCATGCCGTTTTCCAGCGTCTCGGCAAAACGCTCTTCTTCTTGCTGCAAGACGGCAGCAACACGTGTTTTAGCGGCAACCAGCTCCGGATAGGCCTGCCCCATCACTTGGCTTAAATCTTCTACCAGTTGATAAAAGAAAGGCTGTTTTTGGTCGAGTTGATAACCATGGCGGATAGCGCGACGGATGATGCGCCGCAGCACATAACCGCGCCCTTCACTGCCGGGAATGACGCCATCGGTAATCAAAAACGAGCAGGCGCGGATATGGTCGGCAATCACTTTTAAGGAATTATCCGCAAGGTCTTTGGTATGGGTGACGCGCGCGGCAGCTTTGATCAAGCTTTGAAACAGATCAATGTCGTAATTGCTGTGAACGTGCTGCATGACCGCGGAAATCCGTTCCAGTCCCATGCCGGTATCCACCGATGGCTTGGGCAGCGGGTGCAGTGTGCCAGCACTGTCTCGGTTGTACTGCATGAACACCAAATTCCAGATTTCGATGTAGCGGTCGCCATCGGCATCGGCAGAACCGGGCGGCCCGCCTTTGACGTCCGGCCCGTGATCATAAAAAATCTCGGAACAAGGACCGCAGGGGCCGGTGTCTCCCATTTGCCAGAAATTATCCATGGTCGCAATCCGTACCAAGCGGGATGCATCGACACCGATTTCATTCAGCCAGATATCCGCCGCTTCGTCGTCTTCCGCATACACAGTCACCCACAGTTTCTCGCGTGGAATTTTGAGCGAGTTTGTCAAAAATTCCCAGGCAAATTGAATGGCATTCCGTTTGAAATAATCGCCAAAGCTGAAATTTCCCAGCATCTCAAAAAACGTATGATGCCGTGCCGTGTAACCGACATTTTCCAGATCGTTGTGTTTACCACCGGCACGCACGCAGCGCTGCGAACTGACCGCACGCACATAGGGTCGTTTGTCCTGCCCCAGAAATACATCTTTAAATTGCACCATACCTGCGTTGGTGAACAATAAGGTCGGATCATTGTTGGGAACCAATGGGCTGGATGCTACGATGGTGTGCCCATGTGATTCGAAAAATTCGAGAAATTTTTGTCGTATTTCGCTGCTATTCATATTTTTTGCTGCTGCTCATATCGTTCCAGTTCAATCACCGTCAAACCCAATGCTTCACCTTGGACGATGGCCAAGCTTTTGACTTTAACCCGAATGGTGATTTCTTCGTTCATCTTAGGCAAATCCAATTCCGTCAGAATCGTGATTTCGCCGCTTTTATCTTCCAATACATAGGATTTTAGATCGACCAGTGGCAGGCGTGTAGGATTTTTGGCAATGCCTTTTAGTTTTACTTCTTTACCATCGAAATTGACAGGCGATGTATTGATCTCGCTGATGGGCACGATCTCATCCGCACTAGCTTGATTACCGGTCAATAAAATTGTCAGAACGAACATCATTTGCACAAGCAACTTTTTCATTGGCTCTCCTCATTTGCCTGAGATAAAGCTCGTTGTATCACTTCCATTGAAAAACCTCTGCTCATCATGAAGCGCATTTGCTTACCGCGTTCTTCTCTAGTGTCAGGTACTTTTCCGAATTTCTTTTGCCAGATTTTAAATGCCGCCTCCAGCTCGGTTTCCTTAAGCGATGGCAATACACTCTGAATCAAGTGTTCATCAATGCCTTTTTCCTTCAGTTCATGAACAATGCGCTGACTACCAAAGCGGGATCTACGCGTGCGGATAATTTGTTCGACAACCCGTACCGCCGATAAAAAACCATTTTGTTCCAGTTTATCCAATACGCTGGATAAGGCTTCCTGATCGGAAGAACGTGCGTGAATAGCAAGTTTTTGTTCCAATTCCAAACGGGAATATTCGCGTTGTGCCAAATAACGCAGTGCACGCATCTCCAAGGGTGACCGGGTATCCACAAAATTTATTTTTCTTTATCCGTTTTTTCTTTCTCGACCTTTTCAGCTTTTTCTTTTACAGGTCTGGCTTGATCCACAATACCTACAATCAATCGAATCTTCTGTTCAATTTCCTGAGCGATCTCCTTATGTTCTTTCAGGTAGTCACGCACATTGTCTTTGCCCTGACCGATTTTCTCACCTTTGTATGCATACCAAGCACCTGCTTTGTCGATAAGTTTATGCAATACGCCTAATTCTATGATTTCGCTCTCACGAGAAATGCCTTCACCGTACAGAATGTCGAAGTCCGCTTGCTTGAATGGTGGCGCTACTTTATTTTTAACCACTTTCACGCGCGTTTCGTTGCCAATGACTTCTTCACCTTTTTTGATCGATCCGGTGCGGCGGATATCCAGGCGCACCGACGCATAAAATTTTAATGCATTGCCGCCGGTCGTGGTTTCAGGGTTACCGAACATCACGCCAATTTTCATGCGAATCTGGTTGATGAAAATCACCATAGTATTGCTGCGCTTGATGTTGGCAGTGAGTTTGCGTAAAGCCTGCGACATTAAACGTGCTTGCAATCCCATTTGCGGGTCGCCCATATCGCCTTCGATTTCTGCACGCGGCGTGAGTGCGGCGACTGAATCCACCACAACAATATCCACCGATCCGGAACGTACCAGCATGTCGGCGATTTCCAATGCTTGTTCGCCATTATCGGGCTGAGATATCAGCAATTCCTGGACATTGACGCCGATTTTCTGTGCATATTGCGGATCCAGCGCGTGTTCCGCATCAATAAAAGCGGCTGTTCCACCCATTTTTTGCATTTCTGCAATGACTTGGAGTGTCAGCGTGGTTTTTCCCGAAGATTCAGGCCCGTAAATTTCAATCACCCGGCCGCGTGGTAATCCCCCCACACCCAATGCGATATCAAGCCCCAACGATCCGGTAGAAACAATTTGTATATCATAGGCGACATCGTTAGCGCCCAACCGCATGATTGAGCCTTTACCAAACTGTTTTTCGATTTGGGCTAGCGCAACATCAAGCGCTTTACTTCTATTTTCGTCCATGATTTTTCCTGTTAAGAGTCGATCGAATTATCGCATAACCTGTACCGCATCAATGTAACTTGTGATGAAGTTGTTTCACTTCATGCGGATTACTGTAGTAAAAAACTCGAGTATCTGCGTTGCCTGCGATATAATCGCATGATGTCATTGAAGTGGCAGATATAAATTCGTCACCACATTCAGTAAATTTTAATGGGTAACAAGGGGAGAATAGCTATCCGAGTCATTTTATTAGGTGGCCCTGGTGCCGGAAAAGGTACTCAGGCCAATTATATTAAGGAACATTTTGGGGTTCCGCAAATTTCTACTGGCGACATGTTGCGTAGTGCTGTTAAAGCAGGCACTGAACTGGGCGTTATGGCAAAAAAAATTATGGATGCCGGTGGATTGGTTTCTGATGACATTATCATTAACTTAGTCAAAGAACGCATTACACAATCTGATTGTGTCAATGGTTTCCTGTTTGATGGCTTTCCACGCACAATCCCGCAAGCCGATGCCATGAAAGCAGCCGGCGTACCGATTGATTTTGTGGTTGAAATTGATGTCGCAGATGCTGAAATTGTTAAGCGTATGTCGGGCCGTAGAGTACACCCGGCGTCAGGACGTACTTATCATGTCGACTTTAATCCACCTAAGATAGATGGCCAGGATGATGTTACCGGTGAGCCATTGATCCAGCGTGATGACGACAAGGAAGAAACCGTCAGAAAACGGTTGGAAGTCTATCATGAGCAAACCGAGCCTTTGATTGACTACTATTCAAAGTGGTCGACAAACGGTGGGAGCGACGCGCCGCGTTATACCAAGATAGCCGGAATAGGCACGGTTGAAGAAATACGCGATCAGATTTTTGCAGCATTAACAGGCCGTTGAGAAACGTATTCGAAGCAGCCGATGCAAGGCAAAAACAGGCGAAAAAGCGCAGTTTATGTATGATAAATGAGCATTTTGAGCCTGTTTTTAACACCGCAGCGGCAATACAGATAGTTTTTCAACAGCTTGTTAAAATAAAGTTAACCAGCTTCGTCTATGATTCATATCAACAGAATTCAGGACAACGATAAATCACACCTGAGTTTTTATACGAATACAAATAGCTTGCTTACGATTTAATCAATCAGGAGAAAAAAATGGCAATTAAAAATGCATTTTATGCCCAATCCGGTGGCGTTACAGCGGTTATTAACGCTTCCGCCGCGGGTGTTCTGGAAACAGCGCGTCAGCATTCCGATAAAATCGGTAATGTTTACGCAGGTCGCAATGGCATCATCGGTGCGTTGACCGAAGATTTAATTGACACCAATGCAGATTCAGCCGCAGCAATTGCTGCGTTACGTTATACCCCATCGGGTGCTTTTGGTTCTTGCCGCTACAAATTAAAAAGCCTGGAACAGAATCGGCGTGAATACGAGCGTCTGATCGAAGTATTCAAGGCGCATAATATTGGCTATTTCTTTTACAATGGCGGCGGTGATTCGGCGGATACCTGTCTTAAGGTTTCGCAGATCGCTGATACCCTGGGCTATCCCATTCAAGCGATCCACGTTCCCAAAACCGTTGATAACGATTTACCGATCACTGATTGTTGCCCCGGTTTTGGTTCCGTCGCCAAATATATTGCGGTCTCTACACGTGAAGCCAGTTTTGATGTGGCCAGTATGTCCAAAACTTCAACCAAGGTTTTCATCCTGGAAGTTATGGGCCGCCATGCAGGATGGATCGCTGCTGCGGGTGGATTGGCTTCAAGCGCCGATTGCGAGATTCCGGTTGTTATCCTATTTCCGGAAATCACCTTCAACAAAGAAAAATTTCTTGCCAAAGTGGATCGTTGCGTCAAGGAATATGGCTATTGTTCAGTTGTGGTATCGGAAGGCGTTAAAGGAGAGGATGGTAACTTCCTATCCGACCAGGGATTACGCGATGCCTTCGGCCATGCCCAATTAGGTGGCGTTGCACCCGTCGTCGCGAATATCATCAAAGATGGCCTGAGCTTGAAATATCACTGGGGTGTCGCCGATTATCTGCAACGCGCTGCGCGTCATATTGCCTCTAAAGCCGACGTGGAACAAGCTTATGCCATGGGTAAAGCTGCGGTGGAATACGCCATCGCCGGACATAATTCAGTGATGCCCACGATCGTCCGTGAATCCAATACACCGTATCGCTGGAAAGTCGGTATGGCTCAGCTTGCAAATGTCGCCAATGTCGAAAAAATGATGCCGGCTGAGTTTATCAGCGAAGATGGCTTTGGCATTACCCCAGCATGCCGTGAATACCTGGCGCCACTGATTGAAGGTGAAGATTATCCACCTTATAAAAATGGACTGCCGGATTATGTCCGGTTAAAAAATGCGGCGGTTGCAAAGAAACTGGGTGAGTTCAAAATTTAAGCATCGATCCGGATTGCAATTGCATGAGTGTTGTAATGAAGTCAAACAACATCGATCAAATCAATTAGCAATCCAAATGTTCATTAAATTTGATGCACTCCGGTAACAAGAACATATAAAATACGTTCTGATTGTACTTAGGTTGTAGACAAGTGTTTAATAATGTGGAATTTTTAGGCCAAGATTCCACATATGATTTTGTGTGGTCTGACTTTAATTGGAGTTCTTTATGGCTAACGGTTTAATTATCGCAATTGGTAGTGCGATTTTAGCCCTGATATTCAGTGGCATATGGATTCGGGGGATTTATGTTCAATCTACAGGCAACCAACGTATGCAGGAAATTGCTACTGCGATACAAGAGGGTGCATCTGCGTATCTAAAACGCCAATACATGACGATTGGTGCTGTGGGTCTTGTGTTATTTTTTGCCCTCTGGATAGCGCTCAGTTGGGATACAGCCATTGGTTTTGCTTTGGGTGCTCTCCTCTCAGGTGCTGCCGGTTTTCTGGGCATGAATGTTTCAGTGCAATCGAATGTACGTACTGCTGAGGCTGCACGCACCGGACTGAATGAAGCGCTGGCCATTGCTTTCCGCGGCGGTGCTGTGACTGGCATGCTGGTAGTCGGTTTAGGTTTATTGGGCGTTGCCGGGTATTGCGCCATGTTATTTGATGGTGCCGATCCCAATCAAGCAGTTAGTGATGTGATCAAGCCGTTAATCGGCTTCGCATTTGGTGGATCACTCATTTCCATTTTTGCTCGGTTGGGTGGCGGTATTTTCACTAAAGGCGCAGACGTAGGTGCTGATCTGGTTGGAAAAGTGGAAGCAGGTATTCCGGAAGATGATCCACGTAATCCAGCAGTGATTGCTGATAATGTGGGTGATAACGTGGGCGACTGTGCAGGTATGGCGGCTGATCTGTTTGAAACCTATGCAGTAACCATCATCGCTACCATGATCTTGGGCGCGCTGCTATTTTCAACGAATGCCATGGATGCTGTGATTTATCCATTGATGTTAGGTGCCGTTTCCATCGTCGCATCAATCATTGGCTGCTACTACGTCAAGATGCGTGAAGGTGGCAAGATCATGAATGCACTTTATCGTGGATTGGCCGTTGCCGGTGGTATCGCTTTATTGGCTTATCTTCCAGTAACCGTTTGGTTCATGGGCGATATGTCTCTGAATATAGATGGTACGGAAGTGGCTGGCGGCATGCTGGTGATGCGTATATTCCTGGCTGCAACGATCGGACTGATATTGACAGGACTCATGGTTGTCATTACTGAATACTACACGTCAACAGATTTCCCACCGGTTCAACATGTTGCGGAAGCATCAACCACCGGACACGCAACCAACATTATCGCCGGTCTGGGTGTTTCAATGCGCGCGACCGCAGCGCCTGTATTGGCTGTTTGTATCAGTATTTTGCTGGCTTATGCATTAGCAGGGCTGTACGGTATTGCGATTGCTGCAACCGCGATGTTATCCATGACCGGTATCATTGTGGCACTGGATGCCTACGGCCCGATTACCGATAACGCTGGCGGTATCGCTGAAATGTCTGAAATGCCGGATTCTGTCCGTGCCATTACCGATCCTCTGGATGCCGTGGGTAATACCACCAAAGCTGTTACCAAAGGCTATGCTATTGGTTCCGCCGGTTTAGCCGCCTTGGTATTGTTTGCTGATTATACGCATGCCCTGGAACATGCCGGGCACGCCATAACCTTTGATTTATCCAATCACATGGTTATTATCGGTCTCTTCATCGGCGGTATGATTCCTTATTTGTTTGGTGCCATGTCAATGGAAGCTGTTGGACGTGCAGCGGGATCAGTGGTTATTGAAGTCCGCCGTCAGTTCAAAGAGATTCCCGGCATTATGGAAGGCACAGCCAAACCTGACTATTCACGCGCAGTGGATATGCTGACCCAGGCAGCGATCAAGGAAATGATGGTCCCTTCATTATTACCTGTACTGATTCCGCTGTTAGTCGGTGTCATTCTGGGGCCACAAGCGTTAGGTGGTGTTCTGATGGGTTCTATCGTAACCGGCCTGTTCGTTGCGATTTCCATGACAACCGGTGGCGGTGCTTGGGATAATGCGAAGAAATATATCGAAGATGGTCACTTTGGCGGTAAAGGCAGTGAAGCGCACAAAGCCTCGGTAACCGGTGACACTGTAGGCGATCCTTACAAAGACACTGCAGGTCCGGCGATCAATCCATTGATCAAGATTATCAACATTGTGGCATTGTTGATCATTCCACTGCTGTAAAATAGTCTCTTACGTACGTTAAAAAAGCACACCGGAAATTGGTGTGCTTTTTTTATTTGATGCTGCCTTTTTGTTACTCTTTTCGGCCAAATTTATATACAACGAACACCCTCAACCAACTCGGCTAACCTTGCCACATCGAGAATATGTACCTCATCACCTTTACGTAGAATGATATTCTCAGCTTCCAGCTCATTGAGCTCCCGCGTTACAGCTTCACGGTGCGTACCAATCAGACAAGCTAATTCAACATGCGTAGGTACTGCTGAGATAACTGCCTTATTGTTGGATATGGTTGCTTGTGTCTTAGCAAGATGCAGTAATTTGGCACGGATACGATTAGGCACTTTCAACGTGTCAGATTCAAAAACCCGCTCGGTCAATCGCCGTATTTGCCCGGTCAATCTTTGAAAAATAGCCGCCGCAATTTGCCGATTGCTGAAAATCAATTCCTGGAAGGCTGATGAGGAAATAGACGCCAGTAAAGTACTGGTTTTGGCGACAACATTCGCCGATCGTGATTGACCATCAATCGCAGTCAACTCACCAAATATCTCACCCGCAACCAGATCGCACAAAATAACCTCCTTACCCGATATGGAATTGTAGTTCACCCGCACTTCGCCTTGCGTAATAAAAAAGACACTATTGGAATCATCATGATATCGAACAATCTCTTCCCCAGCTTCGTAACGATACCACTGACAAGCTTGTGCGATCACTTCCAAATCAGTTAAAGACAAATTCTTAAATTCCTTAATGACCGAAAGCAACGCACAAGCGCGATCAGATGAAATTTGTCGTGTAGCCAATTTAATCCTTTCAAACTAAGTGAATAAAATTTTTCAGTACATATAGTATTTTATATGAGAATGGCTTCACTGAGGATTTACAATAGTTTCACTACATTGCATGTGAAAATCTCACATGCAAATTACAATATTCGACATATAATGACACAAAGTTACTTGTGTCCTAATTTATTCTTGTATTCAACAAATTAGAACGGATAGCTACTAGCAGCAGCCGTAGCTGCTAATTAGATGAATTTTAACTATCTGGATATTAAAAAGGGAGAATTTCATGTCAGCAGAATCAATTCTAAATAAACAAGGAATTACGCTTCAAGAAGCGAAAGATTTTATTGATTCGAATGTCAAACTTAATCAGCCGGAACTAATATTCAAAGCTGCTTTAGACCATGCGGTAACCATTTCAATGCTCAATGAAATTACGGGGTATTCCATTGATGTAATTAAAGCGTATTTTGAATTGGATGATATTGATCCCTCCGATCTTGATGACATAGGTAAATTAGTTAACTCCGATATGGGAGACTTGGAAGCGCTTATAGCTTTCAATAATAATTCGGAAGGTGTCTTGTCAACTCAATCCTTACAAGAAAAAGTAAAGCCTCTAATTAATCCCGATGTTTCGGAAGAATTTGATACGCATTTTTTTGCACCAATATATTCTTTTCAAGAGAAAGCTGGCTATGTTTATGATCCGGAGGAGTTAGGCGTCAAAAACCTAAGTAATATAGCCGCTACTAATGAAAATACTGCGTCCATATTTTATGGCACATTAATCAATGTCTTCTCTAGATTAGACAATACCGAACTTGATCAGATAGAAAAATTTTCTGGCGATCAAAACTCTGAAGCGTATCGCATATTACTTCAAACTAGCTTAGCCAGCATTGCTACTACCGCTCGGACTAATGAAGAATTAGCGGATCGTGTTGCCGATGAAGCCGCAAGAATCGTTGATGCTTCCGATATCTTTATCCCAGATTTCAACATTCATGTCTTGAATAATGTTGGCATCCTGGATCAGAGTTTTCTAGGGCTGTCTGTTCTTTGATCCGAATAAAGAAAAAGGCAAGTAGCGCATGCTAATCGCTACTTGCCTTTGTTGTACTTAATCTGTAGTAGTTCAGACTTAATCTTTCTAAAATATTCTTACGCACTGACAATTTGCTCCTGCGACATGGCCAGTTCCACTAGCGAACATACCATTACATTGTAGTAAATAATGCGTAGAAGGACATGAGACATGATGGGCAGAAGCGGAATTACTGCCGCTTAGATACTGCAATCCAAATTCCATCAAACTGGATTCATTATTCCGTTCTTCACCATGTCTTACTCCGTAATATCCTCCAGGAAAATATACGATGGTTGCTTTTTCTTGACCTAATTTATCTCGCATCATAATTGTTATATAACGAACATCATCTTTTTCAATCAGATTAAGTTCTTCAGAGAGTTTCTCAAAACTATTTTTTTTCTCTTCCGGTAAAATTATTTTGGGCTCAATAATTTCAGAATCAAATAGTTCCACAGGAGAAGTCTTGAAGCGATCAATAATTACATAATTGCTAATCACAAAATAAAATACAAGAAATGCTGCAAACACATAAAATGCTTTCTCTTTTTTTGATGTATTAGTCCATAGTTCCATGATTTCCTCCGGTTAAAAATTTAAAGTTAATTGAACAAACAGCGAGCGAAATGGTGCATACCGAGGCGGTATAGGTTGAGATACATAAAATTGTGAGTTTCTAAAGAAAAATTCATCGTCCAGCAAGTTTCGCCCTTCGATGCTTATCAACCCCCTCCTTCCAGGCAATCTAAAACCAATTGAAGTATCCAATACAAAAAAATTACTTAACCCTTCAATCTTAAGATCCCGGGGAAGATTCCGAGGGTAGAATAGGCTCTTGTGGGAATTCAGCGTAGAACTATCTTTAAATATCTCTAAATCTTGTTTCACATAGGTTCCCGTCAGCCGAAAAAACATTCCGTTAGGATTAAAATAATTAAGGCTAACAGGTATGCTGAGCGTTTGAATATCGTTGGGTTCAATTCTATTGGGACTAATTTCTGTTATAGGATCAAGATTTTCTTTTCTGCTAAAATTTTCAAACTGTAATTCACTATTAAATGACCAGTTAGTTGAAATCAACCCATAAATATAAGCGCGATAAAGTTGTTCTTTTTGATGGTCGTACCCTCCGTTTATAAAGGGAACTGCAAGATGGCGAATGGATCCTTCTATCCCTCCGTAAAAATCTTTTGCGATTTTTGTGTCTAACCCTACTCCTTTCCGCCTTGATCTTGTTCCAACCGGATCATCAAATAATTGATTGAAGCCTGCTACTTGCGTTGGTTCAAGTGTTTGCTGCGCAATTAACCCAGAAGTAACAGTTTCTAGCCAGGCAGCCCTTAGCCGAAAACGATTCGTGATATCCCATTGCAGACCCATTTTTGGATCAATTTCATTAAAATCCAATGGGATTGATGGATTCTCTCCCCTCCGCTTGTAAGCGTTGTAGCTTACCCCAAGTGTTGCTGTTGCATTTTTGGGCAAATATACATTGGAGTAAAAGTGCATATTCGTATTCAATTCTTCTTTTAAATTATAGGCGTGATTTTCAAACCAGATATCATAGACTCCTCCTCCCGTTACAAGATTAAGGAACGTTTTCCTAAGGTGGTATTGTGCCTCTACCTGGTATCCTTTTTGAGAGAGCCTTCCAACAGAGTCTTGCAAAACGGGACCACCATTTCTATTTTTATACATCCCCGACACAATAAAGTCCTGATGGGGCGAAATAGCATATCGTGCCCCCGTACGTGCAATATCTTCGTTAAATTTTTGAGAAACTGTTTTAAAAAAATAATCCGGGTTAAATCTCAGCTCGATATCGCCTTGCTGTGTTTCGCGAGTGCGAAATTCTGCCTGAACATTGAACTTTGACGTAAATGCATGTTGAATAAAAGTATTATAGATATTATGCTTTTGATCATTATTGGGCCTAAATCCATTCGTTTCATAATGAAATTGCCCCAAGCTAATCGAGGTGCGTTCATTAAACTTGGAGAACACCATTTCATTTCCCAAGGTACCATTATTTCCTGCAATCCCTGAAGCGACTAATTGCGGTTTGCTGCGCTCCATCAGTGGCGCAAACTCATTAAATCCCGGGTTCGATGGACCGGTATTGGTGATGATATTTAGATCTGCAACCGCCATGTGTGGTTGCACCGGATTGACATTAATCGGTTGTAACAGTTGTGCTTGCAACAATTCACTGACACGAGCGGCTTCATGACGTGGAATATTTGCATAGGTATCGGAAAGAAAGCGATGCGCAGAATGGTTAGCGGGATCAAAGCTGAGGGATTTGGCGGTTTCCATCACAGCACGTCTTTCAAATCCCAAGTTCTCAAAGATTCTTGCCAGACTGGAGCCACGCGCCGCTTCGTCACGATCCAGTAGAAATTTGGACCGATACACCGCACGGTTATCGTTCAGTTCAATCGATTTCTGGATATCTTGCAGGGCTTCCACCGGACGGTTCTGTGTTTGTTTTTGAATCGCGTCGTAAAACCATGGCGTTGGATCTTTCGGATCGCGTTCTTTCGCCAGATCAAATTGCGTGCTGGCAAGTGGATAGCGCTTTTCCTCAAAATAAGCTTTACCCAGATAACTACGGATCAAGGAATTTGCCGGATCCAGGCTGGCGGCGATTTCGAGTTCTATCCGACCCGCTTCCAGATCACCTTCACGGATCAAAGCCAGCCCTAGACCCAGTCGTGGCATCGGATCAGCTTGATCTAATGCAATGGCTTGGGTGAAGATTGTTTTGGCAGTTTTTGTGTCGATTTGCAACAAATGCGCAAAACCTAAAACAGTTTGAGTTTTCGCTAGGTCCGGATTCCGCTTTACAGCGTGTTGTGCGGCATCCAGGGCACGATCCAAATCACCCAGCGACATCTGCAATTCAGCGACTCGCGCCCAGGCAAGCGCATTGTTTGAGTCGAGTGTGATTGCTTGTTGTACACTTTGCAGTGCTGCTTCAATTTCAAAGTGCGCTTGTTGTGTATAGGAGAGCGCTAAATGTGCAGCAGCGGATTGCTGATCGAGCGTCACTGCTTTAGTCGCTAGATCCAGCGCCTGATCTTTTTCGTTCTGTGTCACGGCGATGATGGCGAGTAGCGCATGGGCATCGCTGTTATCCGGTTCACGTTGCAGGATTTGTTCGATAATCTTCTTTGCTTCGTCGGCTTGTCCGACCGTCAGCAAACGACCCGCCTCTTGGATTAGGCTACTGGCATCCTGGGCTTTTTTTACTTCAACGCGCTGCCAATAATCTATGATAGCCGGATAATACAAAGCCCACTGTACAGCATCGGTTGGGCGAATGAGGATCTCTTTTCGTGGCGCTTGATCTTTAAAAGTAATGGCTGCTTCGTGATCGTTTAAAACAAGACTGCCCAGATCATTGCTGACAGATACCTTACCTTCATAAACAACAACCTCGGCATTGTCCTCATGAACGCCGACGAAGAATTCCGTGCCTTCCACGCTCGCATTGACGAACGGTGTTCTGATTTTAAAGGGTTTTGGCGTGCGCGTGATGATGTGTATCGCGCCTTCCAGTAAATCCAGTAGCGAAGTGCTTTTTTCTGCTTGCAATTCCGGGAATGTCAGGCTTGTTCTTTGATCGAGCCGCAGCATGCTGTCGTTACTCAAACGTAGCGCTGCGCGGCTTTGCGAGCGAGCACGAATCATGTCTCCGGCACAGAATGTTGTATTCATGTCAGTCTGCTGCCAGACGGTTGCTTGCGCCCGGCGCAATTCGATAATGCCTTGCATCGATACCATTCGTGCAACCTCCAATTTGCAAAGTGGTGCCGCATACGCTTTACCTGTAACTATCCCCAAAAGCGTCACTGTAAGAACAGTGAGCAGCCATGTTGAAAATTTCCTGTGAGAAAAGTAAATCGCAATTGCCCAGCTTATTTTCATTATTAATCTTTCTTTGCTTTTACACGCTCACGAAACGAGCATTGATTCACTTTCAATATGCAAAAAAAACAAATATATTTAATAACTTGTCTAAAGTCATCATCAATTATAGGAAATCAGCGACCTTATAACCAGCCAGGATATTTAATAGTTAACAAACTTAATCGAAAGTGTAGTAAAAAACCCTATTTCCTGTATGTGAGAATTCTCACAGACTAATTGCCATGAAGTGTTGTCGCGAAACTGGAGATTCAGTGCAGTGGATATGCTGACCCAAGCAGCGTTATGGAAATGATGGTCCTACATTATGCCCGTACCGATTCCTTTATAGTCGGCGTGACAGGGCCACAAGCTTTAGGCGATGTTCTGATGAGTTCAATCGTAACCGGTCTGTTTGTTGCGATTTCCATCACAACCGGTGGCGGTGCATTGGAATCATGCGAAGAAATGTATCGAAGATGATCACTTTAGCGGCAAAGACAGTGAAGCGCACAAAACCGCGATAACCGGTGATACAGTCGGCGATCCTTACAAAGATATGCAGACTCAACGATTAATTCTTTGATCAAAATTCCTTAATGCTGATTACTCGGGAGCAAGCTGCTGAGATTTCTGCCGCTAAGAATATTCAATACAAACTACCATAAGCACTTTTAACCATCTCCGTTAGCCTTGCCACATCGAGAATATGTAATTCACCATGGTCGTTTTTGCGCAGAATCACCTTTTCATTTTCTAACTTAGTGAGCTCTTTTGACACTGTCTCACGCACAGTACCAACCAAATTAGCCAAATCAACTCTTGCAGGTGATGGCGAGATAATTGTTGTATTGGATACAATAGCTTGTTTTTTTGCAAGACGCAGTAATTCCGCATGAATACGATCACGAACATCCAATGTACTGAGTTCAAATACACGCTGCGTCAATCGGCGTATGTGACCGGTTAATCGCAGCAAAATAGCCATAGCAATTTTCCGATTGGTAAAAATCAGTTCTTGAAAATCCGATGAAGAAATGGATGCCAGTAAAGCACTTGTTCTGGCAGCAACACTAGCAGACCTTGATTCACCGTCAATCGCAGTTAACTCACCAAATATTTCACCCGATGACAGATCGCATAAAATAACTTCCTTTCCTGACATCGAATAATAATTCACACGCACTTCACCTTGCGTGATCATAAAGACACTATTGGAATCATTATGATACCTAACAATTTCTTCTCTAGCCTTATAGCGATGCCAGTGACAAACTTTCGCGACGACTTCCAGATCTGCCAAAGAAAGATCCTTAAAATCCTTAATGTTCGAAAGCAGTGCAATAGCGCGTTCTAGTGAGATTATGGGTGTTGTGGGCATTTGTTGACTCCAATAATTTTAAATCTTTTGATAACCTAAAAATAATTCTGATGAAAAGATGCTTTATTCAGAAAAGAGTCGCACTCTATATTCAAGACGTAGTAATTCTGCATGAAATACAATTTATACATCCAGTGCGCAGAGTTCAAGCACGCTCTCAGTCAATTAACTGATTTGACCAGTCAATTGCAGTAGAATAGACATAGCAATTATCAATTGGTAAAAATATTATTTTTCAACCAACCATTCCCTCGGATGGCCCAGCTGTAATCCACCTCCACCAATATTTATTACATCTTGTACGTAGATACAACATTTATTATCTGACGACCGATGTCCCACAGAATAATAATGTGTTTTTGAGTTATCAAATTTCCCAGCGGGCTCAGGATACTCGTTTATTGTGTCTGGACGCCCGTCACTATAATGAATTACCTCAAATGCATAGCATTTACCATTGCTACGCCTTACCTCATAAGTCGTGCTAGTTGACAAATCTTGAAATATCTCAAGTTTGACCGGTTGTTGTAATACTTGATTAGCTCGGTATAAAACAATATCTTTGTTCAGTATTAAAGCAATTGAAGTAATGCCTTCTATTCTCTTAGAAGGTATAACTGTTTTTAGTATTTCTTTTATTTCTTCAGTTAAAACTTGTACAGATAAAGAACCTGTATCATTGTCATTATTGTTACATTCATATTCACTCATTATAATTCTCCTTTAAAAATTCAGAACCATTCTAATAAAAAATGTACGTTCGGGTATGAAGCGAGGGCTAATTGCTTCGGATTGATTAAAGCCTATGTTTCTATAAAAAAAATCTTCATTGAGTAAGTTTCTCCCTTCCAAGCTTAAAGTTCCCTTTCGCTTAGGCAATCTGTAACCAATGTTGGCGTCCAATAAAAAGAACGAGTCTATTCCAGAATAAGTGTCCGTTGGTATTCTTCGTTGCTGCGTAATTACGTCATTTCTCCTTATTAAATTCTGCTTAACAAAAGTTGCTGTAAAGTTGGAAAAGAAACCCATTGGAAGAAAGTATTCTATACTGAGCGGAATGCTTAATGTTTGAATACGAACAGGTTCACTATCAAAAGCTGTCGATGATATTAAATATTTGTCGTCAGAGTGACGAGTAGCTTTTTCCAGCTGAAACTCGCTCTTGATTGCCAAATAAGTATTAGGCAACCAATAAAGATAAGCACGGTATAAGCGCTCATTTTGAGCTTGTAAATGTTCCTGATCACTTCCAACTGGAAGTAGAGGAACATGTAAGTTTCGCTTGGATACCTCAATACCGCCGTATATTTTACTAGAAAAATTAGCATCCAACCCTATACCCATGCGCTGAGCTCTCGTTCCATTGACATCATCGAAGAACTGATTAAAGCCAGCAATCTGCGTTGGCTCAAGCGACTGCTGTGCAATCAGATGAGATTTTGTGGTCTCAAACCACGCACCTCGCAATCTTAGAAATTCGATAATATCCCATTGCAAGCCGAATTTAGGATTCAGCTTTTGTGTTCTATTATTATCTACGATACTTGTAAAGGAATCGTAGCTCAAGCCAGTTGTTATGCTTAAATTGCTGGGCAAGCTAGTATTTGTATAAACATAAATATTCTCACGATCCATAGCAGTAATGGTTTTATCTCGCACATGGTCGGAATTTTTCTGATTCCAACTAAATTTGTACGCACTTCCCCCAATAATCGAATTAAAGTATTTCTCCCGAAATTGATGTTGGGCTTCGATTTGAAAACCTACATTTCCTAGAGTAATGCCTGTGTTCTCAGAACGATCAATGTATTTTCCTGAAAAAATAAAGTCTTGATTATGAGACATTGAATATTTTGCTCCCAAACGCGCGATATCTTCGCTTATTTCCCTTCGAAATGCAGAGAAGAAATTTGTAGGACCAAAATCAAGTAACAAATCTCCATGCTCAGTTTTGCGTGAACGTATCTCCCCCTGGATATTAAATCTGGGTGTTAATGCATGCTGTATGAAGGCGTTATAAATATTATGATTCTGATCATTATTAGGACGAAAACCCTTAGTCTCATAATGAAACTGCCCCAGACTAATCGACGTTCGATCGTAAAGCTTAGATAAAACCACTTCATTGCCTAAAGTGCTATTGCTTCCTACAACGCCTGAGGCAACGACTTGAGATTTGTTACGTTCCATTAGCGGTGTGAATTCATTAAACCCGGGATTCGATGGACCTGTGTTGTTAATAATGTTCAAATCCGCAACGGCCATATGCGGTTGTACCGGGTTTACGTTGATGGGCTGTAAAAGCTGTGCTTGCAATAGCTCACTGACGCGCGCAACTTCATGTCGTGGGATATTTGCGTAGGCGTCTGAAAGAAACCGGTGCGCAGAATGATTGGATGGATCAAAGCTTAGTGATTTTGCCGTTTCCATGATTGCACGCTTTTCAAACCCCAAATTCTCAAAAATTCTTGCCAAGCTGGAACCACGCGCCGCTTCATCTCGATCAAGCAGCAATTTGGATCGATACACGGCGCGATTATCGTTCAGTTCAATCGATTTCTGGATATCTTGCAGGGCTTCCACCGGACGGTTCTGTGTTTGTTTTTGAATCGCGTCGTAAAACCATGGTGTTGGGTCTTTCGGATCGCGTTCTTTGGCCAGGTCAAATTGTGTGCTAGATAGTGAGTATCGCTTTTCCTCAAAATACGCTTTACCCAGGTAACTACGAATCAAGGAATTGGACGGATCCAGGCTGGCGGCAATTTCCAGTTCTATGCGACCCGCTTCCAATTCACCTTCACGGATCAAAGCCAGCCCCAAACCTAGTCGTGGCATCGGATCAGCTTGATCCAACGCAATGGCCTGGGTGAAGATTGTTTTGGCAGTTTTTGTGTCGATTTGCAGCAGGTGGGCAAAACCTAAAACAGTTTGAGTTTTCGCCAGGTCCGGATTCCGCTTTACAGCGTGTTGTGCGGCATCCAGGGCACGATCCAAATCACCCAGCGACATCTGCAATTCAGCGACTCGCGCCCAAGCAAGGGCGTTTTGCGGATCCAGCGTCACTGCTTGTTGTACACTTTGCAGCGCTGTCTCAATTTCAAAGTGCGCTTGTTGTGTATAGGAGAGCGCTAAATGTGCAGCAGCGGATTGCTGATCGAGCGTCACTGCCTTGTTCGCCAAATCAAGCGCCTGATCTTTTTCGTTCTGCGTTACCGCAATGATTGCGAGTAGCGCATGGGCATCGCTGTTATCCGCCTCAAGTTGGAGTGCTTGCTGGATATTTCTTTTAGCTTCATCCGCTTGTCCGACAGTTAATAAACGACCCGCCTCTCGGATCAAGGTATTGGCATACTGTTCTTTTTTTACTGCATCATCCTGCCAATAATCTATGATAGCCGGATAATACAAAGCCCACTGTACAGCATCGGTTGGGCGAATGAGGATCTCTTTTCGTGGCGCTTGATCTTTAAAAGTAATGGCTGCTTCGTGATCGTTTAAAACAAGACTGCCCAGATCATTGCTGACAGATACCTTACCTTCATAAACAACAACCTCGGCATTGTCCTCATGAACGCCGACGAAGAATTCCGTGCCTTCCACGCTCGCATTGACGAACGGTGTTCTGATTTTAAAGGGTTTTGGCGTGCGCGTGATGATGTGTATCGCGCCTTCCAGTAAATCCAGTAGCGAAGTGCTTTTTTCTGCTTGCAATTCCGGGAATGTCAGGCTTGTTCTTTGATCGAGCCGCAGCATGCTGTCGTTACTCAAACGTAGCGCTGCGCGGCTTTGCGAGCGAGCACGAATCATGTCTCCGGCACAGAATGTTGTATTCATGTCAGTCTGCTGCCAGACGGTTGCTTGCGCCCGGCGCAATTCGATAATGCCTTGCATCGATACCATTCGTGCAACCTCCAATTTGCAAAGTGGTGCCGCATACGCTTTACCTGTAACTATCCCCAAAAGCGTCACTGTAAGAACAGTGAGCAGCCATGTTGAAAATTTCCTGTGAGAAAAGTAAATCGCAATTGCCCAGCTTATTTTCATTATTAATCTTTCTTTGCTTTTACACGCTCACGAAACGAGCATTGATTCACTTTCAATATGCAAAAAAAACAAATATATTTAATAACTTATCTAAAGTCATCATCAATTATAGGAAATCAGCGACCTTATAACCAGCCAGGATATTTGATAATTAGAAAACTTAGCCAAAGTGTAGTAAAAAACCCTATTTCCTGTATGTGAGAATTCTCACATACAGATTGACATACTTAGTCTCTGTTTTTCTTTTGGAAGATATTTGGATTATTTGATGTCGATTCTTGAAATAGCATTCCACGGATCGGTTGGTGGTTTATCTTTGTATTTCAAGCACAGCGGAAGAAAGAATTGTGCCGGACCATCCGCAGGAAACACTTTAAGAATGTCGGAAAAGCCTTGATTGGCTTCCGCCCATTTTTGTGACTGGTAGGCACTTAAGGCTTGTGCGAAAATCTCGCATAACCATAATTGTTCTTTACTGGCCAGTTGTTGGTAAGTAATGAGTTCAAATAAATTGACTGACTGTATTCTGCCAGGCAATACAAATCCGCCTAATGGACGTACTAGAAAACCATCTAACCCGTCAAGCACATCACTCGAAAGCAAAATTCGTGTTTTTAAAACTTTATTAGCGCCTTGAATTCGATTCGCTGTGTTTACAATATCGCCTGTAACTCTGTAAACCCCGTCTTCTTTACTCATAGACATGTTGCCAAAATGCAGGCCAACCCGGGTCGGCAGCGGTGGATTATTCAATTTATTAAAACGCTCAATCGCAGCACTTAAATCGAGTGATGCTCGGCACGCTTGAATTCGTACATCCGAATCAACAGGTTTCTTGATCCACATGAAGAGTATCCTTACAACTGGATTGACAGACTTCTTAGTCCACACTGAGAGCGACGCGTCTCCCGTAGTATCCATGACCCTGCCACCGTGCTGCTTGATCGCGCTACTTAATATAGTGCGATAATTAACCATCAGTCTCTCAAGATCTGACGGATTCATTGATTCTGATAATGTTGTATAACCTGCAATATCCGTTGCTAAGCATGGACCATAAAAGCGGCCCTTCTTTTTTCTGATAATCCTATCAAAATCTTCATCAGAATCATCAAGATCACCAAGTTTTGTCCACCATGCAGCAATTAAAGCAAATACAATTTGCAAAACCGGAATAATTACCGGCAACCAAAAAATTGCTTCTTTGAAAAAGGAATACGAGATGAAGATGTAGACGCATATGACAAAGATACCTACGACTATAGCGCTTCGAGTGGACAAAATCAGGAATGCAACCCCCATCGCAAAACCAAGTACGAACAGCACACCTAAACTGCCTGAAAGTGGCAAAGGCCGGATGGGTTTGTTTTCCAACAAATTGGCAAAAGCTGTGGCAGCGATCTCGACACCGCTAATAAACAATCCGTCGGAATTAGAGAACACCGTATGATAATCGTCCCGCACGATATCTTGTTCGGACTGGGTCGCACCTGAGAACCCGACAAAAACAATCTTATTTTTGAAATCGATTCCTTCCGGTAGATTTCTCATAACGTTATCTGCATTCAGTTGCAACACTTGATCATACGATATGGTTTTAACACTACGCGGTGGGCCATAGAAATTCAAATAACGCTTTTCAGGGCCTGAATAGAGATTCAGCAGTGCAATGATCATCTTTTTCTCAACAGAACCAATGCTTGCATCATGACTGAGTTCAGTTCGCATCTTCGATGCGACTTGCGGGTTACTGACAAAGATATTCCGTAGCATAAAGATCAAATCCTCAATATCGATCTCATCCGCAGTAACCGGTAATTGTACGGCTAATGTGGGATCTGCCCTGTGTAATAACCGCACAAAATCGCCATATACCGGTAAGGTAAAAATTTGTAATACAACGGCTGGCGCTGTCGGGATATCTCCGGCACTTGCCTTAAAAGTCCAATAATCATTAACTCTCTCTCCCTTGGGCAACGGAAAAGGCGCTTGTGCTTTTGTCGCCGCCGCAATGATTGGTAGGAGCGGCGCGGGGCCTTCCTGGAGAACGCGACCATGTGGCTGTTTATCGTTCATGAACAATCCGGTATCCCGATAAACCAATCGCTCGATCAATACCACATTACCCGCCATTTTCATGGCACGCGCCAGCTTTTCATCATTTTCCGGTATCGCGCCGGGTGTATCAAAAATAAGGTCAAAAATAATGATACTTGCACCGGCTTGTGCGAGTTTATCGATCAGTCGGGCATGTAAATCGCGCGGCCATAATCGCGGCATGATCGGTAAATCCAATTGCGTGGCGGAAGGTTGATCGATCGCCACGACGATCACATCATCCGGTGCAGTGATCGCACCTCGTAAAGAAAACAACCCATCCAAGCCAAATTTTTCTTCCAGTACTAACCCAAGCGGTGATAGATACACGAAAACACCGAACAAACCAATGACGCCCCCTAAGAGCAGTTGTTTTAACCATTTTGTCATATTGAATTGTATCTACAGGTCTTGCGCTATCGAGGATTACCGGAATCATTACTATTATCTGACAGATAATTCAGAGTCGTTCTGTATTTTTATTATATCAGGCAGAAAAGTTTTCTTAATATTGGGCCGTTGAGTCGATACATCAATGATTCAGTACAAGTCTCCATCATTTCGATTCCTCAGTTCGCACGGAATAAACACCTGTGTATATAATGGAACCAATTATTCGTACTTGATATCACACTAAGTTGACAGCCCCATCTTTTCAAGATAAAAATCTTTTTGTGGATTTCCGCTTCGCGCTAAAAATATACTTGAGTGAGACATGTTTTATCTGATACTTACGATCGCTATTACTGCGCTTATTTTAGGACCTTCTTACTGGGTCAAGCACACGCTGGCGAAATACAGTCATCCTGATGATCGTTATCCCGGCACAGGTGGTGAGTTAGCACGGATTTTATTGGATTGGGCCGACTTGCAAGCTGTCAAGGTTGAAGTAACGGAGCAGGGTGATCATTATGATCCGATAGAAAAAGCCGTGCGCCTGACAGCGGATAATTTTAATGGTAAATCACTCACAGCCATTACGGTAGCGGCGCACGAAGTGGGACACGCCATACAAGACCGGGATGGTTATTTACCGCTGAGACTACGCACCCGATTGGTACAAATCGCTGCGCCGGCTGAGAAACTGGGTGCGGCTATTTTGATGCTTGCGCCTATCATTACGGTTGCTACCCGGGCACCCAGCGCAGGCGCATTGTTTTTGCTCGGTGGCCTATTGACACTCGGTACTGCAACCGTCGTGCATTTGGTGACACTGCCAATGGAACTACACGCCAGTTTTGCGCGTGCCTTGCCGATGCTGGAGCAAGGCAAGTATTTGATTCAGGGAGATGAGCCACACGCGCGTAAAATTCTGCGTGCAGCTGCCTGGACCTACGTTGCAGCTTCTCTCATGACATTACTCAATATAGGCCGGTGGTGGGCGATTCTGCGGCGCTAGTTGTTTTGAATGGGTAAAATCCAGTATTTATAATACACTCGGTCTTGATTCTGTAATATAAGCAACTTACCATGTCATATTAATGATAACTGCTTATTTACTCACAAGTATAATCAGCAATTTCTTAAGTTAAAGGACAAACATGATGCATTCGATTCGCCAGCAAAAGATAAAAGCCGCACGTGGATTTACGTTACTTGAGTTGCTCGTCGTCATGGTAATTATTGGCTTATTGGCTGCCTACGTTGGGCCCAAATACTTTTCACAAGTCGGCAAATCAGAAGTTAAAATGGCGCAAGCGCAAATTGATGCACTGGAAAAAGCCTTACATCAATATCGTCTGGACGTAGGCAGCTACCCGGCAACCGAGCAGGGATTAGCCGCGCTGGTAAACCGCCCCAGTAATGAAGCAAGATGGCAAGGACCATATCTTGCAAAAATGCCGCCATCCGACCCATGGGGACGGCCTTACGTATATAAATATCCCGGCGACCGTGCGGAATTCGATTTGCTGTCTTTTGGCAAGGATGGACAACCCGGTGGTGAAGGTGAAGCGGCTGATATCAATAATTGGTAAGCACTAACCTATGCGTTACGAAGTGAAAGCAGTCATGTCCGGGCAAGGTACCGTACATCTTGAGCTGGAAGCTAACAGCGAAGAAGAAGCACGCCTTCAGGTCACTGAGCAAGGCGGCATGGTTTTAAGCGTGCGGCGCAGCTTTTCGGGCTTCTCACTGAAATCGAATACGCGTTTTCCGCTCGTCCATTTCAGTCAGGAATTGCTTTCCTTACAAACCGCCGGGCTCAGTCTGGTGGAAAGTATCGAAACCTTGCTGGAGAAAGAACAGGATGCCGGTAATCGCAAAATTATCCAGAATATTCTTGCACGGCTTTATGAAGGCATAACCTTTTCGCAAGCGTTGGAAGAATATCCGCTTGCGTTTCCACCGCTATATATTGCCACCATTCGCGCCAGTGAACGTACCGGGGATCTTCCGGAAGCGTTGACACGATTTATTTCCTATCAAACGCAAATGGATTTTGTACGCAAGAAACTGGTCGGTGCGTCCATTTATCCTGTTCTCTTATTAGCGGTGGGTTTTCTGGTCTCCATTTTTCTACTGGTATTTGTCGTTCCCAAATTCAGTGCCATTTATGACGATATGGGCAGCGATTTGCCCTGGCTTTCACTATTACTGATCAAATGGGGACAATTTGTTGATGAACGCGGCTGGGAATTAGCTATTGCTACGGCAATCGTACTTACTGCGACAATTTATTTAGTGACACGACCGGCCTTTCGAGCCAATATCCTAAAATTGTTATGGCGCGTGCCAGCGATTGGTGAACACATGCGGGTTTATCAGTTAGCCCGCTTCTATAAAACGCTGGGTATGCTGCTACGTGGCGGAATTCCCATTACACAAGCGCTGGAAATGGTCAGCGGATTGCTTCAATCCCATTTCCGCCCAAAAGTGGAAGCCGCCGCCAAACATATCCGTGAAGGCAAGACAATTTCCAGTGCGATGGAACTGGAGGGATTAACAACCGCTGTGGGTAATCGTATGCTGCGCGTCGGTGAAAGAACGGGCTTAATGGGCGACATGATGGAACGAATCGGCAATTTTCACGATGAAGAAATTGCCCGCTGGGTGGAATGGACAACCAAGCTGATAGAGCCTCTGTTGATGGCATTCATCGGCATCGTGATTGGTGGTATTATTATTCTCATGTATATGCCAATATTTGAATTGGCTGGAAGTATCAATTGATAGAAACAGCCTTATCTTCCGAAAGTAAACAACCGATTGATATCAATCATCTGGCAGGTGCGCGGCAGAAAGCTTTTGACCAAGGCATTTCCGTCATTCAAGTACTGGAAGAAACCAGTGGTTATACGCCTGATGAGCTAATCCAACAGCTAGGGCGGCTATTGCATATGCCGGTCATGGAGATGAAAGCGATCCATACACTCAGTCCAGCTTTTGATCTGTTGCCTTTCGCAGAAGCCATCATGCATGAGTGTGCATTGTTTCGCCGCGAGCGGGATTATTTACTCGCGGTCAGTAACCCATTTTCAAGCAAATTACGTGCCTGGGCGGAAGAACGCTTCGATATGGCTATTGAGTGGCATTTAGTACACCCGGCCGACTTAACCGCCTTTTTTGCTCAGCAAGAAAAAACCATGCGCGCCATGGATCAGGTATTGCATTCGACCGAGTTGGATAAAATACAAAGCGGCATTGAAGATCTGTCTTTAAAGAGCATCAACGAAGGCACCAGTCAGGTTGTACGGCTGGTACATTCCACACTATATGATGCACACAAATCCCAGGCCAGTGATATTCATCTGGAAATGACAGTGGGCGCGCTTTCTATAAAATACCGCATTGATGGCGTATTATCCTCCATTGGTGTCATACAAGGCGGAGATTTGGCCGAGCAGGTGATATCCCGTATCAAGGTCATGTCGGAATTGGATATTGCCGAACGCCGCGTGCCACAGGATGGTCGATTCAAAATTTCCATCCAGGGTCGGGAAATCGATTTTCGTGTCTCCATTATGCCGAGCATTTTCGGCGAAGATGCCGTCCTGCGTATTCTTGATCGCCAGGCGCTTTCCGATCAAATCGAAGGATTGACATTAAATCAGTTGGGTTTTAATCCGGTGGCTATTGCAAGCATTCGCCGTCTTAGCTCGGAACCCTATGGCATGTTGCTGGTTACCGGTCCGACCGGTAGCGGAAAAACAACATCGCTGTACGCGGCGATATCCGAAGTGAATAAAGGCAGCGACAAGATCATTACCATTGAAGATCCGATTGAATATCAGTTACCGGGCGTTTTGCAAATCCCGGTGAATGAGAAAAAGGGACTAACCTTTGCGCGCGGTCTACGCTCAATTTTGCGGCATGATCCTGACAAGATTATGGTTGGGGAGATCCGTGATTCCGAAACCGCGCAAATCGCCATACAGGCTGCACTGACCGGGCATCTGGTGTTTACCACGGTGCACGCCAATAATGTATTCGATGTCATTGGGCGATTCTCACATATGGGCGTCGATCCCTATAGTTTTGTATCCGCTTTGAATGGAATTGCTGCACAACGGTTGGTACGCTTGTTATGTACGCACTGCGCTATTGATGAACGTCCGGATGATACGGTTATTACGGAATCCGGAATTCCAATTGAAGAAGCGAATCAATACAAGTTTCGTAGTGGGAAAGGTTGCGGCCAATGCCGCGGCAGCGGATATCGGGGAAGAAATGCGATTGCCGAGATTCTGATTCTGAATGATGAAATTCGCGAACTGATTGTGGCACAGGAGCCGATACGCCGCATCAAAGAAGCGGCAAGAAATAATGGCACTCGTTTCCTGCGGGAAGCCGCTTTAGATATGGTAAAACAAGGATTAACCAGCTTAGAGGAGGCCAACCGTGTCACGATTGTGGCGTGATCAGATTCAGGTTTTTCTGGCACCCGAGCGAGTGGATCTCGTTCGTTCCTCACGCGGCTTGAAACCGGTGCAATCAGCCAAAGTGACTGCATCATGCCAGCGTGTTCAGGGAATGCCTGTCTGGCAATCCGCGTTACAGCAGTTGGAAAAAAATCTGGTTGCTGCTGCCGGCACAGAACTGACCATCACCTTATCCAATCATTTTGTCCGCTATGTCACATTGCCACCCCAAGCCGAAATATCAACACCGGAAGAAGTTCAATCCTATGCGACTTTCCGCATGCGCGAAATTTATGCGGAACGTGTTAATTCATGGATACTCAGCGTCAGCGAATGGAATCCGATAAATGGCGCTATTTGTGCGGCAATACCTCGTGATTTGATGACACAATTGGAAGCAATGGCAACACGACATCAGTGCAAACTCAAAGAAATCGAGCCTTATCTGGCATCTGTTTATGATCACTGGCAAAAACTGCTGAGCGGCAGTAAAACCTATGTTGCCGTGATAGAAACCGGGCGTATTTGTATCGCCCTCTTGGTCAATGGAATCTGGCACAGCATCCGCAATCAGCGAATTTTACACAGCGTTGCCGATGAGCTGCTCGCGGCACTGGATCAGGAAGCAATCCTATCCGGAAATAAAGCGGCATTCGAATTAGTACACTTGTTCGCCCCCGAGCATGCGGAACTCGCTTTACCCAAAAATTGCGGATGGAACATTGTGCCGATATCAACCGAGCAAATACCTCCATTGGCACACTATCCATCCGTGATAACCGACAGTGCTGAGATAAATCAATGTCCCGCTTAAGATTAAGATTTCCTTATCAGCAGCAGTCCGTTCCGCAGATTGATTTTGCAATACTGCTCATTGGATTGCTGATTCTTGCCGGTGTGCTGTTACAATTCCGCCAAATCACTGAAGAAGTGAATTACTGGAGTAATCGCGTCGAACGCTTGGAAAAACAGCAACAACAAAAAGCTGCGCCGCGCACCCGTTCAACACCGCGCGTGCGGGAATTCAGCCAGGAGATACGCAAAGAAATCGCCCAAGCCAATTTGATATTGGATCAAATCAATTTGCCCTGGGAAACATTATTTGATTCAATCGAGTCTGCGGCAACGGAACAAATCGCATTATTATCACTGCAACCCAATGTATCCAATCGCACCTTACGTATTAGCGGCGAAGCCAAGAATATGTCGGAATTACTCGACTTTGTTGAAGCGCTTGAGCGCGAAACGGTGTTTGAAAATGTACATTTGCTCAACTACAAAATAAAACAGGATAATCCCCATAAACCGATTATTTTCCTTCTAACCACTGCATGGATTGGAATCTCTTGAAGACTGAAATACTACAAGCACATTTGGATCGATTGGCGCCCCAACTGCGTTGGCAAATCGGTCGCTTGGGTGTTATGGGAAAAATCGGCTTGGGACTGATTGTGGCGACCGGCATCTACTTTTTCTCCGCGGTTTTACCGCAAGAATCCGTCCTGCAAAAATTGACCGAGCGCGCTGAAACACTACAAATGCAAGCACTATCGAAACAATCGCCCGGAGATGCGGAAACTGGTATAAAAATGACCGGCGATCAGGCATTACAAGCTTTTTATGATTTCTTTCCACGTATCGACTCATCGCCATTCTGGATTCGCGAATTGGTACGCATCGCAAAAAAACACAACGTAGAACTCAGCAGTAGTGAATATCGCCTGGTCAATGAAAATGATGCCCGTCTGGCACGGTATGAAATGATTTTGCCAGTACGAGGCCGCTATCCCCAGATACGCGCTTTTATGGCCGATGCTCTTGAAACCGTACCGGCCATGGCAGTTTCCGCGATTGCTATTAAGCGTGAGAACGTCACTGCTGAGAAGCTTGAAGTACGCCTTGAAATTAACCTTTACTTGAATAAATAAACCGGATGGATTCAGCTGAAAAAAAACGCAAGTTTTTATTGGGCGGCGCCTTAATCGCAACATTGATTGCCGTTGTGCTGGTCGATGAAAAAGACGAAGAAAGCATGACGAATACCGTGGAACCCATACAAGCTATGAAATCACCCGGCGATAAAGCAAAGGCGCAAGAAAGCAATTCCGAATCTCTCGATGTCAGCAAACTGGGACAACGAAAATTTAACCCCTTAGCGGGAGAGCTATTTGGGTCCACCACATGGACACCCAAGCAGCCCCAAATCAGTCTGCAGGAGCAAGCGGCCAAAGCGGCACAAATAGCAAAAGCTGCGCCGCCGCCAGCACCCACAGCACCCCCGTTACAATTCAAATATGCCGGTAAGGCGATCGCAGACAATGAAACCTGGGTTTTTCTTTCCCAATCGGGAGAAAATCATATTGCTAAAATTGGTGCAAAAATTAATGACAAATACCGACTGGATGCTATCAATGACAATGCAGTTACCATGACCTATCTGCCTTTGAATATCAAACAGACACTCACGATCAATAACAAAGTAGCAGGAACTTTCCAATGAAAAGCTGGAGAATTATTGTCCTTATCGCCCTGCTCGCAGTTACCGCGGGATGTGCAATCAATAACAGAACATTCGGTACGCGGAATATTGCATTTGATGAAGGCCAGAAACTGATTGTGCAAGGTCAACTTGAAAATGGTCTCCAGAAATTGGAACAGGCGGCACGCGAAGAACCTGAGAATAAAGAAATTCGCACTGTGCTGATAAGACTGCGCGAAGAAGTGATTGGTAAATTATTTTTTGAAGCTGACAGCTTACGCTTCTCGGGTAAGCTAGATCAAGCCGAAGAAGATTATCAGCGTATTTTGAACATATATCCACTCCATGAACGAGCCAAAGCAGGCATGGAAGCGGTGAAATCAGAGCGCCGTCATATAACTATCGTAGATTCCGCGAAAGCATTGCTGGCACGCAATGATGTGTCTGGAGCAGAAACAATCGTTCGCGCTGTACTGCAGGAAAATCCACAACAATCTCATGCCCGTGACTTAATTGCACAAATCAATTTACTCATTTCACGTCCCGAAGTTTCTCACTTGGCGCTGGAATCCGCTTTTAAAAAAGCACTTACTATGGAATTTAAAGATACCGATTTAAAATCAGTATTTGAAATCATGGCGCGCACAGCCGGCATCAATTTTGTTTTTGATAAGGATATTCGGCAAGATACTAAAATTTCTGTCTTTGTGCGTAATAACACCATTGAGGATATTCTCAAATTAGTGCTGATGACTAATCAACTAAGCTACAAGGTACTCAATACCAACTCGTTATTGATCTACCCGAATACACCGGCAAAACAAAAGGATTATCAAGAACTGGTCGTACGCAGCTTTCAAGTCGCGCATACCGATGTAAAACAAATGGTGGCGATGGTCAGAGGCATCGTCAAAGCAAAAGATATTTATGTCAATGAACAATTGAACTTGTTTGTTATGCGAGATACGCTCGAAGCCATCCGTCTAACGGAGCGATTAGTAACATTAAACGATCTGGCTGAGCCAGAAGTATTATTAGATGTTGTAGTCCTTGAGATCGAGCGTGATAATGCTTACTTACTGGGCCCAAATCTTCCTCAGTCGGTTACATTTAGCGGATTAACGAATACGGCTGCGGGTGCGGCTGCGGTGACAACAGCACCGACTGCTATACTCAATCAAATTGGTGCTAATGGTCTTGGTTTAAAAAGTTTTACCATAAGTAATCAAGCAGCGATTAATTTTCAACAAAACCTCACAAATGCGGATTTACTTGCAAACCCGAGAATCCGAGTAAGTAATAAAGAAAAAGCCAAGATTCACATTGGTCAAAAGGAGCCTTTTTTCACAGCCAATGTCCAACCGGGCATTAATTCTATCGTCACGTCAACGCCGACTTTTATCGACGTTGGGATCAAGCTGGATGTTGAGCCACGTATTGGTTTAAATGATGATGTCACCATGAAAGTAACACTTGAAGTAAGCAGTATAAGTGGTTTTGTGGATGGGCCGTCTTCTGCTGGATCCACTCCACCGAAGGCGCCCAGGATTGTAAGTCGTAGTGCTGAAACTATCTTGTCTTTGAAAGATGGTGAAACACAGGTACTAGCGGGACTTGTTCAAAATAATGAGACTAGAACTGTCCGTGGTCTTGCGGGATTGATAAATATTCCCGGACTTGATAGATTACTTTCAGGTCAAGATATAAAACGTACCAAGACTGAAGTTGTGCTGTTAATCACACCACGTATCGTGCGAAATATTCAGAAACCAACCAACCAGGAAAGCGAATATCACTTCGGCACCGCGAGCGAAGCAGGTAAATTACCGGTCACCATTAAAAAAACAGCAGCACAATCATTGGCCATTGCACCGGCTGGCTCGGGACAGGGTTCTATAAGAGGTGCATCGAATGTCTTTGCGCCATCGGGTGATCAGCAAGATGTTCCGAATCCTTTTGCCAACGTTGCCACGTCAGAGCCTACGCTCACCATGCAAGTACCCACCAATGTGGGATTGGATAAGGAATTTTCGGTGAATGTTCGCCTGGTCGGCGCAAAAGCCACGGTAAATACGGATTTACAACTCAACTATGAGGCCAGTGTATTGGAAGCACTGGATGGCGGCGCCAAATCAGGTACACGTACGATTAAATTAGGGAAAGACCAAGTTTCCGGTTTAGCGACACAATTACGCTTTAAGGTGATTACGACAAATCCGGGAACCACTGAGATCAATATTCAAGGCGTAACCGGGGAAGATATCGAGAATGGTGATTTCGTCAATGTGACGCCGCCGCCGCCGGCAACGATCAATATTAAATGATCCGGTGATCATGCGTTCGTTCAAAATCTTTGAAAAATACAAGGGTTTTACGCTGATTGAATTGATGATTGTGGTGGCTATCATGGCTATTCTGGCAACGGCTGCCTTACCTTTTCGGGAGCTCATGGTGCAACGTGAAAAAGAGCAGGAATTGCGCGTTGCTTTACGACAAATACGTACAGCCATCGATGCTTACAAACAAGCTGTCGACGATGGACGCGTTGCCAAAAAAGCCGATGAATCCGGCTACCCCCCCCGATTGGAAGAGTTATTTATGGGTGTACCCGATATTAAAAGTACGGACAAGGAAAAAAAGAATATTTATTTCCTGCGCCGCTTGCCCCGCAACCCCCTATTCATTGAACTGGATATTGCCGGTACCGCAATTACGCCAACAGTGGACACCTGGGGAAAACGCAGTTACGAAAGCCCGCCCGACAGCCCCAAAGAGGGCGATGACGTTTTTGATGTGTATGCCCCTTCTGAAGCCATTGGCTCGAACGGCATTCCTTATCGGGAATGGTGATGGATATGCCCATCAATCAGAGACACCGGGGCTTTACACTCATCGAGTTATTAGTGGTGATGGCCATTATCGCGACACTGTTAAGTATCGTCGCGCCACGCTATTTCAATTCCCTCGATAAAGCCAAAGAAGCCGTTCTGCGCCAGGATCTGGGCATCATGCGCAACGCCATCGATCAATTTTATTCTGATTTTGGTATATATCCCCTGGATTTGATGGAATTGGTCGACAAGCGATATTTACGCAATATTCCTGTCGATCCCTTCACTGAAAGTAATGCAACCTGGATTGAGGTACCCCCCAAGAATCCCGTAGAAGCGGGTGTGTATGATGTTCATAGCGGCTACACAGGACGACGGGCAACGGATGGCTCGTTTTATGAAGAATGGTAAAATTTCAACTTATTTGCTATTAATTCTAATATGCCTCGGTTAGAAAATGGCTTTGTTTACCTTTGGGCTTTATTTGCCGTCGTGCTGGCTGGAATTGTGATGGCAGGAACAGGACAAATGTGGCAAACCAAGTCTCAACGCGAAAAAGAAGCGGAATTGATGTTTATCGGTGAAGAATTCCGCAAAGCGATTATGTCTTATCATAATAGTGGTACCAAACAATACCCGGACTCACTGGAGGACTTACTGAAGGATGAACGTTCACCTAACATTAAGCGCCATATACGAAAAATCTATCTGGACCCGCTAACCAACTCGACGGAATGGGGTCTCGTGGAGGAACCGCCGCCCAATACCAATACCAATACCAATCCCGCAGCCAATACTACTAAGCCCGCTACCGCAACACCGAGTACTACTAATGCAACAGCTAGTAACAGCGTAGCAGGTAATGCCAGCGCAACACCGAATAATAACCAAACAGCTACTAATACCAACCAAACCTCGGCATCCGGTAACAGCACAACACCCGGCAACACCACCACGCCCAGTACGAGCTCAGGGATGAGTTCCAATATCGGTAAGAGAATTATCGGCGTATACAGCCTATCCGAGAAAAAACCTATTAAGAAAAGCCAATTTCCAGAACATTTTGCGAAATTTTCTGAAGCTTTGACTTATAAGGATTGGCAATTCGTATACAAACCAGGAGATGCTAAGAACCCATCCACATCAGGTGCTACCGCTGCAAAACCCGGTGCGGCATCAGGAACCAACCCTTTCGCGCCGCAATCCTCATCGACGTCTTCCACAACATCCTCTAAAGGCGCCTCACCTTTTGCATCCCCATCTGATTCAAAAGCCCCTGCGACTGGTTTTTCATCGGCGCAATAGTTTGACGACTGTTATTGATTGTTCGAGTGGATCGCTAGAAAGCTGTTGGAAAATTCTGTGAATTACAAATGCAAAGCGAGAAAACCAGTCATCTCACTTCAGTAGTGATATCGAAGTTGAGCAATGAACAAATCACCGCCGGTGACTTTATAAACAATTCGATGTTCGTCATTAATACGTCTTGACCAATAACCCGACAAACTATGCTTCAACGGTTCTGGTTTACCTATCCCCTCAAAGGGATTTTGTTGAATAGCTTTAATCAAAAGATTAATTCTTTTTAGCGTAGGCTTATCAGTTGCCTGCCAGTACAGATAATCCTCCCAAGCCTTAGAGGAAAAAATCAGATTCATTCAATCAGTTTTTGCTCAATGCCTTTCCCTGTTTCAAGCTCAGCAATAGATTCCAATAAATGACGTGCATTGGCAGGTGAACGAAGTAAATAGGTCGTTTCTTCCATTGCCTGATAATCTTCCAAGGAAATCATCACTACGGGAGCTTCCCGTTTGCGAGTGATAATGACAGGTGAATGATCGTTACACACCTGTTCCATCGTTTTGGCTAAATTGGCGCGAGCGGCTGTATAACTGATAGCATCCATAATAATTTCAATTATCGGTACAGAATAAAGTACAGCAAGTTTAGCATGCGTATTCAATGCGTCAACTTAGATGCTGAAGATTGCAAGGTTTCAGGTTTGACATTTAAGTAAATTTTTTGTCTTTTTATCCCTTTAATACACTTGTTTTTAACTCTACTTCTTGCTACTAGCGTAGCAACTCAAGAAGTTTTAGAACTAATTCACGGGTCGCTAACGCGTCCGCTAAAGCCGTGTGCCGATCACTCTCAGCAATTTTTATTCCGAAGTATTCAAATGCACCATCAGAACTTAGAGCGGGCTCCGGTAATTGACCATTGAGATACAACAGGTATAGCATCGTGTGTGTATCTAACGCTCTGTGAGAAATTCCCGGAAGTTCATTTTTTCCCGCAAGAAAAGCCAGCTTACGCATAAATGCCACATCAAACCCAACATTGTGACCAATAGCAGTTACGCATCCTTGTCCGAAGGTTTGATTGAGATATTGCTCAATCTTCTCCAGCGCAACAACGGCAGGGACTGCTTTTTCATTCCAATTAGCCGCAAATTTTTTAAAATTTTCCTTGGCAAACTGACTCCAATGAATCTCATCATGCTGTGGCCGAACATACACAACACAAGGAGGTGCAGGTAGAGTCAGTGGAACTATGGCAACAGAAAGCACTTCATGCTGGAATGGATTAATTCCGCTAGTCTCAAGATCAATCACTACAAGATTATTACTTACAGGATCAAGCATTTCTTTGAGGCATGTAAGAGTGAATAGGTTTCCGTAACAATTGAATTACCGAACAGAGTCCAGTTATACAGGTAACTTCCAGAAAAGCCCCACACCAAAATAAGAGAGCCGATGGATAGCGCAATCAAGGATGGCCAATGCGGCTGTATGCAATAAAAATATAGCGTCACTATCCCTCCGAGGATACCGAATAAAGAAAACCAGAAGAGAAGTGTGCTAGCAGTAGTTATCGATCTGTGAAGCGTATATTTATTTTGATAAGTGGTGACAAGTGAGTGCGATAAGTGCTGAGCCAAATAAATTCTAAACACTGGATAAAGAGAACTCCATGTTAACTCAATGCCTTTAGGAGAAAATTCCTTCTGTATAACTTTGAAGAGCGGCTCCAATTTTGGATCATATGAAGATTCAGGCTTGGGAATACGAAGCTTGAGGGATTGATATACTCTGCATCTATCAGATATTTTCCCTACAATAGGACTTCCTGATCGACCAATCCAGTTTAGTAAATGTCCGAAAAAATACCAAAGAAAAATGAGAGGAATAGCAACGAAGATTCTACCTTCAAGACTCAATGTATCTACCAGATGCGGTAAAGTCTGAATCGTAAATTTTGAAATACCATTGTTAGTCCAAATTGGCACAAGAGAATCCAGTGCAAACCATATCAGAAGAAGAAAAATGTTGAATATGATTCCCGGCAGCAATATACCGAAAAAGTCATAGCTAAGATTTGTCAATTTGGCTAATAGTTCATCCATAATCACTCAGTCACTTCGATATTTAAATAAATTTATCTCTGACAGATTACTGACTAGCCCAAGCCTCGAAACTTAAGCTGCTCTTTAAATTTTACGTCTATGACATTCATCGACTAATCGGCTTAAACCGTATCCGCTTCGGTTTCGCGCCTTCCTCGCCGAGGCGTTTTTTCTTGTCGGCTTCGTATTCCTGATAATTACCGTTGAAGAATGTCCATTGCGATTCGCCTTCGGCAGCGAGGATGTGCGTAGCGATACGGTCGAGAAACCAGCGATCGTGTGAAATAACCAGTACGCAACCGGCAAATTCGAGCAATGCATCTTCCAACGCACGCAACGTTTCCACGTCGAGATCGTTGGAAGGTTCATCCAGCAACAGCACATTACCGCCGGAAATCAATGTTTGCGCCAGATGCAGGCGTCCGCGCTCACCGCCGGAAAGCTGGCCGATGATTTTTTGCTGGTCGCCGCCTTTGAAGTTAAATCGTCCCAAATAAGCACGTGCCGGGGTGGTGTATTTACCGACGGTCAGCAGATCGTTGCCGCCGGAAATGGCATCGAATACGGTTTTATCATTTTCCAACGTGTCACGCGCTTGATCGACGTGCGCAATCTTCACGGTGGGCCCGATTTTCACCTCGCCGGAATCCGGCTGCTCCTTGCCGGTAATCAATTTAAACAAAGTGGATTTACCTGCGCCGTTCGGACCGATAATGCCGACGATAGCGCCCGGCGGCACCTTGAAGCTCAGATTGTCGATCAGCAAACGGTCGCCATACGATTTCGAAGCACCGTTAAACTCAATGACTTCATTACCCAAGCGCTCACCAACGGGAATAAAAATTTCCTGGGTTTCATTGCGTGTTTGGTATTCCTGCGAATTGAGTTCTTCAAAACGCGCGATGCGGGCCTTGGATTTCGCCTGACGGCCTTTCGGATTTTGCCGCACCCACTCCAGTTCCTGCTTCATCGCCTTCATATGCGCATCAATTTGTTTGTTTTCCTGCTCCAGCCGCGCTTCTTTCTGTTCCAGCCAGTTGGAATAATTACCTTTCCATGGAATGCCGTGGCCGCGATCGAGTTCCAATATCCATTCAGCGGCATTATCAAGGAAGTAGCGATCATGCGTCACCGCCACCACCGTGCCGGGGAAGCGCACCAGGAATTGTTCCAGCCATTCCACCGATTCCGCATCCAGATGGTTGGTCGGCTCGTCCAGCAGCAACATATCGGGTTTTTCCAGCAACAATTTGCATAATGCGACACGGCGTTTTTCACCGCCGGAAAGATGCTTAATCTCCGCATCCCATGATGGCAAACGCAAGGCATCGGCGGCAATTTCCATCTGGTGCTCGGCATCGCTACCGGCTGTGGAAATAATGGCTTCCAAGCGAGCTTGTTCTTCCGCCAGCACGTCAAAATCAGCGCCCTCTTCGGCATAAGCGGCATAGACTTCGTCCAGCTTTTTCTGCGCCTGCATCACTTCGCCCATCGCTTCCTCCACCTCCTGGCGCACGGTGCGTTCAGGATTCAGTTGCGGTTCCTGCGGCAGATAACCGATGCGGATATTGGGCAGGCGTTGCACCTCGCCGTCAAACTCCTTATCCACACCGGCCATGATACGCAACACAGTAGATTTACCGGAACCATTCAACCCCAGCAAACCGATCTTTGCACCGGGAAAAAAACTGAGAGAAATATCTTTAATAATCTGACGTTTGGGAGGAACTATTTTGCTCACGCGGAGCATCGACATTACATATTGAGCCATGAGTTTGATCTTTGTTTATTTAGGGAAAAAGTTTAGAACTTGATAGATAGTGAGTTTAGCGTAGGTTATCGGGCAATGAAAGTCGCGATTGCCTGGATCACAATCAATCACTCACGCGGCTGATCGATACGAATTTATTATTCTCATCGAAAACCAGCTCGAACGTGCCATACACGCCATTATTCTGTACCACGGCACGCAAGATATTGGCGGGAAAATGGATAATGCGGCCATCGACTGCCTTCGCCGCCACAGTATCCACCTCACCTTCGTAATAGTATAGGAGTTGATGTGCAGGAATTTTGAGAACAACATGCAAACGTTGGTGCATAGGCAAACCTCATCCGTTTCTAGCAGGCCGTTGAAAAACGTTTTCGAGGCAGCCGATACAAAGCAAAAACAGGCGAGAAAGCGCAGTTTATGCGTAATAAATGAGCATTTTGAGCCTGTTTTTAACACCGTAGCGGCAACGCAGATAGTTTTTCAACGGCCTGCCGTCAAAACTTCTCTCCATCCTCCAGATAGCGCCATTGACCTTCTGGCAAATTGCCCAGTTTGACTTTGCCGATACGCACTCGTTTCAAGCCAGTCACTTTCAGATTAACCAATTCGCACATGCGGCGAATCTGGCGCTTTTTACCTTCCTGCAGGATAAAACGCAGTTGATCCTGATTTTGCCAAGTCACTTGCGCACGTTTGAGAGCTTTGCCATCCAGACCCAAACCAAAATTTAATAACGCCAAATTTTCTTTCGATAAAAAACCTTCGACCCGCACCAGATATTCCTTTTCAATTTGTGAATCCGCACCGATCAACTGCTTGGCGATACGCCCATCCTGCGTCAAGATCAACAAGCCCTGCGAATCGATATCCAGTCGACCAGCGGGCGCCAGGTTTCTTAAATGCACAGGTTGAAAGCGTTTGGTGGACGCATTATTACAAAACTGGTTTTCCGGTTTGATTAACACCACAGCGGGCTGATAACCCGGTTCCGGCTGTCCTGACACATAGCCAACAGGCTTATTCAGCAAAATGGTTACCGACTGGATCTGTTGCGCCTGTGCCGCTTTATTCAATTTGATTTTCTGCGTCGGGTAAATTTTGGTGCCCAATTCAGAAATCCGTTCACCATCGACAAACACCCAACCCAACTCAATATAGCGATCCGCCTCACGGCGCGAGCAGATGCCTTGTTCGGACATCAATTTGGATAAACGAATTTTTTCCATGAGGCGCTATAATGAGAAAAGTGGAAAGGATGAATGCAAATTAGTTGCTTATTATAAAACCAATCGCCCCATCATTTTTAACAACTATCAAGAGGTAATATTATGGAAACAACCGCAGCAATACTGGAAAAAGCGCACCAACGCGCTGACGAAATGGAGCTTCCTTACAAAGGTGCGTTGCTCCCCATGGAAGCTTATCGAATTTTACAAGAATCTGCCCGGGCACAATTGGTCGATGTACGTTCCCACGCTGAATTGGATTGGGTTGGGCGTATTCCGGGCGCAGTGGAAATAGAATTACGAGCATACCCCGACATGCAGCCCAATCCGGATTTTCTCGATCAGCTGGCCAAACAAGTTGATAAAACATCGCCGGTTCTGTTTATTTGCCGCAGCGGTTCACGTTCGAATCAGTCTGCGATAATGGCCACCCAAACTGGTTTTACCGACTGTTACAACATCCTTGAAGGCTTTGAAGGCGATAAAGATGAGCAGGGACATCGCGGTAAAGACTCCGGCTGGAAAGCGGCGGGATTGCCATGGGTGCAGAGTTGAAAATAGTGTTTTAAAAAATCTCCCGCGTCAGAATGTTCTATCCAAACGCTCCATCAGGTAGCACAGACAATCCTGACGAATGATGCGGATATCGCGTGTCAGCATAGCAGGCATTACCTGCTGCTTGGTTAAAAGATTGCCTTCCCGGTTTTCAAAATAATGATCGCTCATGTCATTGCCTGCGCCATTGCGAACATGCAAAGGGTTTTTACAGTCGGGTGCAGCGATTGCCAAGCGCGTTCCGGGCTCCAGCAAACGGAAATTGTAATGATCGACATTGTCTATCAAGCATAAATCTGTTGACGGATCACCGACGCTCAGGCTGACCGTTTCCGGCACTGTAACTATGGCTACCGTATGAAAAAGCTCCAGGTCTTGGCTAGCCACTGGATGCGTCGGAAAAGCGGATAAATGCAGCGCGCCTTCGACAAAAGAAGCCGCATGTTCGGCCCCGCCAATTCCACCCGGCTTGCCACACTCCAGTGTAACCGCCGGACAAAGCTGCGCAAATGCTTCTGACTGAACACCTTTGGGTTCGGTGAAATACACCACGATACGCGAGAACATCGTGGCGAGATGCAAAAAAGCATCATCCAGGCGATTAACGCACGCATAATGTGGATTCAATCCGGTATTGTTGTGAATGTCGATGCTGGCAAACACGCCGCGCCGCGCCATGACGCTCGTGACTCTTTGCATCATGCGGTGCTCTTCTGTGACGGCTGAATCCGCATCGAATGACCAAACGCGGTTGTAATCCAACTGCCCTTCAAGGCGACGCACACCAGCACGCGCAGCAGTAACATTGCCGACATAGAGTGAAAGAGCGCGCGGCAGAAGCTGATTTTGATATTTTTTCAAGACCGCCTGCATGGCCTTCAAGCCGGTATCTTCATTGCCGTGCAGCAGAATCGACACAAACAAGGGTACGTCACGGCGACCGGGAAGGTGGATCAGGGTAGGGCCGGGCAGTATCGTATGCAATTCATTGGCTTCGACCTGCAGAAATTTTTCAGGCAGATAATCGAATTCCGTCAGCATGCCTACAACGCCCACTCATGGACAGGTGCGCCGCTGCGTTGCCGCTCAAGATAAGCTGCCACAAGATGCAAACTGTCGGATTGATGCTTCTCACGATACGCGCGCTGCCATGCGGCGCCTGTCTGACCACTTTTGATCCGGGATTCCAGAATATCGAGATTTTGATCGATTTCATCATGATCAATTTGAAGCGATTTCAAACCCTGACGCGCCATCGGTAAAATTTCTTCCAGCAACAAAGTCCTGGCATCGGTTGTGCTGCCATCCAGCCAGATAATCTTGGATTGGAGTCCGTCACGTGCTGCTGCATAAAAATTATCGCGGGCTTTGTCAAAACTGAAAACTAATTCAGGTGCTTCAAACATGCTAGCCAGAAAACGCGCCAGGCCGTAAAACAGGGCGGCATTGGCCATCATATCGGCAATGGTGGGGCCGGCAGGAAGCACGCGCTGCTCGATGCGCAAATGCGGCGTGCCATTCGGATCAAAACCGATGAGGGGCCGAATCCAACGCCAGATCGTGCCATTATGCAACCGGAGGTGCGCAAACTGTTGCGGCGGGCTATCCATCAGAATGGGTAGCAGCACGGCATGTTTGGCAAGATTTTCCGCAAAACATTCGAACAGGGATTCGCGGGCATAGCCCTGACCAAAACTGACACGACGATTCTCTTGATTAGGCTGATCGTCAATTTCAACCGATTGTTCAAACAGCGGGATACGCGTTTCGTCCCATAAATCGGTACCAAACAACAACGGTGAATTACCTGCCGCTGCAACCAGTGGTCCGGCTGCAATGATGGATGCATTAAAATAGCGTACAGCGTTGTGTTGTGCGCTTTGCAAGTGAACTTGGAACGACGTGGTAGCCGCTTCCAGCATCACATCCGGATGATGGAGATCCAAATGTTCATGCCCGTTAATGCAGATGTGAAGCGGTCGTCCGCAACGCCGTTTCACCACTTGTTCGTTCAGTGCCCGATACCGCTTGAGATCCGACATATTCGCCAGACACAAATCGGATTGCCGCACCGTCGGCAAAATGCCGATCATCATCAATACGCTATCCATTCCATGCGCAACGTCTTGGCATTCCCGCCAATTCCGATTCAGCTCAAGCGCCATGGCAGACAAAGCGTTGCCTTTAAGCGGCAAAGGCGCGCCGTTGAGCTCGACGTTGAAGCGGGACAACTCATGCACGACAAGGGGATTGTTCAGACGCGTCAGGAACGCTTGATTGATCGGTGATGGAAAATAATTATGATCCACCAGCCAGGATTCGAGCTCATAGCCACCGATCTCACCAATACCCGAAAAACATCCTTCCGAGAGCTGGTTCCTTAATAGCTCAGCTTCATGACATAAACGGCGCTCATATTCCTTGAAAACCTGATCATTGAACTGCGTTTGGTTGATTTCCTGGCCCATCGCGATCACTCGAATTAATTATTCAGGCTCGTTAGCAGCAACACCCTTGTGGAAAGTAACATACACGTAGATAGGTACTTGCAAATCACCCAGATGCTTAGTGATCAGCGGACTGACGTCATCCCAGTTCAATCCACCGACACCAGTGGCCAGACGCGGCAACGCAAGACTGTGAAATTTTTCAGCATCCATCAATCGGCGTAGTTCGCGCAGCGCGTGATTCACATGCTCGATTGTCGCTTTTCCTGGTTTGAAAGTATGTTCATGAGCAGCATCCTGCGTAAACAGGTTAATGATGCGCGATCCTTCCGCCCCTCCCCACATCCACACGCTTCCTGGTTTGGGATGCGTAGTTTGGCAAAAATGCCGGAAATCCTTATACATGGCCGGCCACCGCTCCCTTAAACTTAACGCTAAACCAGTGGAGAAGGGATCATTCGGCGCAACACCATGGGCGATGACCTGCGCTTTCGAAAGTAGAATATCACCGATAACGTGATGAATCATTGTATTTATATAATAAACAAAGGGAAGGAAAGGTTTGCTGGCTTCAAAAAGACTGTACAGAAAGTTGTATTAAGCGTCAACCGTAAGCCTTGATCTGAGCGAGTACAGATTAAGAGCTCCGTTTTCCTCACACCTCTGACCAAGCAATCACACCCGTATACGCCGTCACCAAAATAATGAAACCGAATATGATGCGATACCAAGCAAATACGGTAAAGTCATGATTACTGATGAAACGTATCAGGCCACGCACCGCCAACAGGGCGCTGATGAAAGCAGAGACAAAGCCCACTGCGAACATCCCCAAATCATCCCATTCTAAAAATTCGCGGTGTTTGTAGACATCATAAAAGGTGGCAGCAAACATGATGGGGATTGCCAGGAAAAATGAAAATTCGGTAGCCGCTTTGCGCGACAAGCCAAAAAGTAAACCGCCGATAATGGTGGCGCCCGAGCGCGAAGTTCCGGGTATCAGTGCCAAACATTGCGCCAGGCCGACTTTCAAAGCGTGTTTCCAATCCATATCATCAACTTGCTCTACTTCGATCACATGTTCTCTGCGTTCCGCCCATAAAATCAGAAAACCGCCGATGATCAACGCCAACGCAACCGGTACAGGATGAAACAAATAAAATTTAATGGTTTTAATGAACAGCAACCCCATGATGGCGGCCGGCAAGAATGCAATAAACAGGTTGATTACAAAGCGATTGGCTGCACTGCTTGAGCCGATACCGCGAATCACTTCAGCGATCTTGCTGCGATATTCCCAGCAAACCGCCAATATTGCACCCAACTGAATCGCAATGGTAAAAACCATCCCGCGTTCATCGTTGAAATCAAGCAGATCGCCAACCAGAATCAAATGACCGGTAGAAGAAACTGGCAGAAATTCGGTCAATCCCTCAACAACACCCAGGATCAACGCTTTTAACAGTAAAGTTATATCCATATCACGTTGTTATGTTTTATAAAATTCCGGAGATCGACTTTACAATTTGCTGTAAATCTCTGCGCCCTTTTCCTTAAATTCCGCTGATTTTTGCGCCATTCCCAGTTTCAATGCCTCATCTTCAGCAACACCTTGATTGGCAGCATATTCGCGCACATCCTGGGTAATCTTCATAGAGCAAAAATGCGGGCCGCACATTGAGCAGAAATGCGCCACTTTTGCGCCATCCTGCGGCAAGGTCTCATCGTGAAATTGTTGCGCTTTGTCGGGATCCAGGCTGAGATTGAATTGATCTTCCCAACGGAACTCAAAACGCGCTTTGGATAAGGCATTATCACGAATCTGCGCGCCCGGATGACCTTTCGCCAAATCCGCGGCGTGCGCGGCAATCTTGTAGGTAATGATACCATCCTTGACATCATCCTTGTCCGGCAAACCCAGATGCTCCTTCGGCGTCACGTAACACAGCATTGCCGTGCCGTACCAACCGATCATCGCAGCGCCAATGGCGGAGGTGATGTGATCATACCCGGGGGCGATGTCCGTCGTCAGCGGGCCGAGCGTATAAAAAGGCGCTTCGTCGCAATATTTTAATTGCAATTCCATGTTTTCCTTGATCAGGTGCATCGGTACATGGCCCGGTCCCTCGATCATGGTTTGTACATCATGTTTCCATGCCACTTGGGTTAATTCACCCAGTGTTTTCAGTTCGGCGAATTGCGCTTCATCATTCGCATCGTAAATAGAACCGGGACGCAATCCGTCACCCAACGAGAAACTGACATCATACGCTTTCATAATCTCGCAGATTTCTTCGAAATGCGTGTACAGGAAACTTTCCTGATGATGCGCCAGACACCATTTCGCCATAATCGAACCACCGCGGGAAACGATACCGGTCATGCGTTTCGCCGTCATCGGTACGTATGCCAGGCGCACACCGGCATGGATAGTAAAGTAATCGACACCTTGTTCGGCTTGTTCGATCAATGTATCACGGAAAATTTCCCAGGTTAACTCTTCGGATTTACCGTCAACTTTTTCCAACGCTTGGTAAATAGGCACCGTACCGATCGGTACCGGGCTGTTGCGGATAATCCATTCGCGCGTTTCGTGAATGTTTTTGCCGGTGGAGAGATCCATCACCGTGTCGCCACCCCAGCGGATCGCCCAGGTCATTTTTTCAACTTCTTCCTGGATGCTGGAACCTAATGCGGAATTACCGATATTGGCGTTGATTTTCACCAGAAAATTACGCCCGATAATCATCGGTTCGGCTTCGGGGTGATTAATATTCGCCGGAATGATGGCACGTCCTCGCGCTACTTCGGCACGCACAAATTCCGGCGTGATCATTTTCGGCAGCGACGCGCCGAAATCCTGCCCCGGATGTTGGCGTGTCAGCAATTCATGATTTTGACTATTGAATGCTTCGACACGCTGATTCTCACGAATGGCAATAAACTCCATTTCCGGCGTAATGATGCCACGGCGCGCATAATGCATTTGCGTTACATTCATTCCGGCCTTTCCGCAACGGGGTTGACGCTGCAAATTAAAGCGCATGTCGGCAAGTTTGGGATCTTGCAAGCGCGCTTGGCTATATGCGGAATTATGGCTGGATAATATTTCGGTATCATTACGCTCGGCAATCCATTTTTCGCGCAATGCCGGCAATCCCGAGCGAATATCAATCTTTACCGTAGGATCGGTATAAGGACCGGAAGTATCATAGACCCATATTGGCGCGTTCTTTTCTGCGCCCATACTGGCGGAAGTGTCGCTTTGTTTGATTTCACGCATCGGAACCTGAATATCTGTCCGCGAGCCTTGTACATAGATTTTGCGCGAATTGGGCAGCGGTTTTACAGCCGCTTCATCGACTTGCGCTGTTGTATTGGAAAAATTTTTTGGGTTTAAAACTGTAATACTCATAATAGTGTTGCTCCTTAAGATGCCATAAAGAGCAGGGGGATTAATCCCAGCTTCCCTACGGCGGCATTATCCGCGTCAGGTAATAAGGGACTCTCTCACCTATTGAGTGCCTCTAAAACCAAAACTTCGTTACAATGCATCGTTACTCGCAAACAACGCTTCCTCACATATCATTCATATATGCTACGCTAACATTTTTACGTATGCCTTGCCTTGTATTCCGGGTTTTTAGAAGCACCCAATTTTCTCAGAATATGCAATTCTGAAAACGGACCCCTAGCTGATGCTGTGAAGCTAATGGAAATGTGAAATAATTGCAAGTCTTACCTCAATTTAACGACACGGATCTAGAAATGAATCTTGAAGAAACTCGATCGAATATGGTTACGCAACAAATCCGTACATGGAATGTATTGGATGATAGTGTCCTGGATTTACTGTACAAAATACGGCGCGAAGAATTTGTCCCCGCTGAAAATCGCGCAATGGCTTTTGTGGATATGGAAGCTCCGCTGGGTTATGGCCAGGTAATGCTTGTACCCAAAATGGAGGCACGCATACTGCAAGAACTTCACATCAACAAAACAGATAAAATTCTGGAAGTCGGCAGCGGCAGTGGCTACATGACAGCGCTATTGGCTGAAAAAGGTGCGCATGTTTATAGTGTCGAGATTGTGCCGGAACTGAAAACCATGGCGGAAAACAATCTTAAAACTTACGACATTACGAATGTCACCATCGAACAAGGCGATGCTGCACAGGGTTGGCCTAAACATGGCCCATATGATGTCATTGTATTAACCGCATCGACACCTGTTTTGCCCGACGCTTTTCTGAAAAGTCTGAACCCGGGAGGTCGATTATTTGCGATTGTCGGAGAAGATCCCGCCATGGAAGCTTCGCTCATCACTTGTTTAGCACCGGGCGAATACACGACCAAGAAATTGTTTGAGACCAGTACAATCCCACTCATCAATGCACTGCAACCGGCAAGATTTACCTTTTGAATATTAGAAAAATCACGTATGTCATAGATCACAGCGATCAACTTATTGCTGAAATATCATCAACTCCGAACGATTATCGGAAATCAATATGAAATTTTTGCAATCTGTATTGGCTGCCTTTATCGGTATGTTTGTATGGCTGCCTTCCTTGCAAGCTGCGGATTTGATGGGCATCTATCATGAGGCTTTGGCACAGGATGCGCCGTATCGATCGGCACGTGCCGCCTATCAAGCTGTGCAGGAAAAATTAACGCAAGGTAGAGCGGGTTTTTTACCGAATATCACCCTATCGGGAACACGCACGGTTCAACAAGTCGATGCCAACAACATTGCCGTTACCGGCGTAGGTATTGTTAATCCGTCAGAAGTTACGATTCAAAACCGTGGCGTAACGCTATCCGCGACACAACCTTTGTTCCGCATGGAAAATATTGTCATCTATCAGCAGGCAAAAACTCAAGTCAGCCAAGCGGATGCACAATTTATCGTGGCTGGGCAAGATCTAATCTTGCGTGTCGCGCAAGCGTATTTTGATGTATTGGATGCCCAGGTCGATGTGGAAGTCGCCGAGGCGCAGAAAAAAGCCATTCTGATACAACTGCAACAAGCCAAACGCAATTTTGAAGTCGGTGTATCCACCATCGTGGATACCAATGAAGCGCAAGCCCGCTATGATCTGACCACTTCACAGGAAATTGCTGCGCGGAATGCGCTTGAAATCAGAAAACGCACATTACAAGGCATCATTGATCGCTTTCCTGAACATCTTGTCAGTGCCAAGGAAATTGTCGCCGATTTGACGAATTTGCAATACAGCAGCATGGATGAATGGGTACGGGTTGCGGAAGAAAAAAACTTCTCGTTGAAAATCCAGCAAGCCGCCTATGAAATTGCGCATCAGGATGTAAAAAAAGCCTGGGCACAACATTACCCGACATTGGATCTGGTTGCGCAATACAGCGATCAAACCGGTGTCGGTGGCGCTATCACCGGTCGCGGTATCGATCTCGTGTCAAAATCCATCGGACTGCAACTCAATGTGCCACTGTTCCAAGGTTTTTCCGTGCAATCCCGCGTACGCGAGGCACTGGCGCTTCAGGATAGAGCATTACACGATCTGGAAAACACCCGGCGCACGATCACCTTGCAAATCCGTCAGCAATTTTTGAATGTCACCAACGGCATCGCACAGGTAAAAGCGCTCAAACAAGCCTTGATATCCAGTCAAAGCCAGTTGGATTCCACCATGCTTGGAAAAGAAGTCGGCGTCAGAACCGAAGTCGATGTACTGAATGCGCAACAGCAAATGTATTCGGCCAGACGCGACCTGGCCAAAGCATATCACGGCTATCTGATGTCCAGATTACGTCTAAACGCGGAAGCGGGCGAACTCGACGAAGAAACGCTCACACAAATTAATGCCATGCTGATCAAATAGCAAACAATCATTGTTGCTGTCGCTCAGATCGAACTGTCTTTACTCCTCATGCAAGGAATCTGATTTCGAGTCAATTCGAAACGATCAAGTTTTTGGAGAAGAAAATTCAATATTATGCTCGGCAAATAGTGTTGTGATTCGTGTGTTGATCGCATTCTGGACTTCCATTCGATCACCCACGGCATTAACAAATACACGTAGCTCAAAATCAAGAGAATTAGCACCAAAAGCCACAAACCAACATGATGGTTCTGGTTCCGTCAATACTCGCTCATCTTTCCTGGCGGCCTGCAGTAGCAATGTACGCACTTTGTTTGCATCAGTACCGTAGACAACACCTACTTTGATAACGACGCGAGTGATCGTATCGGTCAATGTCCAGTTGGTCAGTTGACCGGTAATGAAGGTCTTATTGGGAATCACAATTTCCTTGTTATCGAAATCAAGAACGGTGGTGGCGCGAGTACGAATACGAGTCACCCGACCGGAAAAACCGCCGACCGTGATCACATCACCAACCCGAAACGGCCGCTCAAAGAGCAGAATGATGCCGGATACAAAGTTGGCAAAGATTTCCTGTAAACCAAATCCAAGCCCGACCGTCAAGGCGGCAGCCATCCACTGCAATTGCGACCAACGCATACCCAATAAACTCAGTCCCACCAGGGTACCGCCAATTACGATTGCGTAGCGCAACACGCTGGTAATGGCGTAACGCGAGGCTGCATCGATGCGAATATGTGACAGCAAACTGATTTCGATCAATCCTGGCAAGTTTCTGGCACCAGCGGTGGTCAACGCTAACGTAAAGATACCCAGTAGCACCGCCATCAATGTGACGGGTTGTTGGATCGTAGCACCATCGGCTCCAATATCGCTAAAGTGCCATAATGCAATCTCATCCAAACGTGTAACGGCCGGCAGTATGGCAGCCCAAACCCAGATCAGGCCGAGTGCGAGTAGACTTAAGCGTAGCGCTCGTAGCAATCGGTGAGTTTGCGTGTTAACCTGTTCCAACGTAATGTTTTCGTCTGGTTCCGGCGTCACTTCATCGGATTCTTCAACAGCCTGAACCGCTGCCACGCGACGATCCTCCAATCGACGCAGCGCCAAACGTCGTTCTCCGAGCAAAAACCAACGTGCAAGCAAACCCAGGACAATAACAACCACAACAATCACATTAAAACTGGCCAGTAACGATTGCAATATCATGCCCGCAGAGTAAACATAGCCGGCCAACGCCAAGATCGCAACGGCCAATAGCGATATTGGCAGGAATACACGCAATAGTTTGCGTAGCGCCGACGGTTCGTTGACGACGCCTCGAATGACCCAAAGCCGGCCAACATCCAACAGACGCCAAAGAGTCCAAGCAAGCATCACGCAGCTCAGCACGATAGCCAACCGCGCCTGTACATCAATGGCTAAATCAAGCTTGCGAATAAATGCGAGCACGCTAATAAAGTACATCGGTAGTACTACAATGGCGACTAATAGCCAATGACGCAATGCAGTACGACGTTGTCGAGTCCAACGAAAATGTGCATGACCAAGGCCACGCTCGATACTGACCCAGCGGAGCAGTTGCACTGCCAGTAGCGGCAACACCAGAGACATGCAAGCTTGACTCAAGGAATGACTGAACCGTCCAGGATTGCCGATGTCTTGCAGCAATTGTCCCAACAAGGCTAATGCGGCAGGTGCAGGCAGAGCGGCTAGCAAAGTCCATCCCAATGCTTTCAAAGTCGTTTGGTAACTATCTTTGCGAATCTGATAGGTATCAACTGCCAAAGCTTCAATACGTGCCGGGGCGCGACGCCGGAGTTCCACCAAGATCAGCACAAGCAACAGGCTGCCCAACCAAGGCAACGGATACTGATGGAAGCTACGCAAGATCAGATCCATCGTGGTAGTAAAGCGCGAGGGCTTGATCAGATCGTACAATCCTTCTGGCAACCGTTGCAGCCAATCGCTATCGATCAGACTATGGCCAGGAATCCATAACAAGTGACGGTCAAGCATTTGCTGTAACTCTCGAGCAATTTTAATCTGCTCCTGCAGAGCTTGTTCACTTTCTTCCAGTGCTAAAATACGCCGCTGTAGCGAAGATTCCAAAAAAGATAATAGTTCGGTGCGTTTATGCAGCAAAGAAATTAGCAGATTTTTAACGTTTTCGTTTTTATCGGCATCGCTATTATTGTTTGCTTCAACATGTGTTTTGATCAATGTTTGAGCAATCGTATCGATATCGAGCAAACTTCGTTGCTGTTCGCTTAATATTACCCGTTCCAATCGCAAATCAGCCAAATCATCACGGATCAATTTCACGCGGTGCTGAAGATGTATTAAAGGTTTCAGTCGGCGCCGTTCGCTCCACAACCAGCGCCCAACACGTTCATTGGCCCCACCTACATCAAGCCGGGTGCGACTATCTTGCAAATTCACCGCAATGCGCTCACGGGCTTGCTCAATGCTGGCCAATGCGACACGATCTTGTGCCAAATGCTCATTTTGACGCATGAGCTCCTCACCAATTGCACGATTCGCAGTGGCCGCGGATGCAAGGATCGGAGCATCATCTGCAAATTCTTGTTCACGCTTGATTAAGTGTTCGATCAATGATTCCAGTTCGTACCGACCACGATTGGTAATACGTTGCTGTAAATGTTCCACCCGCTTTTCATGCAACCCCAGCCGATAACGCAATTCACGCAATTCCAATTCGTGCACACGTTGGCGCTGTGTGGCGGTATCCTGCTCGGCAAAGCGTAATGCCAGTGTTGCTTGTAACCGGTGCTGCTCGCTATTACGACGCAGACGCTGCGCTTCAAATAATGCGACAGGCTCGTCTTTCTGGGCCATAAAAGGAACTGATAGCTCTTCAATACGACGACGCAATGTGGTGATTTCATCTGCCGCCTGAGCCGGACGCGATAACGCCAAGGCCAGATCCGTACCGGCTGCATCGATCTGCGCACGCAAATTGGTGATGATAGTACGTTCCTGCTCCAGAATTTGTTCAAGTGTTTCTCCATCGGCGTCGGTCGGTATACGTTTGGACCATTCGAGTAACTCCTGCTCACGATTTGTTACCAGGGCTTTTTGCAAACGCTCTATCTGTTTTGGCTGTCCTACAGTTTCAGCACGTAGCGCAATCAAACGTTCGTTCAGTGTTTCTGCCTCACGTTCATCAGCAAGCGCAGCATCAAGATGGTCAATGGCCGCCCGCCGCTGAGTTTCTTCCATCTTGCTGCGATTGATGGTTGCACGTGCGCTATCAATGACTTTGAACACAGATATCTCAGTTTTTGAGTAGACGCTGCCAAGCGGCAAGAACAGTAATGCTAATGTGCTGCACAAAAAACTGAAATAAAGCAACTTGAAACGGAACAAGGTTTTTAACAGCATGGATATCAATAGTCGTGATAAAAAGGTAAGGTAGTCATCTAAAACCCAGACAGGTAGGCTTGCTAGCTGGACAGGGAAACACTGCAGTAATATACCGAGTAAGGATTGCAAAGGGTTTTCTTTGGAGACACCTCATTTTGATCCAAATGAAAAAGCCCATTCACTAAAGGCGCTCTGAACAATTGTTACATTGCGCATGTTGATAAATCTATATTGTTAATTCTCCAATATTTATCATCAAATTCGAAAGGACAAACGAAGTTATTCAGATGCTCCTGGAATGCCTTACGAACATTGACCGATTATTTCCCTAACCGATCATTTTTGCAAGTGATAGAATAATCGGCGAAGCTGGCTAGGCAGTCGCCGCCTGCTGTTCATTTTGAATACAGGGGGAGGAAAGTCCGGGCTCCACAGAGCAGGATGACGGCTAACGACCGTCCACCGTGAGGTGAGGAACAGGGCCACAGAGACGAGCGTATTTAGTTACGGTGAAACGCGGTAACCTCCATCCGGAGCAAGACCAAATAGGCAGGCGATGATGCTGCTCGCAGAGCCTGCGGGTAGGTTGCTTGAATGTACAGGTAACTGTGCATCTAGAGGAATGACTGTCCACGACAGAACCCGGCTTATCGGCTGGCTTCAACTGAATTTTTAACAGGTTTAAAAAACGTTTTCGAGGCAACCGATACAAGGCAAAAAAGCGCAATTGATGCATGATAAACGAGTATCTTGAGCCTGTTTTTAACACCGTAGCGGTAACGCAGATAGTTTTTTAATGCCTGTAAATCCGTCAATCATTAACACTGGATGCTTTCAACCTATTCGATTAATGGGGAAAAGGGAAAACAGCCCAACATGAAAGAATGAATCAAAATCATGCTATTAGTTATCTATTCGAGCGGTCAATTACAGCTTCCAGGTTCAATCAATCGCAATGATCCGTAAATTTCTCCGCAAGGTGTTCAGCCGCAAAACCGCTGCTCCCGAGTCAATCGCAAAGCTGAGTGTCATTCCCTGTAAACGTCACGGAATACAACGTAACCAGATTACCCCTTGCGCATTGAAAACAACCGCTCAGTTACAGCAAGCTGGATTTTCAGCTTATATTGTCGGCGGCGCGGTACGTGATTTGTTGTTGGGATTAACCCCCAAAGATTTCGATGTGGCGACCAATGCAACACCCGAACAGGTGCAACATCTTTTTCGTCGGTCACGCATTATCGGGCGTCGTTTTCGCTTGGTTCACGTGATGTGCGGTGCTGAAACCGTGGAAGTATCGACCTTTCGTGGACCTTCGCCAGACGATGAGAATAATCATGCATCGATTACCATGACTGATCAACATGGCCGCCTTTTACGCGACAACGTTTTTGGTAATCAGGAAGAAGATGCCATGCGTCGTGATTTCACCGTGAACGCACTGTTCTATGATCCTGCCAAAGAAGAGATTCTGGATTACCTGAATGGTTATGAAGATATCAAAACCCAAAAACTGCGTATTATCGGCGATCCGATTCAACGTTACCGGGAAGATCCTGTGCGCATGCTACGGGCTGTGCGTCTGGCATCGAAACTGGCGATGCAAATAGAAACGGAGACTGCTAAACCGATCGGCGATCTAGCGCCATTACTGCAAAATGTTCCGCCATCGCGCCTGTTTGATGAAATGCTGAAACTGTTATTGTCGGGATATGCGTTGTCTTGTGTTGTTGACTTACGCGCACGCGGCCTGCACCACGGTCTTTTACCAATGCTCGATGTCATACTGGAACAACCCTTAGGCGAACGTTTCATCACCATTGCATTGAAAAATACCGATGAACGGATCAGAGAAAATAAGCCGGTTTCCCCAGGATTTTTATTTGCCATATTGCTATGGCACGAAGTGCTATCAAATTGGAATTCCCTTCAGACCTCCGGCGAAAAACCTTTACCGGCGTTATTTCAGGCAATTGATCAAATTCTTTCGATACAACATAAAAAACTGGCGATTCCACGCCGCTTTGATGCAATTATGCAAGAAATATGGACGATGCAGCCGCGTTTTGAAGTTCGCATTGGACGCAAACCTTTTCGCTTGATCACTCATCCACGTTTTCGTGCAGCCTATGATTTTATGCTGCTACGCTGTGAAAGTGGTGAATTGGATATAGCATTGGGTGAATGGTGGAAAACTTTTCTGTCTGCAGATAATGAGAAGCGGGAAAAAATGCTGCTCAAGGAGACATCACCCAAAAGAAGCAAAAGACGGCGCAGCCGTAAAAAAGCCTCACCAAATTCTGTGTTGAATTCGGAAAATCCCACCCAAAGCGATAACAATTAATTAGTGCTTTTCATGAATAAAAAACTGAGTCAGGCATTCATCGCTTTGGGCAGCAATCTGGAAAACCCGATTTCCCAAATACAACACGCATTTGAAGAATTAAAACAACTGCCCAGCACACGCTTGATTAGCCGCTCTTCACTTTATAAGAGCGCACCTGTCGGACGCCTGGATCAACCCGATTTCATCAATGCGGTGGCATTAATCGAAACCCAGCTTGCACCGCATGATTTGCTCAACGCATTACTGGATATTGAACACCGCCACGGGCGTATACGTGAATCTTTGAATGCACCACGCACATTGGATCTGGATATTCTGCTGTATGATGATCTGCAATGCCATGATGAGAAATTAACTTTACCACATCCACGTATGTTGCAACGGGCATTTGTCCTGAAACCGCTGATGGAAATCGCACCGGATTGTTATATTCCGGACGTTGGTCACATTGCGCCACTATTGGCAGCATGCAATGAACAACAACTGGAATCTATCAAGGTTTGAATCTATCTCGATAAAATTTGCAATCCGTAAAATATATGAGAACGACACAGATCACTCTGCAGAAAATGGCTGAGAACAACGAAAAATTCACAGTCCTAACCTGTTATGACGCGATCTTTGCAAGTATCCTGGAAAATGCAGGTGTTGATGTTTTACTGGTCGGCGATTCATTGGGAAATGTTTTACACGGAGAAAACACCACGTTGTCCGTAACATTGGATGACATGATTTATCATACTCGCTGTGTCGCACGCGGTTCCAACAAGGCGCTTATCATCACGGATATGCCGTTTGGCAGTTATCAGATCTCTGCCGCGCAAGCGTTTGAGAATGCCGCCAGGATTATCGCCGCGGGCGCGCATATGGTTAAAATTGAAGGCGGCCATATCATGGCCAGCACGGTCGAGTTTCTTTCCCAGCGCAGCATCCCAGTATGCGCACATATTGGCTTGACACCGCAATCGGTTCACCAGCTCGGTGGATATAAACTACAGGGCAATACGGAGAAATCAGCCAAACAATTGCTCGATGACGCAAAAAGTCTGGAGAAATCCGGCGCTAGCTTACTGGTCATGGAAGTCGTACCGGCAAAGCTGGCCAAAAAAATCACCCAAACATTATCCATTCCGACAATCGGGATTGGCGCAAGCGCCGATTGCTCAGGCCAAGTGCTGGTGCTGCACGATATGCTAGGGTTATCCCAAGGTAAAAAACCCCGTTTCGTCAAAGACTTCATGCAAGACGCCAAGAGCATACCTGAAGCCGTTGCAAATTATATTCAGGCTGTCAAAACTGGACAGTTTCCGGGTAAAGAGCACGAATTTTAATTAACCGCACTGCATGAACATACTGACCGATATTGCCGCATTACGCGAAACGCTCCGCAATGAAAAAAACATTGCTTTTGTTCCGACCATGGGAAATCTGCACGCGGGTCATCTGGCATTGATCGAACAGGCAAAACAGTTATCCGGTTGCGTGGTTGTCAGTATCTTTGTCAATCGCCTGCAATTCTTGCCGCACGAAGATTTTAATCAGTACCCACGTACTTTTGAAAATGATTGCAAATTGCTGGCTGAGCTGAATGTCAATACCCTTTTTGCACCCAACGAAGAAATTCTTTTCCCAACGCAACAGGAATTCTTGTTAGCATTACCCCCTATAGCGGATACTTTGGAAGGGGAATTTCGTCCCGGATTTTTTCGGGGTGTCACAACAATCGTACTAAAATTATTCAATATTATTCAACCCAGTTTTGCTGTATTCGGAAAAAAGGATTATCAGCAATTATATCTTGTGGGTGAAATGGTACGACAATTGAATTTTCCCGTTGAAATGGTTGCTGGTGAAACCATTCGTGCACCTGATGGATTGGCGCTAAGTTCGCGCAATCAATATTTGAACAAAGCGCAACGTGCGGAAGCTTGCCATCTCTATCAAGTACTGCTTCAGATCAGACAAGAAATTATTTCCGGCTGCAAGGATTTTCCGACATTACAGGAAAATGCGACTAAAAACCTTACACAACGTGGATGGAAAGTTGATTATGTTCGGATCGGAAAACGCAGTTCCCTAATGCCTGCACAGCGTAACGATCAAGACCTGGTGATATTAGGTGCAGCCTGGTTAGATAAAACACGATTGATCGACAACCTGGAACTATAAGACTAAATATTTTTTGTATATTGATATTGCACTGTGACCGCCTTTCAAAACCAGACAGATAAAGAACAAAAAATCATGCAATCACTAAATACGTTCTGGTTGTCATGCCTTGATCATTTTAAAAAAGAACTCAATGCACAGCAATTTAATACCTGGATCAAACCACTACAGATTGATCCAGCGTTAAATAGCGACAGTGAAGTTGTACTCATTGCTCCGAATCGTTTTGTTTCTCAATGGGTAAAAGACAACTTTATTGGGCATATCGAAGCAATGGCGCAAGGATATTTCGCTAAAAGAATTCAGTTTCATCTAAAACTTGCTGATCAAACCGAAGCTAAAAATACGCCATCCGACTCAATTTCTGTTCACGCACAAGATGAACCTAAATCGGCATCCAATACGATATATCCACCTACTAAGAAACCCCCCTCCCGCCTGAACCCGAATTTCACCTTTGATAATTTCGTGACGGGAAAAGCTAACCAATTGGCTCGGGCAGGTGCCATCCAGGTAGCAGAATCGCCCGGAATCGCTTATAACCCACTTTTTATCTATGGTGGCGTGGGATTAGGAAAAACCCATTTGATTCAAGCAATTGGAAATTACGTGTATGACAATAACAAGAACGCAAAGATCCGTTATGTACACGCTGAAAAATATGTCTCCGACGTCGTCAGTGCCTATCAACATAAAGCTTTTGACAAATTTAAACTTTACTATCATTCACTGGATCTCTTACTGGTTGACGATGTGCAGTTTTTCGGCGGAAAAAATCGTACTCAGGAAGAATTTTTCTATGCTTTCAACGCACTGGTAGAAACACATAAACAGGTTATCATCACCTGCGATTCTTATCCGAAAGAAATTTCTGGATTGGAAGAACGTTTGGTATCGCGCTTTGGATGGGGATTAACCGTAGCCATAGAACCCCCTGAACTGGAAATGCGCGTTGCAATTCTGTTAAAGAAGGCTGAGTTGGAAAAAATCCGCTTGGATGAAAATGTGGCTTTCTTTATCGCTAAACATATCCGCTCGAATGTACGCGAACTGGAAGGTGCATTAAAACGGGTATTGGCTTTCTCACGTTTCGTCAGTCAGGAAATAACACTTGATCTAGCTAAAGAAGCATTAAAGGACCTACTGGCAGTACAAAGCCGTCAGATATCAATTGAAAATATTCAAAAAACCGTTGCGGATTACTATAAGATCAAAGTATCCGAGATGTACTCAAAAAAACGCACACGCATTGTCGCAAGACCTCGGCAAATGGCCATGGCAATCGCCAAGGAACTGACTTCTTTAAGTTTACCGGATATTGGCGAAGCCTTTGGCGGAAGAGATCATACCACCGTGCTCCACGGTTACCGGAAGATTAACGAATTACGTGTTTCAGATCCGGTAGTTAGCCGTGATTTTAACGCACTGATTATGATTTTAAGAGGTTGATGTTAACAAAGGTTGAATAACTTGTGCATAACTGGTTGATATAAGAATTCGCGGTTTTTATCCACAAACTATCCAACTTCTATACAGTTATCATACAAACAAAAAAACTATGCTATCTTGTTGATATTTATCAGATGTTAAAAAACATACAGAAGCACGGAAGACATTATTAATTGTTATTACTTTTTATACTATATAAATGCTTTTAATAAAAACTAACAGAGACACATTGCTAAAACCACTGCAAACAGTCACCGGAATTGTAGAACGCCGTCAAACACTACCTATCCTATCAAATGTTCTGATTCAACAAGATCAGGAAAAGACCTCTTTTTTAACCACTGATCTGGAAATACAAATCAAAACAGTCTCAATAAAAAATTCTTCTACACAACAGAATTTTTCTTTAACCGTTTCAGCCAAGAAACTTCAGGATATTTTACGTTCACTGGCAACGGATGCAGAAGTTACACTGACAAGACAAGATGATCATCTCCAGGTGAAATCAGGAAAAAGCGCCTTTAATTTACAAATACTACCCGCAGAAGATTTTCCGGAAATCATTGAAGAATTAAAATCAGATATTTTTGTCACGCTTAAACAAAGCGAATTAAAAAAACTCTTACATCACGTTCAGTTTTCAGTGGCACAACAGGACATCCGGTATTATCTGAATGGGCTCTTATTATTAATAGAAAACAATAAGTTAATTGGTGTTGGCACCGATGGACATCGGTTAGCTTATACTGCGACAGGTTTAGATAATACTCAGAAAAAGCAGGAAGTTATCCTTCCCCGTAAAGCTGTTTTTGAACTGTCAAAACTACTCAACGATAGTGAAGATCCGATTAATATCGAGTATTTTCAAAACAAGGTACGTTTTTCTTTCTCTGACATTATCTTAACGTCTAAAATCATTGATGGAAAATTTCCGGATTACAACCGCGTTATTCCAACAAAAAACACAAAACTATTTGAAATACAACGTACAATCTTTCTACAAGCATTACAGCGGGTATCCATTCTTTCCAATCAAAGTGAAAAATTTCGCGGTGTACGATTGATCGTCAGTAAAGATAACCTATGCATCATCTGCAAAAATAACGAACAAGAAGAAGCCCAGGAAGAACTGGAAATTAATTATGACGATGAATCCATTGATATCAGTCTTAATATCACTTATCTATTGGATTTATTAAACAATGTGGATAGTGAAACAGTGCAATGTGCGTTTGAAAACGCCAATAGCAGTGTCTTGGTAACCGTGCCAGGAAATCAAGAATTCAAATACATCGTGATGCCGATGAGGATTTAGTGACAATCCTTAATAGAAATGAATCAAAACCTTCAAAAGCCGCAACACGCCATTCAAACTTCATAACCATAAGGCGTCCTAACTGATGAGTGATCTCAATACCAACCCACCTAACGGAAATCAAGATTACGGTTCCGAAAGCATCAAAATATTAAAAGGCCTGGACGCAGTACGCAAACGGCCGGGAATGTATATCGGCGACACCAGCGATGGTACCGGTTTACACCATATGGTCTTTGAGGTTGTTGACAATGCCATTGATGAAGCGTTGGCTGGCTACTGTGACGAAATAACAGTCATTCTCCACCCGGATAATTCCGTCAGTGTGTTGGACAATGGACGGGGTATTCCAACTGGTATTAAACAAGACGATGACCTGAAGCGTTCCGCAGCGGAAATTGTAATGACCGAATTACACGCCGGCGGTAAATTTGATGATAATTCGTATAAAGTTTCCGGCGGTTTGCATGGTGTAGGCGTTTCCGTAGTCAATGCCTTATCCGAATGGCTGAAGCTCACCATTCGCCGGGATGGAAAAATTAACCAGATGGAATTTCGTCTGGGTGTTGCGGTTAAACCACTGGAAATTACCGGGGAAAGCGAACGGCATGGCACGGAAGTTCATTTTCTGGCAAGTAAGGAAATTTTTGGCAATATCGAATACCACTACGATATTTTTGCCAAACGTTTACGCGAACTTTCTTTTCTCAACAATGGCGTAAAAATCCATTTGATCGATCAACGCACCGGAAAAGAAGAGAAATTCGCTTTTGTTGGCGGGATCAAGAATTTTGTGGAATATATCAATCGTTCAAAATCGGTACTTCATCCTAATATCTTTTATACCATTGGCTCAAAAGACAATATCTCGGTAGAAGTTTCCATGCAATGGAACGATAGCTACACCGAACAAGTGCTGTGTTTTACCAACAACATTCCGCAAAAAGATGGCGGCTCTCATCTGACGGGCTTACGTGCTGCCATGACACGTACGCTCAATAACTACATGGAAAAAAATGAGCTGACTAAAAAAGCCAAGATTGAAACCTCCGGTGATGACATGCGTGAAGGTTTGTCATGTGTATTGTCGGTAAAACTGTTTGAACCCAAGTTTTCATCACAAACCAAAGAAAAGCTGGTGTCTTCGGAAGTGCGTCCGGTGGTTGAAGAAATCGTGTCACAAAAGCTATCCGAGTTTTTATTGGAAAATCCAATCGATGCCAAAACAATTTGCAACAAAGTCATCGATGCGGCCAGAGCCCGTGAAGCAGCGCGCAAAGCGCGCGAATTAACGCGTAGAAAAGGCGTGCTGGATAGCATGGGGTTACCCGGAAAACTGGCCGATTGCCAGGAAAAAAATCCGGCATTATGTGAACTTTATCTGGTCGAGGGCGATTCCGCAGGCGGTTCCGCCAAGCAAGGGCGCGATCGTAAATTCCAAGCGATCATGCCGCTTAAAGGAAAAATCCTGAATGTTGAAAAAGCCCGTTTTGATAAATTGATCTCGTCGCAGGAAATCATTTCACTGATCACAGCACTCGGCACCGGCATCGGCAAGGACGAATACAATCCGGACAAACTGCGTTATCACCGCATCATCATTATGACCGACGCGGACGTGGATGGCTCGCATATCCGCACGCTACTGTTGACCTTCTTCTACCGGCAAATGCCCGAATTGATCGAACGCGGACACATTTATATCGCGCAACCGCCGCTGTACAAAGTCAAGCACGGCAAAAAAGAGCGCTACGTCAAAGACGATCATGAATTGAAGCAATACATGCTGAGCCTGGCGCTGGATGGTGCGGAACTGCATACTGGCGATGACAAACCTGCGTTGAGCGGCGACACGCTGGAAAAAATTGCCAATGAATACATTCTGGCCGAAGCAGTGATCGAACGCATGAGCCAGGCGATCGACAGCCATGTCATGCACGCGCTGCTGCGCAAACCCGATGTCGATTTGAGCAACGGGCAAGCAGCGGCAGACAGCGCAGCCCGCTTGGCGGCGCGCGTCAAAGATGTGGAAATCGCCGCCGAATACGACGATCTACACGAACGTTACCGCCTCAAAATCATGCGCTTATCGCATGGTAACGTGCTGACTAGCTACCTGGATAACGATTTTCTCGACAGCGGCGACTACGCGCAAATCCAGAAAACCGCGCAAGTGTTTGAAGGCTTACTGAGTCAAGGTGCTTACATTCAACGCGGCGAGCGCAAACAAACAGCCGGTGAATTCAAGCACGCGCTGGAATGGCTATTGGAAGAAGCGAAAAAAGGCCTGAACGTGCAACGCTATAAAGGCCTGGGAGAAATGAACCCAAGCCAGCTTTGGGAAACCACCATGGACCCGCAAAACCGCCGCCTGCTGCGTGCACAAATCGAGGATAGCATCCTCACCGACGAAATTTTCACCACCCTGATGGGTGACGTGGTTGAACCACGCCGGGCGTTTATTGAAAGGAATGCGCTGAGGGCAACGAATATTGATATTTAAAAATTTTCGGATACCACAATAAGTGAAAAGTGTGCCAAATTAGTGCCATAAATCTGGTTATTAGGTTTTTCGGCTATAGAAGTTGACCAAATGAGAAGTGGCTTCGCAAATTTGGACAATCGGATAAGTGTTAATTTTGCTCAAACTAAATCCGTGAAGTTTACGACGAAAAAGGAGCGAGAGTATGAGAAGGACGAGAAGGAATCACGTACATCTCAATGAAGCGCGGTTTCGTTTATCTGTTCGCTTTGATCAAATGAGAGTTCTATTTCAATAACCTGCCTGCAATGAAAAAAACAGCGTAGCGTAGGTATTAACACAAGATTTCTACTTAGAGCCTACTCAGAAATTCAGCGATCAGATATGCGCTACCAAGTAAGAATTCTGGTTTGAGATGAATTGGTAGGCACGCGCAAACGGAATTTCTCTGGGCATGCACTTTTTTATCACCCAGAATGC
>JAGNZK010000048.1 GCA_017984435.1 Nitrosomonas sp. | reverse complement strand
ATCAACCTGAATACATAATGACTATTTCTCTGCAGTTCCATAAGCTGGATAGTCTACAATGGCCTATCGCCATTGTAGACTATCCAGCTCGGGGGCAAGCCCCCGAGATTTTCGCGATGCGGTTAAAAACTGAAATGGAAAAATACCTGCCATGACTGCGGAGCATCCGTTTGGTTTGCCACCCATCACAATGGAAAAGCTCAACAGCGTATTTGCACAACATGCCGCTATCGATTCAGTGCTGATTTACGGTTCACGCGCCAAAGGAAATTACCGCGTAGGTTCCGATATCGATCTGACCATCAAAGGCAACGAAATTTCATTCGCCGAATTCATGCAGGTCGAAGACCAGATTGACGATCTGATGTTGCCGTATACCGTCGATTTATCGCAATACCGTCAGCTTGAAAACACCGACCTGATCGCGCATATCGATCGAGTTGGTGTTGCTATTTATAATCGAGCCAGGAAGTAAGTGTATGCTGATAAATCTGCAAGATAAATTCGGTTATTACGCACATGATAAGTACTTTTCTTAAATTTTATTCCAAAACTCTCACCCAAGAAACTAATACTGCGAGTACATACATGCACATAGACAAATACGCTGAAATCATTCATTCGAGAATTAATCATGTTCAGAATCTACAATCGGCAATAAGCGGCCTTGTTATAACCGGATGCGGAATACTTGCCACCAAGTACGATCCTACGAATCAAGTAAAATGCATTGACTTAACAATTGTCTATAGCGTATTTCTTCTATTGCTGTGGATGCACATTTTTACTATTTACCAGTTTTATTCAGTCAAAAAAGCAGTGCTTGTTCTCAAACATCTTGAAACAAAGATAAACGAATACGAAGGAATAAAGTATTTTGATCTTGGTGAACTTAGATTCAATATGTACCTCGTATCACACGGAGCACCGAGCATTGTCGCCGCCATCGCACCACTCATTGCATGTTCTTTAGGGTTGATCGATGGTTCTACTATGGCATATCTTCTTGCTATTTATCTCCTCACTACAATTTTGATAGTGCGGTTAACTCGTCAGGGATTTCGTTTGAATGTTAAAAATTTTGTATCAAAATGAACCATCTCACCGGGATAGCTTTTATTATAGCGACAAGCTGCCAATTTTTTCTTGATCTCAAGAGAGAATTCAACCTTTGCCAGACGCTTCATCCCATACTTTGCCTTTGAGAAACGCTTGTTGGTCGATTTCCGGGGAGAAAATTCTTGCTTCCTCGCTAGCTCAATTACCTTATAAATCGTAGGACGGGATACTCGAAACTTCTGTGTAACACTCTGAGCAAGATGGTTGATGCCTTGTTCCAGTTGCACACGCACGGAATCTTTAAAGCTGCGAAATGTTCCTCGTATCACTGCCGAATCCGGTAGCGCGTTCCAGGTGTTGCCGCCATGAATTTGCGTGACGCTGACCACGGCTGCATCGGCGGGGTCGATCTGGCGACTGACGATGGTTTGTAATTGGGTGATCAAATGCGCCGCAGCGACCAGCACATCGTTACCCAAATGTGGCATCGCGGCATGTGTCCCTTGGCCGCTGAGATTGATTTCAAAGCAATCAAACGAGGCCATCATAGGTCCGGCTTTAACCGCGAAATGGCCGACTGGAATATCCGGAAAATTATGCATGCCGAAAACCCGTTGCGCCGGAAATTGTTCAAACAGGCCTTCACTGATCATTTGATGGGCACCGGCCCGGCATTCTTCCGCTGGCTGAAAAATAAAATACACTGTCCCGTCAAAACGACCGTGGTTGGCGAGATAATGGGCCGCGCCCAACAACATGGCGCAATGCCCATCGTGGCCGCAGGCATGCATTTTCCCGCTGTTGCAGGATGCGTGTTCGAACCGGTTTTGCTCTTGGATATATAGTGCATCCATATCGGCACGCAACGCAATGCTGTTGGTACTGTTGCCACGACGCAAAATCCCGACAATGCCGGTTTTGGCCAAGCCCTGATGCACTTCGATACCGGCTTGCTGCAGTTGCGCAGCAATCATCCGGGCCGTTGCGGTTTCTTCAAATGCAGTTTCCGGGTATTGATGGATCTGTCTGCGCCAGCGGCGCATATCGATCTGTAATGCTAGAATTTCTGGATGAATGCTCATAGTCAATCAGTGAGTTATTGGTATCGAAAGACCAGCATACATCATAAAATCGGAGACTCAAATATGGATCAAGGCTATTTGCTCAATCACCAATACCCTTTGTTTAGAGAACAAATCTGATAGTATTTTTTATTTCAGGATGAAAACATATGATTATTGTCATTTCACCGGCGAAAACACTGGATTTTGAAACACCGCCCATCACGCATGAACATACGCAGCCCGGTTTTCTCGACGATTCCGCTGAACTGATCAACGAGCTTCGAAAACTGGAGCCGGATCAAGTCGGCAAGCTGATGTCGATCAGCGCCAAGCTAGCGATTCTGAATTCAAACCGCTATTTTTCTTGGAAGCGCCCGTTCGACCTGGAAAATTCCAAACAAGCCATATTCGCTTTCCAAGGGGATGTGTATACGGGTCTGGATGCAGATAGATTGACTGATGCAGAATTGGCCTTTGCGCAAGATCATTTGCGCATTTTGTCTGGCTTGTACGGCGTATTACGTCCGTTGGATCTGATGCAAGCTTACCGCTTGGAAATGGGCACCCAGTTTAAGAATCCGCGTGGCAATAATCTCTATGAATTCTGGGGGGAGAAAATCACCCAGGCGCTCAATCAGGATCTGCAGAAACAAAAATCAGATATCCTGATCAACCTGGCTTCCATTGAATATTTCCAGTCTGTTCAACCGAGTAAATTAAACGCACGCATCATCACACCAATTTTTAAAGACGAGAAAAACGGTATCTACAAAATCATCAGCTTCTTCGCCAAAAAAGCCCGTGGTTTAATGAGTCGCTACATTATTCAGAACAAACTCACCAACCCGGAGGATATTAAGCACTTTGATGTGGCAGGGTATCGCTTTAGTGAAAATGACAGTGATACTGATGCATGGATTTTCACCCGCGCGGAATCTAAATCATGACTCTTCCCATTCAATCACTTTATGAATCGCTTTTAACAGCATAATCCAATGAATAAACAAGAACCGATTCGGTGGGCAAAAAACTATGTGGTCTTATCCAATGATCACAATCTCCCGCTCATAAAACCCTTATTCGCCGCCGATGCCACTTATCATTCCGCCTATTTCGGTGAATACAAAGGCAGCACAGCCATTCATGCGATGATGACCAGCTTCTTCGCTCGTTTCCCCGATGCGCATTGGGAAGTCACGGAATATCGCGAGACTGAAGATAATGGCGTGGAGTTCACGTTTGTAATGACCGGAATGGATGCATCTTCCGGTGAGCGGGTGAAACGGCAAGGATTGGAACGTATCTATTTCACTCCGGATGGACTGATCAAGCATATCGCGGTTTGCAAACCGGAGGATTAGCTAATGCGAATACATCGATATACCAGAATAGCTTAATACCAACCTCAGAAGTCTATAGGAAAAATCACAGCATACTCAAATAAGATTCGTAATTTCTGTAAACAATAATCCGAGTTAGGTTAGAATTTCACGCATTTACCCTCGTCAAATTATGCTGCATTCCAAAATCAAAGTCGTCCGCATCGAGGAAAGCCAGCAGCAGGCTTATCTCTCCCCTGCGCAGAAAAAATTCAACGGATTAATCCGGAAAATTGATGCACAGAAAAAACTGCTAGCCACATGGCAAGAAACAATCCCGCAATGCCAGCAGGAAATCGCCAGGAAACTCAGTCCGTTACACGATACATTCTGCGAGTATCAGATTGAGATGGTGGTAATGCTGGATAATTTGTATACGACCCATAAGTTTACCCATCATCAGCAAGATAAGATTGCACACCTGATTACCCATATGTGTGAGGAATTGATCAACCAGCACGGACGCGAAGAGCTGAAACCACTGTATGACTATTACAGTGGACAAAATTACGATGACGTCGCGCAGGAAAACCATGAAGCGGCGAGTGAGTTACTGAAAACCCTATTTGAGAAGGAATTCGGCGTCGAGTTGAACGATGATGAATTCGATTTTTCCGACCTTGAGGGAACATCAGCACGCTTGGCGGAGAAAGTGCAAGAGCAACAACAGGCTCAAGAATCCCGCCGCAAGCGTAAGAAATCCGCCAAACAGTTGGCTCAGGAAGTGCTTGAACAGGAAGAAGAAGCCAATGTCAGTAAATCGATCCAAGCGGTTTATCGGCAACTGGTGGCGGCTCTGCATCCTGACCGCGAACCGGATTTAGCAGAGCGCGAACGCAAAACTGAGCTGATGAAAAAAGTAACCGTGGCCTATGGGAAAAGAGATTTATTACAACTGTTGGAATTGCAACTGAGTGTCGAACAAATTGACCAGCGCAGAATCAACAATATTGCCGACGATCGCCTGAGGCATTACAACATCATCTTGCAAAATCAACTGGAAGAGCTCCAGCAAGAAGTGAAATTGATGGAACAGGACATGCGAAAAATGGCCGGGCTTGCACCCTATGAGCCCCTTTCGCCCAAGCGATTGTCTACCCTGCTGAATGACGATATTCGCAGACTACAAAATCAGATCAGCCGCATTCAACATGACTTGAGGTTGTTCAACGATGTTAAGCAGTTCAAGTCATGGCTCAAAGGTTACCGGATTCCCGAACCTGAGTTCAATCCGTTTTTTTGATAACTTCTCAACGCCGCACTTAATTTTAAAGTTCTCTGGATTATAGAAATAACTTGATTTTCCGGTGAACTATTCAGTTTAGAAACAAGACTGTCATACCTATTTCATCATCCTATGCAAAAATTGTCTCTTATTCAGCATCTCAAATTGCAATCATGATAGTTCATTGCGGCAATTGCACATAATTCTTGTATTGGTGTTCCAAATCTCAGATTCGAGGTATAGAGGCATTGTCTAAATTAACAGATAACGCTATCCTGATAAGCAATATTAATTTTTTGTCAATAATAAGGGCACAATGACTCAAGACGAACAAAAACGCGCGGTTGCAGCAACTGCCATCCAACATATTCCGATTGGTTGCATAGTAGGGGTAGGTACAGGTTCTACGGCCAATTACTTTATTGATGAACTGGCCAAAATTAAACATAAAATCGAAGGTGCGGTCGCGAGCTCGGATGCAACTGCGCAACGCCTTAAAAGTCACGGTATTGAAGTGCATGATCTCAATAATGTCGACGATCTTCCCATATATGTCGATGGTGCGGATGAGATTACCGAGCATTTGCATATGATCAAAGGTGGCGGCGGTGCTTTAACCCGGGAAAAAATTGTTGCTGCGGTTGCACAAAAATTCATCTGCATTACCGATCAGAGCAAGTTAGTAAATATCCTTGGCAATTTTCCATTACCAGTTGAGGTGATACCTATGGCACGCAGCTATGTTGCGCGGGAAATTGTGTTATTGGGAGGGCATCCGGCCTTACGCCAAGGATTCACTACTGATAATGGCAACGTCATCCTGGATGTGCATGGCTTGCAAATCATGAATCCGGTTGAATTGGAAGCAACGCTTAATCAAATCGCCGGTGTTGTTACCAATGGTCTTTTTGCACGACGCTCAGCCAATACGCTATTACTGGGAACAGATAATGGGGTTCGCACCATTACTATCTGATCTATATTCTGAGTAGCTAACAGATCCCCGACGCATCACATACTTCTTTATCAAAAAAAGGCATGCCATGGTTAACAAAGAACATATTTCCAAGCAGTTTGATGCTGATCTTGAAGAAGTGCGTACACGTGTTTTGCAAATGGGTGGCTTTGTTGAAGAACAGATCGAATACGCTATTGAAGCACTGACTACCGGCAATGAAGAATTGATTGATCAAGTCATTACCCGTGATCATCGTGTCAACGCCATGGAAGTATCCATTGATGAGATTTGTAATCAGATTATTGCGCGCCGACAACCCACTGCGAGTGATTTACGCTTAATCATGATGGTGATTAAAACGATTACTGATTTAGAGCGCATCGGCGACGAAGCGGCGAAAATTGCACGCATGGCAAAGCTGATATATGCGTCAGACCGTATGCATATACCGCGCTTTAATGAAATCAAGCATGTTGCCAGTATCGCCATGGACATGCTGCACAAGGCGCTGGATTCTTTTGCCCGGTTAGACTTGAATGCAGCGGCGCAAATTGTGCGACAGGACGAATTTGTCGATGAAGAATTTCGTTCCATCCTGCGTCAATTGATTACATTCATGATGGAAGATCCGAGAAAAATTTCCACTTGCCTGGAAATCGTATTTGTCGCCAAAGCGATCGAGCGCATTGGGGATCACGCAAAAAACATGTCCGAGTACGTTGTTTATATGGTCAAAGGAAAGGATGTACGCCATGTGACAGCCGATCAGATTGAGCAGGAAATCAGGGAATAAAACTGACGAGTCAAATTAACGATTCCAACAGTCTGCAACGTTTCCACCGGCACCCTGAACACCCGTATTTGTCAGCGTCAGCGTGCCACAGGGATCTCCCGCCATAGAACCAGTCGGTACTGCTTGCAGTGTAAAAGTAGCAACTCCCGGAGCTCCGCCTTGAAAAGAAATATTATATTGCACTACCGCACCAGTTCTTGGTGATTGCGTAGTAGGCAATACGACAGCGACATCATCACCCCCGCCACCATTAGCGATACCATTTGGCCCTACTGAGGCAATATACTGATTATTTTGGGTATAAAACCGTTCCATAAATTGCGCATTCTCATACAGGATTGCTTTTGCAGCCGCGCGGTTCGATTGCCTCACATAGTTTTGATACGATGGAAAAGCAACCGCAGCGATGATTCCGACAATTGCAACTGTTATCATCAATTCAATCAGAGTAAAACCTCTTGATCTACATAAATTAGAAACTAATTTCATAATTTTACAGTCCTTTTAAAACCTAAATCTATTAATCATTCTACTCATAACATTTTAGTAAAATTTCTAAGGCAAGAACTCTTTCCATGTAATTCTACCCTTCAATCCTTCGGGACCTGGTGAAACTTTTTTAGTGTCAAGATTCTCATGATTACCGACACTACCGTCACCACTGCCACTCACCGAACTAACTATTGTATCGTCCGAATGACCTTTTATGCGTGTGGAACCACCCACTGAGAATCCTATCTCTATACCTACCGACAATCCATCGTCTACTCCAAGGACTCGATTCCTATTCGTATCAAATGCTGGCATAGCAAGCATGCCTCCTGTTAAAAAATCTATCGCATTGACAAATCCCCTGCCGCCAAAGTCGCAAGGCGATGCGGTAGGAATAATCGTATTAAACAAAAAAATCCCGTCTACCAGAGTGGGCACACCGGTCACTCTCTCGCCACTGACCGGCAAATTGATATACCACCCTTTAATAGTTGCGGAGTACGGTACTGGATTTATCGTTCCAGTCCTTTTATCTGCGTCATCTGTTATCACTTGCTGAACAAGTGTTCCTGCTGATATCGATGCTGTAGCATTGTTATCCCATATTCCATAAACTGTCTGCGTATTGGTAGTGGTAGTATCACCCGTCTCCAGATATTTACCGGTTCCGAACAAAACCAATCGCCCTCCCTTGCGATGAAAGCTGACAACAGGCGGAGAAATAATCGGCTTCTGCGTACCTGCTACAAACAAGGGCATGCCGCTGACGGCTACATTCCAGTTCGACGGAGTAGCGGAACTGACATCGAATTTCCATAAATTACCTTTGATATCACCTGCGTATATCACATCAACTAAGCCATTGCCGCTGTTATCAAACGTCGTTGGCGTGGAAAGACCATTACCAGAACCCGCATCAGCGACCAATTTGATGTAATCGGTCCCAACTGTCCAAGTGCCATCGTCACCACCGTCAATAAACAATATGTACAGCACCGCCTTGCCACCAGTACTGTTGTAGCCATTACCAACAATTACAGCCCACCTGTTATTTTCCATTTTAACGATCTGTTTAGCTTGACCGGTAAATGAATTAATTTGTGGCAGATTATGGCTATAACCCATATCAGCGTCATCGGTGCTGGAAAATTCCCACAACAATAGACTCGCTGCATTGGCTGCAGAAAATGTAGGTGCTGATTTCGATACGTCCGTAGGATTGGTGATATCCAATGCATAATAACCCTGACCCCCGCCATTCAAACCGCCGACCAGTACACTCTTCCAAGTGGAAGTGGTACTTACATAAATATCAGCCGCCATAGGCGAACCATCGACAAAATAGCGATGGGCCGTATTATAATTTTTATCCATCAATCGGCTCAGATTCGCATGAACCTGGCTGGGTATATAAGCTAATAGCTCTTTACCCGCATCCACAGCGGTGCATCCAGGGGTTACTCCTACAATACAAGCATTAAAGCCATGTAAAGCACCATCATTCGAACCCACATAGACTACCGGCGTACGATCCTTATAATTACTCCTAAATGCTGAATAACCGGCGTGGTCGACATTTGAATGGCCGGCACTGGGTCTGCCAACATACAGAGGGCCTGAATTAACAATATCACCCAGCTTACTAACCGTTCGAGTACGAAAATTATTGATCGTCGTACCGCTGGCACAAGTAAACGTTCCGCTTGCGCTCTCATGAGCCGCATCTCCACGCAGAAAAGCCACTCTTTCCAAACCGCAATTATCCACCGTACCCGCAGCATTTTTATCCAGTAACGCTTTTTGAGTAGTCGATAAATTGGCGTACTGAAATGCGACGCCATCACTACTGCCTTTTGTGATGATAACCCGGGAAGCGGGTGTAATTGTCCCTGATGCCAGAGAAATTGCTCCGGCATCCCATTCTGTGACACCTAAAGTGCCTGTGGAATCAATCGGGATTGATAATAGCTGCCCACTCCAATCACCACTGCTAAACTTGGCCTGATAGACACGCCCATTGGTCATCAATGTATTGGAATTGGCTGCCACGGCAGAAGCGGAACCCGTACGTGCCGCAATCTTTGAAAGCGCATCGGACAATGCATTGGAAAATGCAGTCGGATCTGAAGCACTAAAGAAATCTCCCCGACTATTGACTGCAGCATGCCACAGATCATCTATTTTTGCTGCATTACTAGTTGTTGGATCCGGCCAGGACTGCGCTCCGGCAGGTAAAGTTGTCAATGTACCTGTTACCCCCAAGCCCACGGTAAAGCTCACCATATGTTGCCAGAAGGCGGGATCGTAAGGATTGGTTGGCACCTTATTCTGCAAATCCGTGCGCAAATCATTTTTCCAATATTGCATTGCAGCGTCAGCTAACGTATCACTATAAGCATCCGAGTAAGGAAGTGCTGGGGTATAGGTATAAGATGCAGGAATCGCTGGTGAAGAATGATTGGTAATGGTGGAACCCGATTGATTATCTGAATTATCCAGACCGGATATAGCGCCCTCAGTCCAGTAACCATCGGTCATTAGAATATTATAATTTTGCCGGCATTCGTGTTGCGTACCCCCAGTCGAACCGGGAGTCTGCCCCCAAGGGCCTTTATCGTCCGTTCTTTTGAAGTATTCGCCAACCGCAATCATTGCCTCCCGTAGCGGTGTGCCTGCAGCCGGAATATCGTGATCATACAGATTGGTAAAAAAGTTAGTTCTGTCTGTACCCGTAAACTGCCTGACACCACTTTTTACTACCGTCGTCGCCACACCATCTATCGTGGTAGAACCTTTATTGATGGCTGCAAAGCCAACTCGCATGGTATTTCCTTGTGCGGAAAACGCCCGGCCTATGCCCGCGCGAGCTAACAATATGCGAGAACGATAATAGGTATACCAATTCGCAAAGTTCTGAATTTCTTCGTTATAGGTACAAGTCGGTGCGGCAACACAATCTGTACGGTTTGAACCGCCCGTATAAGAAGAAGTGCTGGATTTGATTTCAACCTGTGTATAGCTACTCGCCAAATTGACATTGCCGCTGTTATATTTGAAATACACGGCAGGATAGAAAGTTTCTGAGTCACTGGAAGAACGAGTCCCATCATTTTGCAACCAACGCGCAGTCTGTGTATTGTTGGTCGTAAGATTACGACAGCCTGCCCCGGTATTAAGTGGATTGTGGTACGCGCAAGTAGGACTGGCATTATTCATCAACGACCCGTCAGAGTTGCTCCAGGGTTGGTATCTTACTGCAGGATCATAATAAATTTTGTTGACATGGCTGGAGCGTAACGAAGCAGTATATTTATTAGTAGGGTCAAAATCGACAACATAGTTGCTGTAGTCATCTGCACCATAAACACCGGACGCACGCGGAAACATGTAGCGCACATCTTGAAGAATCAAGTTCTCCGGCATAATCTCGAAGTGCATTGATCCGGAATCATCCAGTGTAAACATGACATTGGGAGAGATATTCCCACCCAAAAAGAGCGGACCATTCGACAAAGGTGGAGCCGCATGTGCCCCCACCACCAACATCATCATTAATAAAACTACTGCATGATTTAATGTTAAAGAATGGTGTAAAGATCTTATCTTCATGATTCTCACATCCTATGTAAATACACTATCTAAATTTATGGCCTGAATAATTCCTGCAACCAAACCACGGTGCCGGGTTTAGCGCCTTGTGCACGTATGGTAATACGGTAGTAATATCGCCAATCACCACCTGGTGCCGCTTTACGCATACCTTCTACCAGATAAGTCGGCGGAGGCACTCCCACTGGTAACACTGGGGCTGTATAGGTTGCGCCATTAACCCTAAAAACACCCCCTTCAACATAACTGATCGGACAATTTGGAGTGCAATAGGTGGTCCATGCAGGTATAGGCGATTCAACTCCCGCACCGTAATAACAAATCCCATCGGTACAGGAGGTATCAAAATCCGTTACTCCATCAATCGGCTTAGGTGTATTGGTCGTCGGATCATTATCCCGAACATGCTGCTCTGCATAACGCAGCCCCATTTCAGCTGCTCGCATTGCAAGCATACGATCACGCATATTGCCGGACATTCGCTCTTCCATGATTGACATCTTCATCGCCGATACGCCCAGCAGAGTGAGAACCGCCAAAAATATCAGGCCAGTGACAAATGCAGCGCCACTTTGTTTAGCCCGTAGATTAAAATTCGTGATCATGGCTAGGGTTGGATATTGACGCGATTGCGCAAATTGAAGGTGGCTGTGAAAGCACGTCTGAGCCGTCTGTCTGCAGGGATCGCCACTGAAGTACCATTACAGTCCAGATAATAGCCCGGGGAAACGATATTGGTTTTATCCGAGCGGATTAGAACACAAACACGTACAGCGATTACTCGACCCCAATCAGCAGGCACAGCAGGTGCAGCAACGTACTGATCTACCGATTGCTCACCCGTCGTGTCTATGCCGTAGAGAAGTTGCAAATCTTCCACATTTTCCAAGAGTACTGAACCGGATGTGGGCACTGGCTCAGTGAGTGCCGCAACAAACTGACCATCACACCGCAATTCTGCATTTGTGGCATCAATATTAAAAGAATTCTGGATAACAATATTCTGGGCAGTAATATCAGCTGCCGTAAACCCAGCACCCTCACAATCTTGATCTCCAATAGCACCATCGTATTGTATGGTCACCGTATCAGCCACACCTGCAGCACCACTGGTACCTCTGATTGCAGTTCCCTCGAATTCGGCCTTTATACCACCAAAAGGAACCTCTGCATGACCAGCTTGCTTGATATTGCGTCCAATAAATTCCAATGCGAAACGCCCACTCTCTTGAATACGGGCATTGTCCTCCTGTTCGCGGAAAGCTTGCCGACTGCTGACGAAAGCAGTACCAATAATTAATAGCAATATCAAGCCGAGCGTCATAGAAATCATGAGTTCTACTAACGTAAAACCCTGTTGTGCCTTGGATCTTAAATGCCCCTGTTTGACCTTAAATCCACTTGGATAAACCGCAGCAGCAAACTTCATGGTGCAAACCTTGCTGCAAAGCATCGCGTATTGACAGGACAACCTGGATCAGACTCACCATTCATATCCTTCTCGGTCCACATCAATGTAATTGTATAGCCCGCTGTTACATTACCATTCACCGTTCCTTGTCCGCCCGGTAGCAATCTTGAATTTGCCGTATTCCATTGCGAATGATCATAAGCTGCCATCTGCGCCGCACTGCAAACAGTTGCCATACAATCGCTACTGGTAGGAATATTCGCTGTAAGATCGTTATAGGCGCCAACAGTCACTCCAGCCAGATTGGCACGCATGCGATCGGCGATATCCTCCGCTTGTTTAGTCGCCACTGAGCGATAATGCGCAATGTTGTTGCTTCGCACCCCGGATATAATCAATGCGGCCATCCCTAGCAAACCCAAAGACACGACCAGAATCGTAATTAACACCTCCAATAAGCTAAAACCATTGCATGGCATCTGTCTTTTTGGAAGAAATATATTCTTCATGAACATACTGTTCCTGTTTGAAAACGTAAGCGACCTTGATTATTTAAAACTAAGGCTTTGGAATACGTAGCTCCACGACTATCGCATAACGTATAAGTATCGTTCCATCCCATTGACAAGCCATCGGCGGTAAATGTAACTCTAGTATTTCCTCCTCTCAGCGTATTTCCACCCGATAATGCCATATTAACTTGTATAATCTGCTCGCCCGCATCAACCACACCAGGGTTATTTGGATCTGCAAACACTAGCCAACCATTCGACCAAACTGTACCTCCAGTGCAACTAGTGCCATTGGTACTCGGACATATCGTAACTCGACTACTACGTTTAATGGCTTCGCTTTTTGCCAAGGCTATCGTAGCGACAAAACTATTGCTTTGGGTTATTAGCAAACTATCTTGTACAAAAGTACGATAACTTGGCACAGCGACGGACAACAAGATGCTTGCCACACTCAATGTGACAAGCAGCTCGATTAATGTAAAGCCCTGCTGATTGAATTCCTTTAAATCTAGTTTCATTTTCATCCAGGAAATTTTCAAGAAAATTGCTTTTGATCTTAATTGGTACAATCCAATGAGTTTTAGAAATAACGGTTACCACATCCGTCGACTTTAATGTTCAAACACAGATTTGATTTTTCTGTGCGTTCCGATTCAATAAAGGGATCTATATGATCGATGTAGACTACAATCTGTGCTATCAATTAATGTTTTAAGACATGCGCAGGCAATCAATCCATCATGAAACAAGATGTCATCATCATTGGTGCGGGAATTATCGGGCTTGCAACAGCGGAGCGTCTTTTATTACAAGGCGCAAAAGTCACGATACTTGAGCGTAATAAAGCCGGACAAGAATCATCCTGGGCAGGTGGTGGTATTTTATCGCCGCTTTGTCCATGGGACTATTCCGACGATGTCACGCGGCTCACCAGCTACAGCGCCAAGCATTTTTCAACCTGGGTTGCAACCTTGCAAAAAACTTCTGGAATTGATCCGGAATACGAAACATCCGGCATGCTGATATTGCCGCCCTACAATAGTGAAATCGCACAACAGTGGTGTTTAATGCGAGGAATTAAAATAGAACAATGCACAGTATCAGATATTCCCATCAGAAGTAGCAGAACACACAGTCATGCTTTATCTCTGCCGGATATTGCACAAGTGCGTAATCCAAGACTATTACGCGCATTACTTAAACGAGTTTTGCAATTAGGTGGAAAAATCGTAGAGGATTGTACAGTCAAGCATCTTAAAACTGCACATCAACAAGTAGAGTCTATTACTTCATCCTGCGGTGAATTTGTTGCAGATTACTTTATTGTTAGCGCTGGTGCTTGGAGCGGAAAAATACTGGGAGTACATGCCCTTAAACTCGATATCAAACCGATCAAAGGACAAATGCTGTTATTCAAGTTTGATACACCGCCATTACGCACTATTCTCGTGCAGAATGACTTATACATCATCCCTCGCCGGGATGGTCACCTACTCATTGGAAGTACACTCGAGGATGTTGGGTTTGATAAAAAAACGACGGCATCAGCACGTGATCACCTGTTAACGCATGCACAGGCAATTCTACCATCACTTCAAGAAATGCCCGTCATCCGGCATTGGTCAGGATTGCGACCAGCTTCGCCGAGCAATGTACCGACTATTGGCAAGCACCCGGTTATCCGCAACTTATTGATCAATAGCGGCCACTTCCGCTATGGCGTCACTATGGCGCCCGCCAGCGCTGAAATCCTGGTTAATGAAATAATCGGTGCACCACAACCGTTTGATATCACCGCTTATCAAACGGGATGGAATGTTGACTAACTATCAGGCTTTCGGTAATGGAAACACAACCGACTCAACGACACCACTTAACTCCTCGATTAACACATCTTCACCGATTTGTTCGGCTCCGATTTGCTTGAGTCGCGATATGACCTGTTGCACCAGTATTTCTGGAGCTGAAGCTCCGGCAGTTATACCGATGACTTTTTTTCCGTCAAACCACTTTTCCTGTAGTTGCTCGGCACGGTCCACCATATAGGCTTCCACATTGGCATTTCGCGCCACTTCGCATAGCCGGTTGGAATTCGAGCTATTGGGAGAACCCACTACTATGACCAAATCGCATTGATTAACCATTTTTTTAACGGCATCTTGACGATTCTGCGTGGCATAGCAAATATCATCTTTCTTGGGACCGGTAATCATGGGAAAACGTCGTTTCAATGCATCGACAATGCGCGCAGCATCGTCGACCGACAGCGTCGTCTGTGTCACATAAGCCAAATTAGTGACGTCTTTAACTTGTAAAGTTTCAACATCCATCTCGGTTTCAACGAGATACATTCCTCTGTCTACGCCTTCGATTTGCCCCATCGTACCTTCGACTTCCGGGTGGCCTTGGTGACCGATCATAATGATCTCCTTCCCGTCCTTACGCATCTTGGCTACCTCCACATGAACTTTGGTAACCAATGGGCAAGTTGCATCAAATACTTTCAATTTGCGATCTGCCGCCTCTCGTCGTACCGCATGAGATACACCATGTGCACTGAAAATTAGAATGCTATCCTGCGGTACTTCATCCAGGTTTTCTACAAAAACAGCGCCCATTTTCTCCAAATTCTCAACTACAAACCGATTGTGTACCACTTCATGACGGACATAAATTGGCGCCCCATGCATTGTCAGCGCCCGCTCAACAATTTCTATCGCACGATCCACACCGGCACAGAAGCCTCTGGGATTTGAGAGTAATACTTTGATCATCTATTGATTCTCCAATAATGGATATTATGCTTATGGTTAATTCACTCATCAATATTTCGCATTTAACTTTACGAATATCGCACATTGAAATTCTGACAGTATTTTATTCCGCTCGATAACGTTCAGCCAATGCGACACGTTTTTCATAAGCTTCCCGTGCAATTTGAATATCTTCCAAAAATTGCGGTAACTCTCTCATGAGCAATGCCTGTGGACCATCAACCAGCGCTTTGCTCGGCGCCGGATGAAAGTCGACCAATACCATATTGGCACCTGCCACTACACCTTGAATCGTCACGTGCATAACATCCAGAATACCATCTGGCGAACTCGCACGCGTACCTACGGAATGCGAAGGGTCAATACAAACTGGCATACGAGTCAAACGTCTGACAACGGGGACATGTGAAAAATCAACAAAATTACGATGCGGATCCCCCATATTTGTTTTCATGCCGCGCAAACCAAAAACCACTTTGCGATTTCCCTCCGAGGCTAAGTACTCAGCAGCGTTCAGAGATTCATCCAGAGTAATACCAAAACCGCGTTTGATCAGTACTGGAAAATTCTGCTGGCGACCGACAATTTTCAGCAACTCAAAATTCTGTGTATTCCTTGTTCCAATCTGTAGCATGACACCGGTTGCATTACCCGTTTGATAAAGTGCATTGCGTATTTCTTCCAGGTGAGATTCATGCGTAATCTCCATAGCAATCACTTTTATACCGTATTTCCCGGCCAGATCGAATACATAAGGCAGGCAGGTTTTACCATGTCCCTGGAACGCATAGGGACTGGTGCGCGGTTTATATGCACCCATCCGCGTACAAACTTGTCCGTGCTCACGCAATGCCTTCATCATCATCTCAACATGCTCGATGGTATCGACCGCACACAATCCGGCAAAAACATTGAGTGTATCCTGCCCAAAACGGACACCGTTATAATCAAAATAGGTTGGTCGGTCATCATTTTTGTGCCGCCCTAAGACACGATATTCCTCAGAAACCCGAACAACCCGATCAACACAAGGTAGGGAACTAACATCCTCAATGGATAATACTTTCGTGTTACCAATCAAATATATTTCCGTAAGTGTTTGCTCAGTACCAACCTCGGTGTGTATACGCGTTGATATCCCCGAGAAATTAGCTAAATGCGCCAGTAACTGCTTATATTCCGGACTATCGGACCGGGTATTTGGAACAAGAATAAGTATCATAAAATATTTTCAGAAAGATAATGCTAATTCATTGGCATAAGGTAAGATGGCTAACGATTTTAACCGAAAAAACTGTTGGTTACTATGATTCTAGAAATATCCCGCGAGAATTGGATTCTCTCACACGAAATAACGTTGGTATTTTTAATGCCAATTGAATCAGCCTGAGACAATTTGTCACATGGCTATATAAGAAAATTTAAGCTAATGTTCTATTGTTAACCAAGCTAAAAATTTAAGCTCCCTTTCATTATGTTCAGTGACCTCAGTCAATCACCGCTTAGCAAAAATTTACAACGCTTATTCCTGCTCCGCAACATTGCCATCTCTGCTCAGTGCCTGACATTTGCGTTAGTGTATTGGACTATCGATATAGTAATTCCTTGGACGCAGATGATCTCTGTTGTTGTATTACTTGCGCTGTTAAATCTATTGACATGGATACGCTTACACCGCAAATGGCCGGTATCCCATATAGAATTCTTTTTGCAATTACTCATCGATGTATTAGCGCTCAGCACGTTACTGTATTTCAGTGGCGGATCAACCAATCCATTTATCTCACTCTATCTATTGCCTCTGACGATTGCTGCTGCCACGCTACCTTGGCGCTATACATGGGTCATGGCTATTATTACGATCGGATGTTATACATTTTTATTATTTAACTATATACCATTACCCCACGACCACAACAATCACCTCACTGAATTTACAGTACATGTTTCAGGTATGTGGCTGGCATTTGTATTAAGCACCGTCATCATCGCCTGGTTTGTCGTTAGAATGAGTGCCTCTATCCGGGATCGAGATCAAGATCTTGCTAAAGCACGGGAACATGCGTTACGCAATGAACAAATCATTGCTCTGGGAACACTGGCAGCCGGGGCCGCGCATGAACTTGGCACGCCCCTTTCAACTATGGCTGTCGTAACCAGAGAATTACAGCAGGAATACACACAAGATAGTGAATTCCAAAACAACATTCGTATCCTGCGAGACCAGATCACTCACTGCAAGCAAACTTTAACTCAATTACTGGCGAAAGCAGGTCAAACCCGAGCTGAACATGGCAGTGAACTACCTGTCGATGAATTTCTGCGCCAGATTCTTGATAAGTGGAAGCTGATACGCCCCTCTGTTAAATTTACTTATCATAGTACAGGTACACAACCTGCTCCCAAGATTATGGACAATCAATTATTGAGTCAGTCCATCTTAAATCTACTTAATAACGCTGCCGATGCCTCTTCAAAATGTATTGAGATCAAGAGCAGCTGGGATAATTTGATGCTACATCTTGAGATTATTGATGACGGTGAAGGTTTATCGGCAGAAGCCATGCAACGTGCCGGCGAAGCTTTCTTCTCCAGTAAAACGCCAGGCCAAGGCTTTGGTATTGGCTTATTTCTGGCGAACGCCAATATTGAGCGCTTTGGCGGCAGTGTTCGCCTGTTTAATCTTGAACAGGGCGGAGCCTGTACACAAGTCGTTTTACCGTTGATAGGATAATGTCATGACCGAGTCTTCATTTATCGATAGCAATGAGTCTCCCAGTTTACTCATTACCGATGACGATATCGTTTTTTGTGATGTACTGGCAAAAGCCATGACAAAGCGCGGTTTCTGCGTAACATGTGCACATACGATTGAAGATGCGTTAAATCTGGTTGAAACTTCAACACCGGAGTATGCAATTGTTGATCTGAAGTTATCCAGTGAATCCGGATTGGTTCTAGTTGAGAAATTGAAAACCCTGGATCCAGGTACACGCATTGTCATGTTGACGGGTTATGCCAGTATCGCCACGGCGATTGAGGCTATCAAGCTCGGTGCTACGCATTATCTCGCCAAACCGGTTGATGCCGATGAGATCATGGCTGCTTTTGAACGTACCGTCGGCGAATCCGGCATACCTATTAGTGCAAATCCTCTATCGGTAGGTCGACTGGAATGGGAATATATTCAACGCATCCTTACGGAAAATGACAACAATATATCGGTTACCGCAAGAATCTTGAACATGCATCGCCGTACTTTGCAGCGCAAGCTTGCTAAAAGACCGCATCGCGAATAAAAATCCCTGTTATAGAAATCTCGCAACAATCCGAATATCTTGCCCGACCATACGCAGGTCTTGAATTACAAGTGCTTTCTTTTGTTCAAGATGCACCAATTCAGGCAAATTTATCATCCCTTGCGCATTGTTACCAAGCAAATGAGGCGCAAGAAAAATAACCATCTCATCCACTAATCCTGCGTTCACTAAAGCGCCATTCAATCCGCTCCCGGCTTCCACCAACACTTCATTCATTCCAAAATCAGTCGCCAGCATCGTCATCATTTTCTCCAGATCAACCGCACCTTCGGCATTGGATAAAACAATGACCTGAGCACCTCGCCTGCTGAGAGCCTCTTTTTTCTCCTGATTATCGCTATTGGCAGTGAAAATAAACACCTCTCCGCCTTGCAGCAATTTCGCATCCAATGGAATGGCCAAATGACTGTCCACAACGACTTTCTTGGGTTGACGAGATGTTTGGACGTGACGTACCGTCAATTGCGGATTATCGGATTTCACGGTACCGATACCCGTCATAATAGCGCATGAACGTGCTCGCCAGCGATGTCCATCCTGTCGTGCCGCTTCACCGGTAATCCATTGACTGGCGCCATTATTCAACGCAGTCTTGCCATCCAGGCTTGCCGCAGTTTTTAATCTGATCCATGGTTTCTTATGAATCATGCGGGTGACAAACCCCACATTCAGCACATGCGCTTCTGCTTGTAATAGGCCTGTCTGTACTGAAATGCCAGCTTGTTGCAATAATGCACAACCACGCCCGGATACCATCGGATTAGGATCTTCCATAGCGATGACGACCCTGGCAATACCCGCATCAATCAGGGTATTGGCACATGGCGGTGTACGTCCATAATGGCTACAAGGCTCCAGCGTAACATAAGCGGCTGCACCACGTACTGCTTCACCAGCTGCATTTAATGCATTAATTTCCGCATGTGGTTGTCCAGCCCATTCATGCCAACCGCTCCCAACTATCTGTTCATTCCGAACGATTACACACCCAACGCGCGGATTGGGCGTTGTACTGTAGAGCCCCTTTTCGGCCAATCGCAACGCGGCTGACATGAAGTCATAATCAGTGGGAGAAAACATTTAAGGATGTTGCATATGATTGTGATTAAAATCCAGTCACATCACCAATGGTAAATGACAAAATAACCACCAGACCGGACTGATTTATTATGTTTTCTTCGATCGCAATTACTGAGGTGGCTTTTGCACTTCTTTGATGGCATCACGAAAATCATCCACATCCTGAAAGCTTTTATAAACGGATGCAAACCGGATATAAGCAACTTGATCGAGCTGATAAAGCTCTTGCATCACACTTTCACCAATGCTGCGCGATGAAACCTCACGTTCTCCCGTACCCAGAAATTTCTGCACAATGCGGTCGATTGCAGCATCCACATAACTGGTAGGAACCGGACGCTTATGAAGCGCCCGCTTAAACCCCGTCAGCAATTTATTCCGGTCAAATTCCGTCCGGCTACCATCATGTTTTACAACCTGAGGCAAACGTAATTCGACGGTTTCATAAGTTGTGAAACGTTTGTCACACGCTTGACAACGCCGCCGCCGACGTATCTTTTGCCCATCCTCGCTCACCCGTGAATCGATCACACTCGTATCATCTGCGTTGCAAAAAGGACATTTCATACCAGGCTAAGCCAGCGATAATCAGCTGAACGCATCATTCCAGTCACTATTCAGCCTTGCTATCCATAAACTGGAAATTTTGCACACAATCGTTTCGCTTCAGTAGCCACGCGTGACAACACTGACGAATCTTCAGGTGCAGCAAGCACATCGGCAATCAGGTTGGCCAATTGTTCTGCTTCCAGCTCTTTAAAACCTCGCGTGGTTATTGCTGGCGAACCGACACGAATCCCGCTGGTGACAAATGGTTTCTGCGGATCATTGGGAATGGCATTCTTGTTAACCGTAATATGTGCCAATTCAAGCGATTCCTCTGCCTGTTTACCCGTCAGGTTCATCGCACGCAAATCAACCAGGAACATATGACAATCTGTCTGACCGGACACAATTCTCAAACCTCGATTGGTGAGTACCTTTGCCATGACACGCGCATTTTCGATAACCTGTTCTTGATAATCCTTAAACTCTTTAGTGGCAGCCTCCTTAAATGCAACTGCTTTAGCCGCGATCACATGCATCAAAGGACCACCTTGGGTTTGTGGAAAAATGGCGGAATTCAGTGCTTTCTCATGTTCAGGCTTAGCCATAATAATACCGCCACGTGGACCACGTAGCGTTTTGTGCGTAGTACTCGTCACAAAATCCGCAATGCCCACCGGATTGGGATAAAAACCGGCAGCTACCAATCCAGCGTAATGCGCCATATCGACGAACAGGTAGGCACCCACCGCATCGGCAATCTTGCGAAAACGTTTCCAATCAATGACTCGTGCATAAGACGAAGCACCCGCAACAATCATTTTTGGCTTATGTTCATGAGCTAATCGTTCCACTTCATCATAGTCAAGCACCTCAGTTTCCGGATGTAACCCATACGAAACTGAATTGAAAATTTTTCCACTCATACTAACGCTGGAACCATGCGTCAAGTGACCGCCGTGCGCTAACGACATGCCCAGCAAGGTATCGCCAGGTTTCAGCACAGATAAATAAACTGCCGCATTAGCTTGGGAACCGGAATGTGGCTGCACATTGACATATTCAGCACCAAAGAGTGCTTTTAAGCGATCAATCGCCAGTTGCTCCACCTGATCGGCATACATACAACCACCGTAATAGCGTTTAGTCGGATAACCTTCAGCGTACTTATTGGTTAGAACGGAACCCTGCGCCTGCATAACAGCAGGACTTGCATAATTCTCCGATGCAATTAATTCGATATATTCTTCTTGGCGTTGCACCTCGCCTTTAATCGCTTGCCATACTTCTGGGTCGACATTTTCTATCGTATGTTTCTGAGAAAACATGGTGATACCAATCCTTTAAAATTTTTTGGAAACCGAGAAAATACATATATTACCATTACCTACCGAAACACAGATAGTGGATCACAAGACAGTTAAAAAAAAGAAAACTAAGGAAACACTGATTAATTCACCGCACCCCAAGGGCAAAGCGAGCGGTTTTGGGATATTGGGTTAAGATTTGCGATATTCTGGCTTGAATCGCGCTATTTCTTGCTTTATTTCGCTGATATCTTGTCTTTAAGACGCAATCTGGCTGTCAGAGCTGCATAACCACCGGCGAGCCAGCAGCAAGTTGACAAGCCCAAACAGTGAAAACATCTGAGCATTATTTTTGGCCATTCCTTTGTAGCGGGTTTTGCGATGCATGAATAGATTCTTTACGACATGAAAGGGATGCTCAACCTTGGCGCGAATGCTGGCTTT
>JAGNZK010000009.1 GCA_017984435.1 Nitrosomonas sp. | reverse complement strand
GTATTTTATAACAGCCAGAGACTGCATTCATACCTGGATTACAAAAGCCCAAACCAATATGAAGCAGAAGCAGCAAAATCGATAAAAGCAGCTTAACTGGGGTGTCCGGTTTTACTTGACCAGGTCACTTTGCAGCTGTAGCATCGCTTTTTTGTAATTGGCAAAACGCTGCTGCCAGCGGATATCAGGATGGTTCATTTGGATTTATCTGTATTGACATCAATTGGTGTGTAACTAAGAACATGATAAATAAGCATATGCCGTGTGATTGCTATCATCAAATTTACCGGTAAATCTCACGACGATGACCGATGCGAATGACGAGTACCGTCAATTTCTCGTCATGTACCTCGTACACGACACGATACGAACCAATTCGAATACGACGCAGCCCAGAATATTCGCCTTTTAGTACACCGCCAGCTGCGGGGTTAATCTTGAGTTGATCAATGGCTTCAATGATACGCAATCGATCTTCACGTGCGATGCTTTTTAACGATTTGAGTGCACTTTGCTTAATGCTGACGGAGTAGATCATGCTTTGCAGTTTCCCAATCCAGAATTGGATCTGCTGGATCTTGTAAAGCTTTCACGGCAAGGGAGATATCTTCAAAATCATCAAGATAATATTCTACAGCTTGTCTGATTACATCGGCGCGCGTTCGGTGTAATTTTGTCGCAGCTTCATCAAGGGCTGCGACCAATTCATCCGATAGTCTTGCAGATATCTGGCTCATTTCAGATTCTTTACCTTAATTTTGTAATGTCAATGAAATTCATTGAGTGTCATGATAGGATGGATTTTTGTTTTTTGCAATTTAATTTTGATCTTATATAGCCATGCAGTTCAAATGGCAGTTTAGCTTTACTGTAACTGTAGACAAATCGATGCTTCAGTTATTCCCACCCAACTTCTGAATCAATTCCTTAACCCTTATCACCCGCTTATTCACATCCTCGATCTGCACCTGAACTTTCAGCCGGTCTTGACCGGAGAGCGAGTATTCGCGACTGCTTTGAATCAGTTTGATGATTTCCGCCGGATTCACCGGTGGATTTGGAATGAATTGGATTTGAATGCTTTCAGAGCTGGCGTCGATTCGGGTGATGCCGAGCGGCTTGGCGGCGATGCGCAGGCGATGGCAGTCGAGCAGGGCGCGGGCGGGGTTGGGCAGCAGGCCGAAACGGTCGATCAATTCGCGTTGCATATCATCAAGCTGATCGTCATCGTTGCAATTAGCCATGCGCTTGTACAGTACCAAGCGTTCGTGGATGTCGTGGCAGTAATCTTCGGGTAATAACGCCGGCACATGCAGGTTGATTTCGGTGGCGACGCCCAATGGGTGCTGCATATCCGGTTCGCGCCCCTGTTTCAGCGACTGGATCGCGGTATCGAGCATGGCGCTGTATAAACTGAAACCGATTTCTTGCATTTCGCCGCTTTGCGATTCGCTCAGTACTGCACCGGCACCGCGGATTTCCAGGTCATGCATGGCCAGATAAAACCCAGAACCGAGTTCTTCCATCGCCTGAATCGCTTCCAAGCGTTTCTTGGCTTGCGCGCCGAGCGCTTCTTCCGGTGGCGTCAGCAGATACGCGTAAGCTTGGTGATGCGAACGGCCTACCCGGCCACGCAGTTGATGCAATTGTGCCAGGCCGAATTTATGCGCGTTGTTCATGATGATCGTGTTGGCACTGGGGATGTCGATGCCGGTTTCAATGATGGTGGTGCATAGCAGAATGTTGAAACGTTGCTGGTAAAAATCGCGCATGACATGTTCCAGATCGCGTTCCGGCATTTGTCCGTGTGCGATATTGATGCGCGCTTCGGGTAAAAGACCGGCAAGTTTTTCATACATCAACTGAATTGTGTTGACTTCATTGTGCAGAAAATAGATCTGTCCGCCGCGTTTCAATTCGCGCAAACAAGCTTCACGGATGATGCCCATCGAGAAACTGCTGACAAAGGTACGGATGGCCAGGCGGCGTTGCGGTGCGGTGGCGATGATGGAGAAATCACGCAAACCTTCCAGTGACATCGCCAATGTGCGCGGAATTGGCGTGGCGGTGAGGGTTAGCACATCGACTTCAGCGCGCAATTTTTTCAGCTGTTCCTTTTGCCGTACGCCAAAGCGGTGTTCTTCGTCAATGATGACCAATCCCAGATTCTTGAAATGCACATCTTTCTGAATCAATTTGTGCGTGCCGATGATAATGTCGATTTCACCTTTGGCCAGTCCGGCCAATGCCAGTGTCTGTTCCTTGGCGGAGCGGAAGCGCGATAATTCGGCGATTTTGACTGGCCATTGATCGGCGATCAAACTAAAGCGGTCGGAGAAGTTCTGAAAATGCTGTTCCGCCAACAACGTGGTGGGGACCAACACGGCAACTTGCTTGCCGTCGGCTACGGCAATAAAAGCTGCGCGTAATGCTACTTCGGTTTTGCCGAATCCGACATCGCCGCAGATCAGCCGGTCCATCGGTTTCCCGGACGTTAAGTCTTCAATCACCGCTTTGATCGCCGCCGCTTGGTCGGCAGTTTCCTCAAAACCGAATCCCTCGGCAAAAGCGTCGTAATCATGTTGCCTGAGCTCAAAGATATGGCCTTCACGGGCGGCACGTTGGGCATACAGATTCAGCAATTCCGCCGCCGTGTCGCGCACCTGCTGCATGGCTTTGCGCTTGGCTTTGTCCCACTGGCCGCTGCCTAATTTGTGCAACGGCGCCGATTCCGGTGCGGCGCCGCTGTAGCGGCCGATCAGATACAGTTGTGAAACCGGTACGTACAGTTTGTCGCCACCTGCATATTCCAGAGATAAAAATTCACTCAGCTCGCCGTCTTCACCTTCGCCCACATCCATGCTGACCAAGCCGAGATAACGACCGATGCCGTGCTGTTCATGCACCACCGGATCGCCCGGTTTGATTTCCGACAAATCGCGCAGAATGTTGTCGGTTGACGTGGTTTTACGCGATTCACGTTCTCGTCGGCCATAAACATGTGTCGAGTACAGCTCACTTTCGGTGATAAACGCGAGCTGTGCCTGTTCCAGAATAAAACCCGTGTGCACAGGCGCAACACTCAGCATAAAAGGATGAGGACTATCCAGAAACTGTGCGTAATCCTGGCAACTGTCCGGGTGCAGATCATATTGATTCAAGTACTCGGCGATGAGTTCGCGCCGTCCCATACTTTCCGCCAGCAATACAACGCGCCCGCCGGATCGGGAAAAACCGGCGACAAATGCGGCGAGTTTTTCCAGCGGATTCTCTGCATGTCGATTGACTTGGACGGATGGTAGCGGCTGGCTCGCTTTTGGCGCGGTCAGTTTCAGATCCTGTCCATTGGATAAGATTTCAACGCGCGCATAGGGTTTTAACTTGCCGAAGAAAATATCGCTGGATAAGAATAATTCATGCGGCGGTAACAGGGGGCGTTCAATATCAGCGCGTAACAGTTGATAGCGTGACTGGGTATCGCGCCAGAATTCGTCGATGATCGGACGGACATCCTGATGCAGACAGACCAAGGTGTTTTCCGGCAAGTAATCAAACAATGTTGCAGTCTGTTCAAAGAACAGCGGCAGATAATATTCGATACCGGCAGGCGTCAGGCCTTTGCTGATATCTTTGTAGATCTGTCTTTTGGATGGATCGCCTTCGAATTTCTCGCGGAAATTACCGCGGAAACAGGTGCGCCCGGCTTCATCCAACGGGAATTCACGCGCTGGCAGCAAGCGGATTTCCTTAACTGGATAAATGCTGCGTTGCGTATCGACATCAAACGTGCGAATGGTGTCGATTTCGTTATCCAGTAAATCGATGCGATACGGCAGCGGACTGCCCATCGGAAACAAATCAATCAAACCGCCGCGCACGCTGTATTCGCCCGGCGAGAAAACTTGCGTGACATGCGAGTAGCCCGCCAAAGTCAATTGATTGCGCAATCCTGCCAGATCCAGCACTTCTTTTTGTTTGAGAAAAAAAGTGTGCGCGGCGAGATATTCGCGTGGCAGCATGCGGTAAAGCGCTGTGGTCAATGGCGCAATCAGCACATCGCAAGCACGGTTCATCACCTGATACAGGGTCGCGAGCCGTTCCGAAACCAGATCATGATGCGGCGAGAACGTATCGTAGGGCAGCGTTTCCCAATCCGGGAGCAAATGTGCCTTGAGTTCCGGCGCAAAGTAAGGAATTTCTTCCAGCAACCTTTGCGCATCCAGCGCATTGGCGGTGATGATGGTGATCGGTTTTGCCTGTTGCCCCAGTTGCGCGAGAAACAGCGCATCGCTGGAGCCATCGAAATCGGCGTAACGGGATACGGTGCCGGGTGCGGGTAAGGTGTGCTGTCGTTGCATGTGATAAGCATATCTATCTTGCAATGCCGGAAAGTGATGCATTGTGAGACGGATTTTGATTAAAAATCGCACATTATAGGCTAGTTTTATGTCATCTTTTATTTTGCATCAGTGCAATAAAGCGATAGCGAAACGGAGTAAGCGGATAATCCGCAAGGCGGATACTCATAATTATGAGATATAAGTTACATTGTTTTTTGTGATTTTCTTTCTAACTATTTCCCATTTGTTGAACAGACCAAGGTATAGATTTCTGTACGGTTAATCAATTGGCGTTAAATTTCCATTTTATTCACGGTTTGAATGTGAGTTAAATCACAGTATTCTAAATGCGATTGTCTTAAAAAGACTGATATTTATCGTAGAATATTAAACCGAGAAACAATTTATTGAATGGATTGAACATGAGCACTTTCATGAAATTAAATATACAACAACTGAAACGAAAATTTATCCAGTCTACATACTGGGTGATTGCGATAGCTTGTCTCACGGGATCGGCTTTTGCGCAAAGCGTTTCTCCCACTTTGTTGACTACGGAAAATAAACAGAGAATTGAATCGGCTGTGTGGCGCTATGCCATTGATACGCCGCTGCTGATGGAAACTATCGACTGGTTTCGCGAACTTACGCGAAATTCCCGGGAGTCTGCCGCCATCGCCGAGCTTTCCCGTCTGGAGTTTATGCAGGCACAACTCGAACTTGACAAAGATCGTCGTGCTCGACTGTTTGAAAGTTGCGTGGCAATCGCCGATCAGGCGTTGGCTTTGAATGCCAATGATGTGCGTGGTCTTTTCTGGAAAGCGGCAGCAATGGGGAAAATGGCTGAAGATAGTGGTGTCTTGAATGCACTGCGAATGATTCGGCCAATGGAAAAAATGTTACTGAAAGTGGTTGCACTGGATGAACGGTATGAGAATGCCGGGGCGCATCGGGCGTTGGGGCGCATGTATCACAAATTACCGGGATTCCCCATCAGCTTTGGCAGTAACCAGAAAGCGCTAATGTACCTCAAGCGGGCGCATGATCTCTTTCCCCAGGATGTTATCACTCGTGCTTTTTACGCTGAATTATTGTATGACGAAGGTAAGAGAGGCGAAGCACGTAAGCATGCGGATTTTGTACTAGCAACACCGATTGCCGACGAAGATGCGCTGGAATTTGCTGAATATGTCAATATCGCGCTGGCAATTATCGAGAAAACCGGCGGTTCAGAAGTTAAATTGGGGCGTTTCTAGTTTTGCTCCGGCAGTCATTCCAGCCTAATCCTTGCTTACTCAAATTCTTTTATGACAGAAACTGTGATTGATCTGATCCGCCATGGCGAACCGATTGGCGGACGTCGTTATCGCGGCCACAGCATCGATGATCCGCTCACCGAAAAAGGATGGTCGCAAATGTGGCATGCTGTTGGCGAATACAATGCATGGAATCACATCATCACCTCCCCGTTGCAACGCTGCCGTGCGTTCGCACACGCATTGGGGGAACGTTACGGCATTGATGTCACGATTGAACCGCGTTTTAAGGAAGTCGGATTCGGTGCATGGGAAGGCTTGAATCACGATGAAGTCAAGATTGGCCGAGCTGCTGAATATCAGGATTTCCTGAAAGATCCGATTAACTCTCGACCTCTAGGCGCAGAACCACTCGACGATTTTATCCGGAGAATTGGTTCAGCCTACGAAGAAACCATCGAACATTATCAAGGCAGCCATTTGCTGATCGTCGCGCACGCCGGTGTGATGCGCGCCATTATTGCAAAAACAGTGCATGCCTCTCCGGTTGGTTTGTATCGAATCAAAATCAGCAATGGTGGGATTGCGCGTATTCGTCATACGGAAACCGGTGGGACGCTGGAGTTGTTGAATGGGAAGTTATCTGTTTGAATTTTAATCATGTTTATACAGACACAACAAATCTTTCGGGATGAAGATGAGTCTGAAATGGGGCATATTCAGTAAACTTTTACTGACATCGGTGTGATTTCACATAGCCGATATCCCGGAATTCTTTATCTTCTTGCGCGGTACCGCACCAGCGGCGGCATTTGTTTGTCCATATGGTTTCGTGCACGCCATTACGGTTTCTCCATGGTCAGTTTTCTATATATGTTCTTTAGATATGTATAGAAATCGGCAATTTTCTATACATGTTTCCCAGATATGTATAGATTTTTGTTATTTTTTATGTACGTTACTCAGCAAATCATACAAGGCAGTGTTGATGTAGTAATTATCACGGCCTATCTTGCGTTTTTCCAGTAACTCAATGCCGATAAGTTCATCCAAATAGCGTGTCGCGGTAATACGACTGACATTCAGCTCCACCATGACAAAATCGATTTTAGTGTACGGATGGCGAAAAATATTGTTCAGCAAATCCTGGGTGTAAATCTTGGGTAATTCGCTGCGTATTCTTTGTTTGAATGTCTGCATGGTTACCTTAATACCTTCAATCAGTGCCACTGTTTGCTTGGCGGTTTGTTCAACACCTTCAAGCATGAACATCAACCAAGGTTGCCAGTTGTGCGTATCACGGGTAGTTTGCAGCAGGCGATAGTAATCGCTCTTGTTCTGGTTGATATACCGGCTTAGATATAGCACGGGTATTTTGAGCAGTCCTTGTTTGACCAGATACAGGATGTTGATAATGCGACCGGTTCTGCCATTGCCGTCATAAAAAGGATGGATGCTTTCAAATTGATGATGGATCACTGCTATTTTGATGAGCGGATCCCAATCGCACAGATTATCGTCATTGATGAAATGTTCCAGATTAGTCATCAAAGCGATAATTTCATCGGCATGTTGCGGTGGGATGTAAACGGTTGCGTCAGTGAGATCGTTTTTCAGCGCGGTGCCAGGCAATTTGCGGAAACCCGCGCTGTTTTCTTCGATGGTCGCCTGAATATGCAGGATATCGTTATTGATCAATAAGCCGTGCACTTTGACCTGCTGGAAACCATAGTGCAAGGCATTGGCGTAGTTGTGCACTTCTTTCGCCGCAACGTTGACAAAAAGTTTTGCGGTGCTATCGCTACGGTACAAATCGTCATGCGTCGTGATAATGTTCTCGATCGCGGAGCTGTCTTTGGCTTCCTGTAACGACAGCGTGCTGATGAGTGAAATTTGCTTAGTTTATCAGAGATTGTTATCCGGCTATTTGTGATCAATTCCAAGCTGCGCAACGTGAAAAATCGCATCCCCCTCGTGCACTAGCGGTAATTCGGATCGGCCGATAATTAAGCCATTGCAGGGTGCGATGACAGGGATTTCCCGGCTGGAAAACGGGTTGTTGATGACGCCCAAGGCATCATCGCATTGGACAGATTCACCTAAAAGTCTTGTGGCACTGAAAATGCCGCTGCCGGACGCGCGAATCCATTGACTGTGATGTGCAATAAATGGTTCTATGAGCGCAGGTTTATGGGTTTTTTCAGCGGTTAACATGTTGAGGTAATGCATGACAGCGAGAATTCCCTGAAGCCCGGTGCGAATTGCGGTTTCATCGAACCGTAAGGCTTCGCCGCCTTCATAAAGGAGTATCGGGATACCCGCTTGCGTGGCTGCTTGCCGCAACGAGCCATCGCGCAAACCTGCATTCAGCAATACCGGCGCATTAAAGGATTTTGCCAGTGCCAGGGTTTCAGGATGATCCAGATTTGCGCGAATTTGTGGCAGGTTGCTACGGTGGATTGCGCCGGTGTGCAGATCAATGCCGTGGGTGCATTTTGTGACGACTTCGGACATGAATAATTCGGCTAATCGCTCGGCCAGTGCGCCTTTTTTTGATCCGGGGAATGATCGATTCAAGTCGCGTCGGTCGGGCAAATAGCGGGTGTTGTGGATGATGCCGTAAACATTGACCATCGGTACTGCGATCAGATCACCGCAGAGTTGATTCAAAACGGGTTGTTTTAACAGCCGCCGGATAATTTCAACGCCGTTTAACTCATCACCATGAATGGCTGCGCACACCAATAATCTCGGACCCGATTTCTTGCCACGTATGACATGGATGGGCATGGTGACTTGGGTTTGGGTAGTCAGCCGTGGTAACGGTAGGTCAATCGTGACCTGACAACCGGGCGGTATGGATTGCTGATGAATGGCCAGTGTGTTGTTCATCAGATAAAAAACAGAAGCGCCACACCAATCCCGCTGGCTGTTGCAAACATGCCTGCGATGCACTGTTTTGCCAGTAAAACGTTGCCGAAAAAGAATAAGAGTCCCAGCTTGAAACTAATATTGGATAGTATGCCAAGGGAGATTGCTGTCACGGTTGCGGTTGCTTCCAATTTTCCCAGTTCATATAAACGCAGGCTTGATAACGTAATGGCATCGACATCCGTCAGGCCGGAGATCAGCGCGACGGCATACAATCCGCTGCTGCCGGCAATGTCCGATAGCCAAGCTGCAGAAAACAGCACGATACCATAGATCAGTCCGAAAGCCGTTGCTGTGCGAATTTCGGTTGGATTCTTGGTTTCCGGTATGGGTAATTCATGTTGCTGGTTTAATTGATACCACCAATAAGCTGTGACGCCTGATCCCAGCAGGAAACCACTACCTAGAATGGGTAGCAATTGCGGCAATAAGGAGGGGGAGGCCACCGCGCTGATGATCGCCAGGCGGATCAACACAGTCAGATTGGCTATCAGGATGACAACGACGGCGAGTGGTATAAAACTCTGGCTTTCAGCGCTACGACGGGCGTATACCAGTGTTGTGGCGGTGCTGGAAACCAAGCCGCCAAATAAGCCCAATATTGCGCTATGGCGCGGACCGATGAGTTGCAATGCCACATAACCTGCCAGACTTACACCTGAGATCAATACCACCATTAGCCAGATTTGATAAGGATTAATCGCCTCATACGGGCCATAATTCTTGTCCGGCAGTATCGGCAGAATAATGAAAGTCAGCACCGCAAACTGCAGCACGGAAATTAAATCCCGCTGGCTCAGTTTTTGGGTAATGCCGTGCAGTTCCGTCTTGAAGTACAGCAATACCGTGGTGATAATGGCCAGCATGATGGCCAGTGTGCCATTGCCATACCAGACGAGCGCTCCCAATCCATAGCATATGAGAATAGCGGCGACCGTGGTGGTACCCGGATCGACGCTGTCATCTTTGGCACGAAAATAAGCCGCAATCGTCATCAGGCCGACAATGAGCAGGCCACCCAGTATAAATCCTGTCGTGTTGGCCTTTTCCGATAGCATTGCGGCCAATGTGCCAAATAGTGCCACCAGTGCGAATGTTCTGAGGCCTGCCCGGGAACCTGGGTTGCGCTCGCGCTCCAGTCCGATGAGTAAGCCAATCGCCAGGCTGGTCACAAAATGGGGTAAAGCAGCGAGTTCTCCATTCAGCATGAATTCAGTGTTCATTGTTGCTCACCTGACTATCCGGTTCGGACCAATGCTCAAGTAAAAATTGTAGCGTGGATTTGCCATTATATTCATTGACCTGAAGTCGATAAACCGCATCAATGCAATCGGGTAGCGGATCATGATGGAAAAACAAAATGCCATCGTACGATTCGGCTGATTTCCGCGGTGCCTGATCTTCGATAGTGGGATCCAGTTTTCTTAATTTGAGTTTTAAGTGTTTTTCACCCACGATCCGCTGGCTTTCGACAACAAATCGAGCATTGAATGCGGGTTGTGGAAAACCTTGTCCCCACACCTGTTGATTGATATATTCCGCTAATTCCATGTTAATTTCAGAAACTTCCAGATCGCCATCCGTCTCAATCACGCGCGTTAAATCGGTAGGCGTTAGCAGGGTTTGTGCCACTTGTTCAAAAACCTCGCAGAATTTTTCAAAATGATCCGTGTTGATCGTCAAGCCAGCGGCTGCTGCGTGACCGCCAAATTTGAGTATCAGCTCAGGATGACGCTTAGCAACCAGATCCAGTGCATCGCGCAAGTGAAAGCCATGGATGGATCGCCCGGAGCCTTTCATTTCATTTTCATTGCCGGGTGCAAAGATGATGACTGGGCGGTGATATTTGTCTTTGATGCGCGAGGCAAGAATGCCAATGACACCCTGATGCCAGTCGTGGTCAAACAGGCAAATGCTATAAGCTGTGTGGATTTTCGATTGCTGGCTTAGGAGCGTGTCCTCCAGCTTGAGTAACGCACTTTCCTGCATGGTGGATTCGATTTCCCGGCGTTGCCGGTTCAATTCATCCAATTGTTGGGCAATTTGTGTTGCATACGCTGCATCATCGGTAATCAGGCATTCGATGCCCAGCGACATGTCGTCCAGGCGTCCGGCTGCATTCAATCGTGGTCCCAGCATAAAGCCCAGCTCGTAAGTGGATATTTGCTGATAATCCCGTCGCGCCACTTGCATCAGCGCATTGATGCCCGCACAACCCCGTCCTTTGCGGATACGCTGTAAACCTTGTTGTACCAGAATGCGGTTGTTGTTATCCAGTTTGACGACATCCGCGACGGTTCCCAATGCGACCAGATCGAGAAAACTGGCGAGATTGGGTTCCTGACCTTTGGTTGTAAAGGTGCCGCGTTGGCGTAACTCGGCACGCAGTGCCAGCATCAGGTAAAAAATAACCCCCACACCGGCGATGCTCTTGCTGGGAAAAGGACAGTCCGGCTGATTGGGATTGATAATGGCGGTTGCTGCGGGCAAGGTATCGCCGGGTAGGTGATGATCGGTGATCAATACTTGCATACCCAGTCGATTAGCTTCATCGACGCCATCAACGCTGGCAATGCCATTATCGACGGTAATCAGGATGTCAGGTTGCTTGGTGGTGTGCGCCAGATGCACAATCTCCGGGGTCAATCCATAACCGAATTCAAAACGATTCGGTACCAGGTAGTCAACAATAGCGCCAAATTTTCGCAAAATGCGTATGCCGACGGCACATGCCGTCGCGCCATCCGAATCATAATCAGCCACAATCAATAGGCGCTTTCTTGCCGCGATAGCATCGGCAAGCAGGGCTGCCATCAAAGCAATGTTTTTGAATTGTTCGAACGGAATCAGGTGCGCTAATTCGGTTTCAAGTTGATGGGCATTTTCAATGCCGCGTGCGGCGTAAATACGTGCCAGTACGGGCGATAATCCATCGCCACTGAGTGTTTCGAAGATACTTGAATCATAAGAGCGGGTGGTGATTTTAGGCATGTACCGAGCGATAGACGGTTATTTAGTGCGATGAGTGAGGTTTATTCCTGAACAGTTTCCGGCGCTGCAGTGATTTTCTCAACCTTGAGCATATGCAAGCGGCGGCTATCGGCGCGTTGTACGGTAAATTTAAAGTGATCGATAACAACTGATTCGTGTCGCACCGGCAAACGGCCAAACTTGTTGAGTACCAACCCGCCGACGGTATCGTAGTCGTCATTATCAAAGTTTGCACCGAGCACTTCATTGAAGTTTCCGATCTCGGTAATCGCCTTGACACGATAAAGCCCGTCAGATTCCATCACAATATTGGCTTCTTCTTCGTCAAAATCATATTCGTCTTCGATTTCCCCAACGATCTGTTCCAATACATCTTCAATCGTCACCAGACCGGCGATATCTCCATATTCATTGACGACAATGGCCATGTGATTGCGATTGCTGCGAAAATCCTTGAGTAAGACATTCAATCGTTTGGATTCCGGGATGAAGACCGCGGGCCGTAACATATCACGGATATTGAATTCTTCCGGGGCAGCATAATAACGCAATAAGTCTTTTGCCAACAAAATGCCGATGATGTCGTCCTCGCAGCCTTCAGTGACCGGAAAACGGGAATGTGCCGCTTCAATGACAAAGGGAATGAATTTTTCGGGTGTCTCGCTGATGTCGACAACATCCATTTGCGAACGTGGCACCATGATATCGCGTGCCTGCATTTCAGAGACTTGCATGACACCTTCAATCATGCTGAGCGCATCCGAATCCAGTAAATTTCGCTTAAAGGCAGAGTGCAGCAGGGTAATGAGTTGTTCGCGGTCTTCCGGTTTACGAATCAGCAAAGTGCCTAATCGTTCCAACCAACCGCTTTTAGGTGGAGGTTCGTCCATGATGTATCGTTAATTGAGATGGTTTAAAAGAAAAATGAGTTAAAAGTTTCACTTGCTGATGAGATCGGCAGAGATGAATGAGATGAAATGGCATGGTCATGTTCGATAGGGATCATCGTAGCCTAGCCGGGCTAGTATTTGTGTTTCCATTTGTTCCATCGCTGCGGCTTCAGCATCTTCGATATGATCATACCCTTGCAGATGCAGAATGCCATGCACGGTCAAGTGTGCATAATGTGCCAGTAAGTCCTTATGCTGTTGCTGTGCTTCTTGACCGACGACCGGTGTGCATAGCACAATATCGCCGACTAATGGTGGTGTATCGTTATAAACAAAGGTTAACACGTTCGTTGCGTAATTTTTATGACGAAATTGCTGGTTGAGCGCACGTCCTTCCGTTTCATCGACAAGCCGCAAAACAATTTCGGCGTCTTGCATTAGTGCGCCTTTAACCCAACGGCGAAACTGCGGCCGTGTAGGGATCTCTGTGTCGACTGTTGCGTACTGCACTGCTAACTTGAGTGATTTCTTCATGCAAAAATGCTGTCAGGATTCCTGTTTGCGTTGGTCATGTTTCTCATAAGCATTCACGATACGCTGCACTAGCGGGTGTCTGACAACGTCTTCCGATTGAAAACGGGTAAAAGCAATACCGCGGATATCTTTCAGCACTTCCTGCGCTTCGATCAATCCACTTTTCTGGTGTTTGGGCAAGTCAATCTGCGTCACATCACCGGTGATCACGGCTTTAGAGCCCATACCGATACGTGTCAGAAACATTTTCATCTGTTCCGGTGTGGTGTTCTGCGCTTCGTCCAGAATAATAAATGACTGATTCAGCGTGCGTCCGCGCATAAAAGCCAATGGTGCAATCTCAATCGTGTTGCGTTCAAATTGCTTGCCGGTTTTATCAAATCCCATTAGATCATACAATGCGTCATACAGTGGGCGTAGATAAGGATCGACTTTCTGCGTCATATCACCCGGTAAAAACCCCAAGCGTTCACCCGCTTCAACCGCCGGTCGAACCAGTATCAGACGCGATACCAGATCACGTTCCAGCGCATCCACCGCACTGGCTACTGCAAGATAAGTTTTTCCCGTACCGGCCGGGCCAATGGCAAACGTGATATCGTGTTCCTGGATTTGTTGCAGATACTGTGCTTGGCGCGGGGTGCGGCCATATAAATTGCTACGGCGTGTCAGCAACGCTGGCGATGCCGGTTGCTTGGTAGCTGCGATTTCATCACGCTGATTGGTTTGATCCGGTGTATTCTGCGGATTCATCACTTCGATCAGGCCGAGTTGAACTTGCTCCAGACTTAAGTGATGTTGCGATTGGTTATAAAAATTGCGCAGCACCTGTGCAGCCAGCTTTGTCTGAGCGGATTCTCCCGTTAAACTAAAATGTTCGCCGCGGCGTGAAATAACTACATCCAATGCGGTTTCAACCTGCTTGAGGTTTTCATCCAAGGCGCCGCACAAATTTGCCAATCGCTGATTATCGGCTGGTGTGAAAGAGATTTCGATGGGTTTAGGTTTCAATGTTGGGTGATACAGTTACAATAGTAGGATTCTCTCAGTGGTAGGGATACTTTGCAAGTAAAACACTGTATTTTATTCACCAAGTATTTCACCCCGTAAGGTATGCGATCGCGCTTCCGTAATGCGCACATTGACAAAACAACCGACCCGATCCGGGGTGCTGGATAAATTGACGACGCGGTTATTATCCGTGCGTCCAAAGAATTCATCGGCATTTTTTTTGGAGACGCCTTCCAGCAGCACGCGTTGTGTTGAGCCGATCATTTGCTGACTGATGTTTGCGCATTGTTGATTAATTTGCGCTTGTAATTTGTGCAATCGCTCCAGTTTGACTTCCTGCGGCGTGTCATCGGGCAAGTCGGCCGCAGGCGTGCCGGGACGTGCACTGTAAATAAAGCTGTAAGAGTCATCAAAATTCATGTCTTCAACCAATTTGAGTGTCGCCTCAAAATCAGCCTCGGTTTCCCCCGGAAAACCGATGATGAAATCAGACGTCACTGAGATATCAGGGCGAATCGCGCGCACTTTGCGGATGATGGATTTATATTCCAATACGCTGTAACCGCGTTTCATCGCCGCCAGTATCCGGTCGGAACCCGATTGCACCGGCAGGTGTAAGTGATTGACCAGTTTGGGCAATTGGCTGTAAGCCTGAATCAGCCGCGGGGTGAATTCTTTGGGATGTGAGGTGGTATAGCGAATGCGCTCAATCCCGGGTATTTCGTGAAGATATTCCAGCAGCAAGGCAAAATCGGCGATTTCGCCATCATCCATCACGCCCAGGTAAGCGTTGACATTTTGCCCCAGCAAGGTGATTTCCTTGATGCCCTGATCCGCCAAAATGGCAATTTCTGTCAGCACATCATCCAGCGGGCGGGAAACTTCTTCGCCGCGTGTATACGGCACCACGCAGAAACTGCAATATTTGCTGCAACCTTCCATGATGGAAATGAAGGCAGTGCTGCCTTCGGTGCGAGCAGGCGGTAGGTGGTCGAATTTCTCGATTTCAGGAAACGAAATGTCCACTTGTGAACGGCCGGTTGCCTTGCGGGTAGCGATCAATTGCGGCAAGCGGTGCAAGGTTTGCGGCCCGAACACTACATCCACATACGGCGCACGGCTCACAATCGCTTTGCCTTCCTGGCTGGCGACACAGCCACCGACACCGATCAATAAATTGGGGTTGCTTTCTTTCAAGTGTCGCACGCGCCCCAGGTCATGAAATACTTTTTCCTGTGCTTTTTCACGTACCGAACAGGTGTTAAACAAAATGACATCGGCTTGTGCCGGATCGTCAGTGGGTTCCATGCCGTAGGCGGCGTGCAGGACATCGGCCATTTTTTCCGAGTCATACTCGTTCATCTGGCAGCCAAAGGTTTTAATATAGAGCTTGTTACTCACAAATTATTTAGTAAGGTTATTAAAAAAAGAAAAAACGTTTTGGCGGTGACGGAATCTGCTGTCCTTCGTTTTCCGCCGCTTTGACTTCATCGGGGGTCAAAATCCAGACGCGATGCAGATTGCCCGAGACATCCAATTGATAACGAATAATGCCGATGTAGTTCGCCACACTGGGCAGAATGATCAGATTATCGATACCCCGAATCTGTCCACCCGCTCCCATTGGGTACTGTACGCCGTTGATCGTGAAGATTGGAAAAGAAACCCCCATCAAATTACCTAATTTGCTATCAACCGGAAAATTCCTGACCTGCTGACTAAAAACTGGCTGCGCCAGAAGACATAATACCGTGATCAACAACCAAAGCGTCACCTGTGTTTTTTTCATCATGTTATTGTACGGCAGTCGGATAAAAACAATGGATAAACAGTATGAATCAGGCGTTTGAATTTTGCCCGGCGCCTGATGTTTCCGAAGGCTTTATGATACGCTAAGGCGCGATTCTGTATCAATGTATTTACAAGCAGCTTCCTTAGGAGATCTCTCATGAATTACCTTGGTAAACTTGTTGTTGCAGTGGTTTTGGCTGGATTAACCGCGGGAGTATCCGCACGTGATTTTTCAAGCCTGTATTTCTTCGGCGATAGCCTTTCCGATGCAGGTAACATAGCGCTAGCCATTGGCACCGATCCTAGTCAAGTGATCACCGGCAATGATTACATTCCCAGCAGGCCTTACGCATCCGGACAATTTACGAATGGCGACGTGTGGGCAAAAACATTTGCCAATGCCATTGGATTGGCGCCTTTCGCGGAACCCGCGTTCGCGAGTGGCGGCAATTTTGCCTTTGGCGGTGCGCGCACCGGCATGGATGGTCCGAGCCTACCGCCGAGCCTGACCGCTCAAGGCGGAATGTTTTTGAGCGCTTTCGGCGGTATCGCACCGCAAGATGGGTTGTATATCTTGGAAAGCGGCGGTAATGATGTGCGTGATGCGTTAGCGGCGATTGCAGCAGGCGGCGACTCTGAAACAGTAATTGAAACTACCGTAACTCAATATGCTGACGCAACCTCAACCCTGGTCGACCAACTGCAAGCGGCAGGTGCGCAACGCATCGTGGTCTGGAACGTGCCAAATATCGGTGTATCTCCGGCAGTTATAGGCGAAGGACTGCAAGCTTCCCTGCTGGCGGAACATTTGGCAATAATGATGAATAGCGCATTATCGGAGCGCATGTCAGCGGAACATGGCGTAACCATCTTCGATGATTTCGGCTTAATCACCGACACGGTGATGAATCCTGCCAAATACGGTTTAATCAACGTAACCGATGCCTGCGGCGCCGTACCTACATGTGATCCCTCAACCTATTTATTTTGGGATGGCATACATCCCACTTCCATCGGTCACGCACTGCTGGCACAACAAATGATCCAAGCAATTCCCGAACCCGCCACCTATGCTTTGCTGATTGCCGGTCTGTTGGTAATCGCAGCACGGTCTCATCGCCTAAGGAAATTCTGAAAAACTACTGCGTTCGTTCAAGCTGCGTCGAAATCAAGCTAAAATGCTCATTTACTCAATGTAATTTGCGCTTTTTCACCTGATTTCGCCTTGCTTGATCATTGCTCGCTACTTTTTTCAGAGCTTCCCTAAGAATCCGTTGAAGAACGTTTTCGAGGTAATCGATATAAAGCAAAAACTGACGAAAAGTGCGACATATATACGCTACTCGGCAGACTTGTATTATCGGCATTGACGCAAGCAAAGCCGGGCGCCAAACAATGGAGAACCCTGCAAATCTCCCCCGCATAGGATTCCAATATCACCGCGGCGAAACCCTCTGACCGCGACTCACCATCAGCCAATCCATTACCCTAATACGAGAACCCATTAGCCGCTTCGACCAACACACCGTCCGCATCGACTGGCAAGGTGGAAAACTCGGCTATATACCCGCAAGAAACAATACCACCATCTCGTAACTACTAGATCGATAAGAGAAATAGTCATCTTTGATCGTAGGGTTGAAAAAAAGTAATAATCCGTGGGAGCGGATTGAGATGGAAGTGAGATGGAAAGTATAAATCAACAGAAGGAAACGAAAATTGTGCTTGCGCATGTTCGCCAAGATCCGGATGGTGAATGGAGAGAACATGCGCTGGATGAGCACTTAATTAAAGTATCTAAACGTGCAGGAGAGATGGCACAAAAATTTTGTAGCGCAGATTGGGCAAAGATAGCCGGTCTTTGGCACGATTTAGGCAAGTATAGTGCCGAATTTCAGGAATACATCAAAAAGGCCAGTGGTTACGATGCTGAGGCCCATATTGAAGGGGCTCCAGGAAGAGTGGATCACTCCACAGCCGGAGCTATTCATGCAATAAACAGTTTCGATAAGCATGGCCGTATTTTGGCCTACCTGATTGCAGGGCATCATGCTGGGTTGCCTGACTGGTATTCATCCGAAAGTGGTGGAAAAGCCCTGTCAGTAAGGCTTGGACAACCGGCTCTGCTGAGTCGGGTTCTAGCACAAAAAATACCGTCCGATTTGTTGGAGCAAGAAAAACCATCATCACCAGTCTTGGGCGACAGAAACGGTTTTGCCTTGTGGTTGAGAATGTTGTTTTCTTGCCTAGTGGATGCTGACTTTCTTGACACTGAAGAATTCATGGATAAAGACAAATCAGATGCGCGAAGAATCGAGAGAACGTTAATGCAAATGCTGCCTGTATTTGACCGTTACATGAGTGGAAAAACATCATCGGCAAAACCAACACTGGTTAATTCTATTCGAGCTGATGTATTGCTGCAGTGCCGTATACGTGCAGCGTTGCCTCCCGGTATTTTTTCGCTGACGGTTCCAACGGGTGGTGGTAAGACGCTATCCAGCTTGGCTTTTGCTCTCGAACATGCTCGATATCATGGAAAACGGCGCATCATATACGCCATACCCTATACCAGCATTATTGAGCAAACTGCGGATATTTTTCGCGATATTTTTAAGGAATACCCAGATACAATTATCGAACATCACAGCAATCTGGAAACTAAGAAGGAGACGGCAAAGAGTCGTCTTGCAACTGAGAACTGGGATGCTCCGTTGATTGTTACTACCAATGTTCAGTTGTTTGAATCACTGTTTTCATCTAAAACTTCTCGATGCCGTAAGCTGCATAATCTTGTGGATAGCATCGTAGTGTTGGATGAAGCGCAATTGCTGCCACCCGAATTTCTGCAACCGATTCTGGATGTGCTCAATTTGCTGGCCACCCATTATCGCGTAACCTTTGTACTTTCTACTGCTACACAGCCAGCATTAAATACTACCAAGGATAGCTTTGGCCGGACGGTACGTCGGGGCCTGGATAATGTACGCGAAATTATCGCGGATGTAGATGCGCTTTACACTGTACTGGATCGAGTGAAAGTCGAACTGCCCTCCGACCTGAATCAACCCACCAGTTGGGATGATTTAGCGAAAGAACTTTGCAAGCATGATGCAGTGCTTGCTATTGTCAATACCCGCAACGATTGCCGCGAGCTCTGGCAAAGAATGCCTCGCGGCACGATACATTTGTCTGGATTGATGTGTGGGCAGCATCGGTCAAGGATCATTCGTTATATCAAATGGCGCTTGAAGAAAAACAAGCCCCTACGTGTCGTGAGCACTCAACTGGTCGAAGCAGGAGTGGACTTGGATTTTCCAGTGATCTATCGTGCGCTGGCGGGACTTGATTCCATCGCACAAGCAGCCGGGCGCTGCAACCGTGAAGGAAAACTGGAAAAAGGTAAGGTGATTGTGTTTGTACCTCCCAAGCCAGCACCGAAGGGGTTATTGCGCTTTGGCGAGGATGCTACTAAAGATGTCTGGCATAACCACCCAAAAAATCCGCTGGAAAGGAAACAGTTTGCCCGTTATTTCGACCTATTTCTGAGCAAACCCAATTTGGATGAACACGGCATTGGAGATTTACTCGAAGTAGGTGCCGGTCTGGAAGTGCAGTTTCGTAGCGCGGCGGAGAAATTTAGGCTGATTGATGATAGCGAAACTCAAGCCGTGTTTGTGGGCTATAACAGAGAGGGCAAAGCCTTGCTCAATATGCTGTGTAGCAAAGGACCTGAACGTTGGTTGATGCGTAAGCTCCAGCGGTACAGTGTTACCCTCTATCGTCATGACTTGAATCGTTTGCTTGCTGATGGTGATATCGAGGAATTCCAGCCGGGTATGTATGCGCAAGTCGGCGACACGTTATATCATCCACAAATCGGATTGCTGCTCGCAGATACGGTAGCTATCGACCCGGCAAGCTTGCTGGTTTGAAGACTGAAACGAAAGGGAGATTTATGCCAAGAACCTACTGTCTGGAAGTCGCTGGCGACTTCGCTTGTTTTACCCGCCCGGAAATGAAAGTCGAGCGGGTCAGCTACGATGTCATCACCCCATCCGCCGCGCGCGCCCTATTCGAGGCCATCCTGTGGAAACCGGCCATCCGCTGGGTGCCGACCAAGATCGAAGTGCTGGCGCCGATATGCTGGGTGTCGGTGCGACGCAACGAAGTTGGCAGCAAGGCATCTGTCAGCAATCATGGAATTTATGCAGATGAGCCAGAATTTCGCCAGCAACGCGCCGGATTGTTTTTGCGCGATGTGAAATACCGGCTATATGCCCATTTCGAAATGACCGGACGCGACCATCATCCAAGCTATCCGCATCTGGACAATGTCGTGCAGGATGTGGAAGAAGAACCGCTTCATCGCCAACCCAATACACCGGAGAAATTTCTCAATATGTTCGAGCGGCGGGCCAGGAAAGGACAGTGTATCAATCAGCCATATCTCGGCTGTCGCGAGTTTGCCTGCGATTTCCGCCTAGTCGAAAAAAATGCTAACGAATCTTTACCAATTGATGAAACGCGCGGACTCGGCTGGATGCTCTATGACATGGATTACAACGACCCTGCCGACCCTATGCCCCGATTCTTTAATGCGCAGATGACGAAAGGGATAATCGAAATTCCTGACTGGAACAGCGAGGAGGTGCGGGGATGATTTTACAGGCACTCAAAAGCTACTACGACCGCAAGACGCAAGACCCTGATGGCGAGATTGCTCCACAAGGGTTCGAGTGGAAAGAAATTCCTTTCATCATTGTTCTGGATGACAAGGGAAATCTTGTACAAATAGAAGACACCCGAACGATTACAGGCAAGAAGAAGCGGGCCAAGTCATTTCTCGTACCTCAAGGCGAAAAACGAACAAGTGGCGTTAAAGCCTATCGGCTTTGGGATAACGCTGAATATGTTTTTGGCCTGGATGGAAGCGAGACGAAACAGAAGGCTTTCATAGCAAGGCTTGCCCAATATCTCGAACTCGATGATGTTGGCCTTTCCGCTATGAAAAGTTTCTTGTCAGATAATCCAGCAGTGAAAGCAGGCACAAAATACGAGTGGGCAGAAATTTCTGAAACTAAACCTTGGTTGGCATTTCGGTTGATCGGAAATACGGAGCTTATCTGCCAACGTCCTACGGTGGTAAAAACACTCATGGAAGAATTAGAGAAAGTGGATAACCGAAAACCTATGGTGTGCCTCATCACAGGGGAATTAGCACCGGCTATTCGATTGCAACCACCGATCAAGGGAGTTAAGGACGCCAATACTACAGGTGCTGACATTGTTTCTTTTAATCTGCGAGCGTTTGAATCTTACGGCAAGGATCAACGCCAAGGAGAAAATGCCCCCATTAGTGATGCAGCCGCTTTTGCTTACACAACAGCCATCAATCATCTGTTGCGAAAAGATTCTAAGCAGCGTTTGCAAGTCGGCGATGCCTCAACTGTCTTTTGGTCAGAAGCCCCGGATGATCTCGAAAACAACTTTTCAGACATCTTCACCGAGTCGCCTAAAGATGACCCCGATCGAAACACGCGAGCGGTTGAAAGCCTTTATCGCAGTTTGCAAACAGGCGGTTTTGCAACAGATAACGACACCACGCGCTTTTTTGTGCTGGGATTGGCACCCAATGCGGCACGCATCAGTATCCGTTTCTGGCAAGTAGGCACAGTGGCGGAGTTGTCAGGCCGCATCCGCCAGCATTTCGATGCGCTTGAAATCGTCCGCCCCGGATACGAAAAACGCTATCTCTCGTTGTTCAGGCTATTGGTGAATACCGCATCGTTAGGTAAGTCCGAGAACATTCCGCCCAACTTGGCGGGCGATACCATGCGGGCGATCCTCTCCGGTTCGCCCTACCCTGCGACACTGCTACAGGCTGCTGTGCGCCGTATCCGAGCAGAGCAGGAAATCAACTATCCGCGTGCCGCACTCATCAAGGCATACATCAATCGAAGCTCTGAAAAGGAGGAACTCAAAGTGTCACTCGACGAAAACAACACCAACCCTGCCTATCGGCTAGGGAGATTGTTTGCGGTGCTGGAACATATACAAGAACGAGCCAGCCCCAACATCAACGCAACCATCCGCGATCGCTATTATGGGGCTGCATCCGCTACCCCTGTCACTGTCTTTTCGACACTGCTCAAGCTGAAGAATCACCACATTGCCAAGCTCAATAAGGGCGAAGCGGTGAATCAGGAAAAACTCATCGGTGCAATCATGAATGACGGATTTGATGGCACGCTCGGATTCCCACCCACGCTTAGCCTTCCCGACCAAGGGCGCTTCGCCATCGGCTATTACCACCAGCGGCAATCCTTTTTCACAAAATAATCCGATTCCACCAACAAGGGAGCATAAATATCATGGCACTGAATAATCGTTACGACTTCGTTCTGCTTTTCGACGTGAAAGACGGCAACCCAAACGGCGATCCCGACGCAGGCAATCTACCGCGTGTGGACGCAGAAACCGGAAAGGGGTTGGTCACTGATGTCTGTATCAAGCGCAAGGTGCGCAATTTCGTTGGCCTCACAAAAAATTGCGCACGTCCATTCGACATTTACGTCAAGGAGAAAGCGGTTCTTGGCAGAGCGCACACAATCGCTTTTGAAGAGCTTGGGATTTCGTTGGGAAAAGAATCTCGCGTATTGATACCCAAAGAATTGCAAGCTGAGTTTGATGATCTGCCTTTACCGGAAGGGATGGAAATGGGTGAGTTTGATGAAGACAAAACTACTCATGCCTTAGAAGCAGGCAAGCTGAAAGAATATCGAGCGCAAGACGGCGATCAAGAGACTTTGTCCGTCATTATTGTGGCCGCCGATGCCGATGTAAAAACTATCAAGACTGCGATAAAAGAAGCAAAGCTATCCAAAGAAATAACTTCTTTCCTTAATTCATGCCTAAAGGAAGTCAAGCCACGCAAACCCAAAGCAGAAGAAGTCAGCAAGGGCAGAGATTGGATGTGTCAGAAGTATTTCGACATCCGTACATTCGGTGCCGTGATGTCGCTTAAATCCGCGCCTAACTGCGGTCAAGTGCGCGGCCCGGTTCAACTCACTTTTGCACGTTCTGTCGATCCCATTGTGGCGCAAGAACACTCCATCACCCGCATGGCAGTTGCAACCGAAGCGGAGGCGGAAAAACAAAGCGGTGACAATCGAACGATGGGCCGCAAATTCACTGTGCCGTACGGCCTTTATGTCGCACACGGTTTCGTTTCGGCGCATCTTGCCAATCAGACCGGATTCAACGAAGATGATCTGGAATTGCTTTGGCAATCGTTGGTAAATATGTTCGAGCATGATCGCTCCGCTGCTCGCGGAGAGATGGCCACGCGCGGTTTGTATGTTTTTAAGCATGATGGTCAATTGGGCAATGCGCCTGCCTACAGTCTATTCGAACGTATTCAACCGAGGCTCAAGGATGGCATAGCTGTGCCACGGTCATTCGATGATTATCAGGTTAATGTCAATGACGCCGGTTTACCGTCAGGGGTAACTCTGGAGAGAAAGGCATAACAATGAAAAACACCAATGAAATTATTTTTTTAGTCGAAGAAGCGCCGGAAGGTGGCTACGCCGTTCGTGCATTGTCATTTCGATGAGAGGTTGCCACTGGGAAAAGCACGGCTACTTCATGCAGTAAGAAAGTAATTATTGAATAGCATAAGGACATCTGAATGGCCTATTCAATCGAAACTACTGACGAAAAAATTTTATTGCAGCAGATGGTTGATACCATCGTTCGCGAGGTTTCTCCGGAGGCCATCATTCTGTTTGGTTCGCGGGCACGGAGTGATGCGCGGACGGATTCCGATGTCGATTTGCTGATTATCGAGACAGCGCCATTTTCTCCGCAGCGTAGCCGGAGGAAGGAAGCGGCGCGTTTGTATATCGCGTTAAAAGGGTTGAATATATCCAAGGATATTTTGCTCTATAGCCGGGATGAATTCGAGCAATGGAAGAATTCAGCGAATCATGTGATTGGCCGGGCGATTCGCGAAGGGAAAGTGCTGCATGGCCGACCTTGATCGGGCGCGCGCGATGTTGCGCATGGCGCATAAGGACCTCAATGCACTGATCGGTATGCAAGATAACCCACTCTTTGCAGATGAGATTTTCAGATTTCATATCCAGCAAGCAGTGGAAAAAGCATTGAAAGCATGGCTATGCATTCATCATCAGGTCGAACATGCTATCGTTGCACATGAAGCTCTTGGATAACGACGACCCCATCATGCTCTCCGCTTTGCAGCACTACAGCTATTGTCCGCGTCAGTGCGCGTTGATTCATGTCGAGCAGGCATTTGATGAAAACGTCCATACCATGCGGGGCAACGCCGCGCATCAACGGGTTGATGAACCCGGTTTTGAATCGTTTGAAGGCGTGCGCAGCGAAAAGGCATTGCCGGTTTGGTCGGAACGCTTGGGGCTGATCGGTAAATGCGATGTCGTCGAGTTTTATCCGGATGGACGGATTTATCCGGTGGAGTACAAGCACGGTAAGAAACGTGCAAAAGCGCATGACGATATCCAACTGGCAGCGCAAGCGATCTGTCTGGAAGAAATGACCGGCAAGCCGGTGACGCACGGTGCGATTTATCATCACACTTCCCGCCGTCGTCGGGAGGTCGCCATTACCGATGCGTTGCGCCGGCAAGTCGAGGAGATCGTGGCGGCGATACGCGCTTTGCTGGTATCCGGGAAATTGCCGCCGCCGGTTAACGATGCACGTTGCAAGGAATGTTCGCTGAAGGAAATTTGCCAGCCGCACGCGTTGGCGGATAAAACACACCAGCATGAATTGCTGGATGAATTGTTTAACGTGGACGAATAACGTAATGAAGCATACCGCACACGCCCAGGAATGCGCGCTCGACAGCTTCCATCTCCCTATCGCTGAGGGTGGCCAACGGTCCTTCTCCAAACCGGGAACGATCAAGGGTTCGCGGTTGATCCACGATGATCTGGCAATCCTTCAACAAGCGGTGGCGGGCGGTGACGGTGATGCGCCATTGTTTGAAAGCGGGATAAACTTGCGTTGTCAGTGGCAGGATGATGATCATCGGCGTTCCGATCGCGGTCAGCGCATTGTCCTGAAAAACCAAAACCGGACGGATTTTGCCGATTTCCTGCCCGCGCGGTGGATTCAGATTGGCGACCCAGATTTCGCCACGGCGGATTACTTCCACCATTTTCCGGAAGATCCGGTTGGCGGCAAATCGCCGGATATACGGTCTTCGGCATTCTCCAGCATTTCGTTTTCGATGGGTAGAAACGCTTCGGAAATGGTCTGCGCTTCTTGCCGGATACTTTCGTTTGAGTATGCTGCGCGGGCTTCTTCCAGGAGTTGATCCATGAAGCGTTTTTTCTCGATCTCCAACAGATACCAGTTCAATGCATCGCGTGCGATTTCGGAACGGGTTTTATTTTCGCGTTCGGCTTCTTCCGAAAGGCGTTGTTCAATCTGCTCGGTCAGCCGGATGTTGAGCGTCGTCATATTGTAACTCCCGATAACTTGGATAAATTTCACAAATTGTAATACATAATGTATCAGATCCTCAACACACTTTACATCATGACACCGAATGCCTACGCGCATTTGGAAAACGATACCGTGCGCATCGATGTGGAGCGGCAGAAAAAACTCCAAGTGCCGCTGCATCATTTGGGCACGCTCGTTTGCTTCGGTAACATCATGATCTCTCCGGCGCTGATGCATCGCTGCGCCGATGATGGTATCGGCTTGGTGTTGCTCGATGGCAATGGGCGATTCAAAGCCAGGCTGGAAGGCGCGGTCAGCGGTAATATTTTGCTGCGCCAGGCGCAACATCGCTTGGCTGCGGATGCGCCGTTTGCCGTTGCGATTGCAAAAGCGGCGATAGCCGGGAAGCTGCGTAATTCCCGCCAAGTTTTGTTGCGCGGCGCGCGGGAAACGACGGACGAGCAAGATCAGAAAATGCTCAGTCAAGCGGCTGACGCATTGGCCGGTTCCATACGCAATTTGGCGGTAGCCGGAGACTTGGATGTCGTGCGCGGCATTGAAGGCGACGCGGCCAAAGTGTATTTCTCCGCTTTACCCAACCTGGTTCGGCGCAACATCCGCGAACATTTCACCATGGACGGTCGAACCCGTAGACCGCCGCGCGACCGCTTTAATGCGTTATTATCATTTCTTTATTCTATGGTGATGAATGATTGCCGGTCGGCCATTGAAAGCGTCGGACTTGATCCGCAATTGGGTTTTCTGCATGCGGTACGACCTGGCAGAGCAGCCCTGGCGTTGGATTTGATGGAAGAATTCCGGTCTATTTTGGCGGATCGACTGGCACTCACGCTCGTTAATCGAGGGCAGATCACCGAACGTAATTTGCAGATGCGCGAAGGCGGCGCGGTGTATCTGGAGAGTGACGCGCGGAAAATTGTCGTAGCCGCTTACCAGGAGCGCAAGCAGGAAGAAATAAACCATCCGTTGCTGGATACTAAAGTGCCGTTCGGGCTATTGCCGCAACTGCAAGCGCGGTTTATGGCGCGCACCATCCGTGGCGACATGGAAGCCTATATTCCCTTTCTGGTGAAATAATCATGCTGATTATCGTAACGTATGATGTATCAACCGAAACCAAGGAAGGCCGCAGAAGATTGCGGCGTGTCGCCAAAATTTGCGAAAGTACAGGGCAGCGCGTGCAGAAATCGGTTTTTGAATGCAAAGTCAATCTGATGCAGTACGAAGATCTTGAGCGCAGATTGTTAGCTGAGATTGACGAGAAAGAAGACAATCTTCGATTGTATCGTTTGACAGAACCCGTCGATTTGCATATCAAAGAATATGGGAAATTCAAAGCCGTCGATTTCGATGGATCGCTCATCGTTTAATGCCCGCGAACCACAAGCAAAGGTAAAATCCCGGTTAGTTCGCGGAACGAATAACATTTTGAATGTTTATAGCATTTTATTAAACATGTTTACAATCACGTCAAAAAATCACCTCTCAAACCACCGGTTCGCGCGTGAACAAAAAATTTCTTTGTTGTATGATCGGGTTGCAGTTGTACTGTAGCGCCCGGCCTCAAAGCCGGGCGAGGATTGAAACAAAGATTTTTGTATCTGCGATTGTCGTGCGTTCAAATGTAGCGCCCGGCCTCAAAGCCGGGCGAGGATTGAAACACATCTACATTTATTATTTTTGGAGTTTTAGCCTGGTAGCGCCCGGCCTCAAAGCCGGGCGAGGATTGAAACGTAACTCTCGGCAAGAATATGAGAAAAGGATGATTGTAGCGCCCGGCCTCAAAGCCGGGCGAGGATTGAAACAGATGTATAAACCTGTTACCTTATCAATACATGAAAGTAGCGCCCGGCCTCAAAGCCGGGCGAGGATTGAAACAGGTAGTTAGCTGTGGCCGACGTTGATAAAGTAAAGTAGCGCCCGGCCTCAAAGCCGGGCGAGGATTGAAACACATTTTGGCACGGTTTCGCTTTATCATGTTTTAGGTAGCGCCCGGCCTCAAAGCCGGGCGAGGATTGAAACCTCGACGCAGCCGGACAAACTGAGACAGACTTTACGTAGCGCCCGGCCTCAAAGCCGGGCGAGGATTGAAACCAGAGTCCGAGAACTAAAAATAGTCCAATTAAAAAAGGTAGCGCCCGGCCTCAAAGCCGGGCGAGGATTGAAACCCCAGGCTGTAGTAATATACTCATGATAAATAAGGTAGCGCCCGGCCTCAAAGCCGGGCGAGGATTGAAACTTTTCATATTTTCGTTTGTATTTTTTGGCGTATTAGGTAGCGCCCGGCCTCAAAGCCGGGCGAGGATTGAAACGTCCAAAACTCTGGCAATGATGCACCAGTACAGATGTAGCGCCCGGCCTCAAAGCCGGGCGAGGATTGAAACTGGTTCTTATGTGGCTCATCATTCCTCCTTGATTTTCCAGATGTAGCGCCCGGCCTCAAAGCCGGGCGAGGATTGAAACATGGGGCAACCATCACACTGATCGTGCTCCTCTTGGCGTAGCGCCCGGCCTCAAAGCCGGGCGAGGATTGAAACCTCAAATCACCAATATTGTTGTATACCCAAATACCGTAGCGCCCGGCCTCAAAGCCGGGCGAGGATTGAAACAGGTAGTTAGCTGTGGCCGACGTCGATAAAGTAAGTAGCGCCCGGCCTCAAAGCCGGGCGAGGATTGAAACCTCGACGCAGCCGGACAAACTGAGACAGACTTTACGTAGCGCCCGGCCTCAAAGCCGGGCGAGGATTGAAACCAGAGTCCGAGAACTAAAAATAGTCCAATTAAAAAAGGTAGCGCCCGGCCTCAAAGCCGGGCGAGGATTGAAACCCCAGGCTGTAGTAATATACTCATGATAAATAAGGTAGCGCCCGGCCTCAAAGCCGGGCGAGGATTGAAACTTTTCATATTTTCGTTTGTATTTTTTGGCGTATTAGGTAGCGCCCGGCCTCAAAGCCGGGCGAGGATTGAAACTTTCCAGGGTAGTTTTGTATCGGCCATAAACGCGGTAGCGCCCGGCCTCAAAGCCGGGCGAGGATTGAAACATGGGGCAACCATCACACTGATCGTGCTCCTCTTGGCGTAGCGCCCGGCCTCAAAGCCGGGCGAGGATTGAAACAGTGCTGCTGGCGGTGCAGGGACTGCTTTTATTGGGTAGCGCCCGGCCTCAAAGCCGGGCGAGGATTGAAACGCGCAGGTGAGTGTGGTAACTGCAAACAGTCATTGTAGCGCCCGGCCTCAAAGCCGGGCGAGGATTGAAACCGCGCCAAAGGTGGGTTATTGGTTGGTAATAAACAGTAGCGCCCGGCCTCAAAGCCGGGCGAGGATTGAAACACGTAATTCCGCTTGGTAACCGTACCTGTACTTGCTGTAGCGCCCGGCCTCAAAGCCGGGCGAGGATTGAAACTCGTATAGCTGGTAAAAATTATCCCAGGCGTCTGGTAGCGCCCGGCCTCAAAGCCGGGCGAGGATTGAAACTGAAATGGCTAGTTATAACGCATTACAAACATTCGTAGCGCCCGGCTTCGCAACCGGGTGACTGTCAGATCGGGTCTGAATTACTACATATTACGGAAGTGTTTATTTTTCTCTAACTCGCCCCTTTGAACGGGGCGGTGGATTAGATAAAAATAACGTTCTATTTCTGACTGTCGCTATTTTTTTCGGCTGCTTCTTCTTTTGTGTCATTGAAAACTGGTTCGGAATCTCTAGGTGCGTAAGCTGAGGGAGGTGGTTTATCCATTGGATAGCCATCCAGACTCTTCTTACCTTCACAAGAAGTCAGGAATAATACTGCAAGTGCAGTAACGAAAAGCGAAAATTTAATCATTTAATCTCCCTATTTTTCTGTTTACTTGTATGCGATAGCATAATCGAAGTAGTCCGATTATACAAATCTGGGATAAATAATTAAATAGCTGTAAGGTTACTATTTAGAATCTTCTGTCAATACTCACTATATCGCTTCAAAAAACAACCGCCTTGTTATGGGCGGTTGTTCTAGTCATATCTCAAACTTCGAGAATAAACGGGTACTTCACATTACTTAGGTGTGCCTTCACGATCATCCATAAAACTTGGAGGATATTGACCTGGTTTGGGATCACCACATCCGACTAAAAATAATGTGAAAAGAGCGGCAATCAATAGAGAGTATTTCATGTTCTAAATCTCCTATATTCATTTTGACGAAAAATAAATTATGTAAAACAGCTCATCGGTCATTCAAATAAGAAAGACCATAACCTTAATACCAGAATACAATAATGCTGTCTAGCGAAATTCGAGAGGATTTATACAATATGGCGCTGCCGGAAGCTTTGTGTAATCTAATTTTTGCTTATGATATAACCACTAACATACCACTCGTAAAGAATGTCCCCAATTTCTTCATCAATGTGAGACGGTAATAATTCCTGGTTGTCAGCAAGCTGAATGAGTGTCTTATAGGCATTAGCACTTACTTGATAGGCTTCACCATTGATAAAGAGTTTGTTGTCGCCGCTTAACATTCTGCTTTTTAAGTTAAGCTGTACGCCGTTTTTCTTAATCTGCTGCAAGAATAAATGTGGAGCTAAAGGTTTTTCAGGCTGGTCAAAGAAAACATGTGATTTGGGTTCCGACAGGTAGGTGCCCAGAAAATTTTCGATATCACTACGGGTCCATTTAATTTTCTGCAATGTTGAATTCACTTGGGATTGCATTGCCGTACTGATTCTTGATGAATGAGATTGCAATTGTAAATCAGGGTCAGAATAACGACCTTCGATTGCAATATTATCTTGCAGATAAACAAGAAATTGTGTAATTAATTCATGATGACTGGGTGCGCGAAAGCCAATGGAATACGTCATACAGTCATCTTCAGCGATACCGTTATGCGCATATTTGGGTGGCAGATAAAGCATATCACCGGATTCCAGCACCCATTCTTGCTCTGGTTGAAAATTTTTCAGGATTTTAAGCGGAGCATCAGCGATAAACTCATCATCCTGTTGTGCGGATATTTGCCATCGTCTGGATCCCATTCCCTGTAATAAGAACACGTCATAAGAATCAAAGTGTGGGCCAATTCCGCCACCTTTCGGTGCATAACTCACCATTAGATCATCCAGGCGTGCATGGGGTATAAAGCGGAATTTTGATAGTAGATCGCGGGCGGATGGGAGGAAATGATTCACATCCTGCACCAACAGAGTCCATTGCTTTTTAGGTAACTTTGCTAAATCATCGTTGCTAAGCGGGCCATGCGTGAGATGCCATTTACCTTTTTTTTGCACAACAAGGCGGGATTGCGCATCTTCATTACATGCCAATTCCATCAATTTATCGCGTGTTAACAGACCTTTAAAGTCAGGCAATGCATTTCTCACCAACAGTGGTTGCTTTTGCCAGTAATCACGCAGAAATTCTTTGGAGGTCATTCCTCCCAAAGAAATAGTTTTTAGTTTATTAATGTTTGATTCTCCACAATTCTTCAATAGCTGTTTCCGGATTTTTGTTTGATATTTGTGTAGTCGTTGATTCCACCACAGGTGTGTCCATTTGCTGGCAGGCGTCCAATATCGCTAGCGCCTCAGATCCGGCAGTTGATCTGTTTTCGGTATAAATTTCAGCGCTAATCCATTATTACACCAGCGTTCGCCTCTGGGGGGCGGGCCATCTTTAAAAACATGTCCTTGATGTCCCTCGCATCGTGCGCAGTGATATTCAGTGCGCAGGAAAATCAGCGTAAAGTCACGCTTAGTAGCCATGTGTCCTGCAATCGGCTGTGTGAAACTCGGCCATCCCGTTCCGCTCTCATACTTATGTTGGCTCTCAAATAATGGCAAGTAACAAGCGGCACAGATAAAAATTCCTTCCCGATGTTCATGGTTTAATTCGCTGCTTCCCGGTTCTTCAGTATGTTCCTCAAATAAAACCCGATAAGCTTCCGGTGATACCAATTTGCGCCATGCTGTATGGGTTTTCTTGAGAGGCTCGATTGCGGTCCGATTACTATTGCTCGCAATTACCTGTGCCGGTAGTGAAGATGAAAAAACGGGCAATACAGTAACTACACTGATTCCTTGGAGAAAGGTACGTCGTTTCATAAGAAGCCCTTCATTTGCGCAGAGTAAGTGAGTTATCCCGTATTTAAGATGTCTGCTAAAGATGACACGATTTTGATTGACGCTGTCATGCAGATTTATCTATAAATCCTGTATCATCACGATTTTAAGATTATATCTTAGTCCACATGAAAATCACTTTTCTGGAATTTGAGCAAAGTATTGCAGAATTCGAATCAAAAATAGAAGAATTACGCTTTGCGCAAGATGATTCTGCACTGGATATTTCAGCTGAGATTGCACGTTTGCAGGCAAAAAGCCAGTCTCTTACCAAAAGTGTCTATGCGAAGCTGACGCCATGGCAAATCTCACAAGTTGCCCGGCATCCGCAACGTCCTTATACACTCGATTACATCGAACATTTATTTACAGGTTTTGAAGAATTGCACGGTGATCGAAATTTTGCGGACGACCATGCAATCGTCGGTGGTTTGGCGCGTTTTAACGGTCAAACTATCATGGTAATTGGCCATCAGAAAGGGCGCGACACGCGGGAAAAGATTCACCGTAATTTTGGCATGCCTAAACCGGAAGGTTATCGTAAGGCACTGCGTTTAATGCGCTTGGCGGAGAAATTCTCTATTCCACTGATCACTTTTATTGATACCCCGGGTGCATATCCCGGTATTGATGCGGAAGAACGTGGGCAATCGGAAGCCATCGGCAAGAATCTATATGTGCTGGCGGAATTAAGAATCCCGATCGTCTGCATCATTATTGGGGAAGGCGGTTCCGGCGGTGCTTTGGCAGTGGCCGTCGGTGATGTGATCCATATGCTGCAATATGCTACTTATTCCGTCATATCACCGGAAGGCTGTGCCTCCATTTTATGGAAAAGTGCGGATAAAGCACCGGAAGCGGCGGAAATTATGGGGATTACTGCCGATCGGCTGAAAGCGGTCAATTTGATTGACAGTATTGTTGCTGAACCCGCTGGCGGCGCTCACCGTGATTATGCGGCTACCATGCAGGCAGTGAAAAATATTTTACAAGAATCGTTGCGTAAGCTTCAAGATCATTCTGTCGACACACTTTTGGAAAAGCGCCTGGATCGGCTGATGGCATATGGCTCATTTAAGGAAGTCAAAGTCGAATAGCCTGCTATGTGATACTCAAGAAGTATTGCTTACCCATGTTAAACCAGGTGATCACCTAACCATCGCGCTGAGCGGTGGCATAGATTCAGTGGTACTGCTGCATGTTCTCGCTGCGCTATCCGAACAAATGCAGTTTACGCTTTCCGCAGTCCATGTTAATCATGGTATCAGCCGCAACGCGACGCTCTGGAGCAGGTTTTGCTGTCATCTCTGTCGCACGTATGACATTGCTATCTACGTCGCCTATCTACAGATTAGAAAAGAGCCTGGTATCAGTCTTGAAGCGATCGCCCGTGAAGAGCGTTATCGCGTATTCAATCGGATGCAAGCGGATTATGTAGTATTGGCGCAGCATCTGGATGATCAGGCGGAAACCCTACTATTGCAATTATTTCGTGGTGCAGGAATTAAAGGACTCAGTGCAATGCCCATTATCAGAAAGCAAATTTCTGATAATGCGCCAAAAATACTTCGGCCACTGTTGGAGATTTCCCGAAGCAGAATTGAAGGCTATGCACGGCAAAATAAATTAGATTGGGTTAACGATGAGAGTAATGACAGCACCGTTTTTAATAGAAATTTTCTGCGCCATGACATTCTGCCTTTATTAAGTAAGCGCTATCCCAATTATCCTAAAACACTATTACGTACCAGTCGTCATTTATCCGAGGCATCGTTATTACTGGATGAATTGGCTGCAATAGATAGTGAGAATTGTCTGATTTTCGGAAGACTCCAAGTGGATGGTCTACGCAAACTTAGTTTCTCTCGCGCTAAAAATCTTTTGCGCTACACTTTGTTTCGGCGAGGTATGAATCTTCCTAGTACGGTGAGACTAGAAGAAATTCTGCATCAACTCTTGTCGGTGTCTGCGGATAATCAATTCCATATCAGCTTTGGCGATCATGAGATTCGTTGTTATAAAGGTGCCATTTACATATTGCCCGGAAAAAAACTGTTTCCGGAACCAAAAGAATACATATGGCGAGGAGAAACTCGTTTGGAACTGCCGCATTTAAACGGTACTCTTTGTTTTAGTCAGATAAAGAATCAAGGCATCAGCCAACAGAAGATCGTGAAGGGAGCGATGGTGATACGCTTACGTTCAGGTGGTGAGCGTTTTATGCCTGTTTGTAACCGTCCGCGGCGTAGTTTGAAAAACTTGCTACAGGAAGCATCTATTCCTCCTTGGGAACGTAATACGATGCCACTGTTATTTTGCGGTGAAAAACTCGTATGGGTGCCGGGAATCGGCATCGACTGCGAGTTTCAAGTAGAATCCGATGAATTGGGAATTTTACCCGTTTGGAATCCTGGGTGAGAATAGTCTATGCATTTTTCGAAGCAGCAGGCATTCTTCAATACAATCAATTTATTCTTTAAGGAAACTTAATGATTCTGGTCACGGGTGGCGCGGGGTTTATTGGCAGTAATTTTGTTTTGGATTGGTTGGCGCAATCTGATGAAACGATTGTTAATCTTGATAAATTAACTTACGCCGGTAATTTGCAAAATCTGTCCTCATTAACGGGAGACCCAAGACATATTTTTGTGCAAGGGGATATCGGCGATATACAGTTGGTTGAGCAGTTGTTGACTCAGCATCAGCCGCGGGCAATTATCAATCTGGCTGCTGAGAGCCATGTGGATCGCTCGATCCACGGCCCGGAAGATTTTATTCAAACTAATATTCTAGGGACATTCCGTTTGTTGGAAACGGTACGGACTTATTGGAATGAACTAGAAGCTACTGCAAAGCAGGACTTTCGCTTTCTCCATGTTTCAACCGATGAGGTATATGGCTCGCTGAAACAGGATGAACCCGCATTTTCCGAAGCGCATCGTTATGAGCCCAATAGCCCCTACTCAGCCAGTAAAGCTTCCAGCGATCACTTGGTTCGCGCTTATCATCATACTTACGGCCTGCCGGTACTGACCACAAATTGTTCTAATAATTATGGTCCTTTTCAGTTTCCGGAAAAATTGATTCCGTTAATGATTGTCAATGCGCTAGCTGGAACGTCTTTGCCGGTATATGGCGATGGCCAGCAAATTCGCGATTGGCTATATGTCATTGATCATTGCAGCGCGATTCGCCGTGTTTTGGAGGCGGGCACTCCGGGAGAAACCTATAATGTGGGTGGTTGGAATGAAAAACCGAATATTGAGATTGTGCAAACGATTTGTAGTTTATTGGAAGAATTATATCCAAGTTCGACTTTTCACAATCTGATTACCTATGTCAGAGATCGGCCAGGGCACGATCGCCGCTATGCAATTGATGCCATGAAAATTGAACGTGAGTTAAACTGGAAACCGGCAGAAACGTTTGAAACGGGTATCCGTAAAACGATTCATTGGTATCTGGATAACCAGCAATGGATAGCTGATGTGCAAACCGGTACATACCGGGAATGGATAGCAAAAAACTATACCGGATGACAACCATGAAAATTTTGCTATTCGGTAAAAATGGGCAGGTGGGATGGGAGTTGCAGCGGAGTTTGGCACCTTTGGGTGAATTGATTGCGTTAAGCTCGACCAGTGAGGAATTTTGTGGTGACCTTGCTGATCTTGCAGGCATTAAACGAACAATACGGAAAATTGCACCGGATATCATTGTTAATGCAGCAGCCTATACTGCTGTTGATAAAGCTGAGAGCGAAACGGAATTAGCGCATATCCTGAATGCGGAGGCTCCCGCTGTACTTGCACAAGAAGCCAAGCAATTAAATGCCTGGCTGGTTCATTATTCGACGGATTATGTTTTTAACGGTAATGGTGATCAGCCACACCTTGAAACGGATGTTACTGATCCGCTTAATGTCTATGGGAAAACCAAACGGGAAGGCGAAAATAACATTATCGCATCCGAATGCTCGCATTTGATATTTCGTACCAGTTGGGTCTATGCAGCGCATGGAAATAATTTTATTAAAACGATACTTCGTTTAGCGCAGCAACGTGACAAATTAACGATTGTCAATGATCAGATCGGTTCGCCTACCGGTGCGGAATTAATAGCAGATATCACTGCAGATGCATTACTCTTGTTAAGACATCAGTCTGAGGTTTCTGGTGTATATCATCTGACGGCGAAAGGATATACATCTTGGTATGCATTCGCCGGATTTATCTTGGAGCATGTCAGGCGTGCAAATTTTCCATTGAAAATCCAATCCGACGCTTTGTGGCCGATAGCGAGTGTTGATTTTCCTTTGCCTGCGGAGCGTCCACTTAATTCACGCTTGAGTACTTACAAGTTAGAAAAAACTTTTGCGCTTAATTTACCTGCTTGGCAAGCGGGTGTGTCCCGTGTTCTTGCCGAGCTATTAAGCAAAGAGAATTGAAAGTTTAGCCTTACAAAAATGAATCTTCCCGGTTTTTTATATTTTTAGTTAATCAAGCCTAATAACTGGCATCTGGAATCTCATTTTATGGCTATTGGAATTCGGTAAGCAAATGAAGAGTATCTGGAAAGGCTATGGAAATGGTCTATGGTTTTCTATTTTACGGAGGATCGGTATCTAAAAAGAAAAGCTAGCTTTGCTAGACTTAGCCAGCAAAACTTGCTTGAATAATTGGTTAAATTCGTTATATACTTCCACACTTAATTTAATGATTAAGAACTTCTATAAGGAAAATCACATAATGAAATCTACTCTTATTCTGGCTGTATCCTTACTGGTTTTGACATTAGCCGCATGTGGCGGAAAACCTAGCCAAGCATTGCCTGAAACAGAAAAAGCAAACTATGAAAAAATCATGAGTGGCGGGGAAGCAGATAAAAAGTAATCCCCTTTGCTTACAGAATAAAAAAACCGCCCGAAGAGGCGGTTTTTTTATTCTTAGAAAATCTCCGCTTTGTTGAAAGCAGTAGATGAATACAGAAACTATCAAGGACGAGTGCGAGCTTGCTTTAGCTTATTTGAGCTGTTCATGTAACAACTTAAGAATGCGATTCGTAGTGGTGGAATTCAAAGCTGTTCCATCATCATTGAGTAAGGTAATTTTGCTGATATTGGCTTCTGTATTATTGACTTGTATGCGGTATTTTGCGGCTTTCGAGTCTGTTTTGTCATTGCTGCGCCAGAACATGATTCCTGACAAAATACCTTCGTCATCCCCTGTTTTCTTACTATCTTTGTCAGGGTTAAGATAGCGCACAAAATAAACACCCTCTACGCGATTGCGATCTTCAACGGTAAAGCCGATGCGATCAAGTGCCAAGCCGACACGCCGCCATGATCTGTCAAATGCTTCATTAAGGACGAGTGTGCTTCCCGTCTGGTCAATATAAGCGCGTTCCTGGGTAGTACTCCTGCCCGTCGTTAACTCCAGTTTGGCTTTTTCTTCTTCTACGCCAAAACGCAGCATCAAGCGGGATAGCATTTCAGCTTCCAGATCAGGATCAGCCGGCCGTGGTTGCCAGATGCTACGTTGAAGATTCCCTCCTTCTATCACTTCACTCATACCGCGATGGCTGATGTATATTTCAGTGGAACCTGCTTCATTACGTTCCAGACGAGTACGAAATTTATCCCGTTCAGCGGCAGAATAGATACTATCCAGAAATGTGGAAAGGAAAGTACGTACAATGTCTTGTGGAATCTTGGCACGATTTTCAGCCCAATCTGTTTCCATAATCCCTGTTTCAGGAACTTCTATTTTGATCAGGAAACCCAGTTCCTGCCAGAATTCTTTTATTATGGGCCATACGATTTCGGGTGGCTGGGGTACAACCAACCAACGCTGTGTTCCGGCACGCTCGACATACACATTTTGAATAGATGCTGGTAAAAAGGAAGAGGTGCCAGCCTGTAATTGTCCTCCTCGCTCGTTGCTATAGCTGGAAAATGTCGTGCTGCCGGATGAATTGAGCTCAGGTATTGCATAACGCTCGTCAATAGCAGGTTTGATGAGGTCGGGCGGTATGTCTAAAGGCGGCAGTTTTCCTGCTGATTTATAGTCAATGGTTTTGGTTTCCGGGAACAGGTTACAACCTGTATTTGTCAATGAAAGCGCCAATACCAGGCACGGTACGGTTATTTTTCGCCATTTCATTTTTGACATCTTACTCCTTCAAGTCATGGATATTGGCAGACTGCATTGCTTCTCGAATAAGCTGATGATATTGATCGGATAATGGGGTGAGTGGCAGGCGAATTCCAGAGCCTATTAAACCCATTTGTGCAACGGCCCATTTCACCGGAATTGGGTTAGCTTCCACAAACAGATCGACATGTAAACGCAGCAACTTATTATTCAGCATGCGCGCAGTGTTTAGATCACCAGAGAATGCGGCGATGCACATGTCATGCATTATTCTGGGGGCTACATTTGCGGTAACTGAAATCACGCCATGTCCACCTAATAGCAGAAATGCCAATGCGCTGACATCATCTCCGCTATAGATGGAGAACCCGGATGGTGCGCGTAGTAATAAGTCAGAGCCGCGCCCAATATCACCAGTCGCATCTTTAATACCAATAATATTGGGAATTTGTGCGAGGCGTAATGCCGTATCGTTATGAATGTCTGCAACGGTTCTGCCCGGCACGTTATATAAGATATGCGAAATATCAACTGCTTCTGCAATTGCCTTGAAGTGCTGATAGAGTCCTTCCTGGGTAGGTTTGTTGTAATAAGGTGCAACCGAGAGGCAGGCATCTACCCCGGCATTTTTTGCATAAATCGATAAATCGATAGCTTCGCGTGTCGAGTTAGCGCCAGTGCCTGCGATCACGGGTATGCGTCCGGCGACATGATCAACTGCCGTACGCATGAGTAGATGGTGTTCTTCAAAATCCACAGTTGGAGATTCACCGGTCGTACCGACCACCACAACGCCATCGGTACCCTGGTTTATATGAAAATCAAGAAGAGAACGGAAATGTTCCAGATCTAATCCACCATCTTCATCCATCGGAGTAACGATGGCAACCAGGCTACCTTTAAACATAACAACTCATCCAGTAAAAAAATATATTTTACCCGAATCTCGTTGAGACGCTATGTTTTAATCAATCGATATCAGCGTTCTATCCATTCATTTTAGAGAAACTGATTTTGTCGTCACTGTAATCAACTTTAATCGTATCTTTTGCAACAAAATTACCCTCCAGAATCTCTTTGGCCAATGGATTCTCAATCTGAGCCTGAATCGCGCGTTTTAGCGGTCGTGCACCAAATACCGGGTCAAAACCGGCTTGAGAAAGTGCAGAGAGTGCTGCCTCGCTGACTTGGAGTTTCATTTCCAGTTTTGCCAATCTGGCTTCAAGATAGTGCAGCTGTATCTTAGCAATGGATTGGATATGTTTCTGGTCTAAAGCATGGAACACGACCACTTCATCAATACGATTGATAAATTCAGGACGGAAATGGGTTTTTACCTCGCCCATCACGGCATGCTTGATCGATTCATATGGACTGCCGGACATTTCCTGGATTATTTGCGAACCCAGATTCGATGTCATGACAATCACCGTATTTTTAAAATCGACAGTGCGTCCCTGGCCATCGGTCATACGACCATCATCCAGAACTTGTAGTAATACATTAAATACATCCGGGTGCGCTTTTTCCACTTCATCCAGCAAGATGACGGCGTAGGGTTTTCTGCGCACGAGCTCAGTCAAGTAACCGCCTTCTTCATAACCCACATATCCCGGTGGTGCGCCAATTAAACGTGCGACTGAATGTTTTTCCATAAATTCAGACATATCAATACGTATTAAATGGTCTTCTGAATCAAATAGGAAACCAGCCAGCGCCTTGCATAGCTCGGTTTTTCCTACACCGGTCGGTCCCAGGAATAGGAAAGATCCGTAAGGCCGGTTGGGATCGGCCAGCCCGGCACGGGAACGCCGAATCGCATCGGATACCAGCCGTACGGCTTCATCCTGACCAATTACCCGGTCATGTAACTTTTGTTCCATCAGCAGCAGTTTTTCACGTTCACCCTGCATCATTTTAGATACGGGAATACCGGTTGCACGCGATACCACTTCTGCGATTTCTTCCGCACCGACCTGCGTGCGTAACAGTTTGGGTGCAGTCGCAGAACTTGGTTCGGCATCTTCCATTTGTTGCTTCTGATCGCTGAGCTGAGACTGCAATTGCGCTTCCAGTTGCGGAAGGCGGCCATATTGCAATTCTGAGACTTTCTGCCAATCGCCTTTGCGGGTGGCGGTTTCTATTTCCAGTTTGATTTTTTCCATTTCCTCCTTGATTTGTTGGGAGCCTTGCACATGGAATTTCTCGGTTTTCCAGATTTCATCTAGATCGGCATATTCACGCTCTTTTTGTTTGATTTCATCTTCGAGTAATTGCAAGCGTTTTTGCGATGCCTCATCCTTTTCTCTTTTAATAGCCTCACGTTCAATTTTGAGTTGTATCAGGCGTCGATCCAGTTTATCCAGTGCTTCAGGCTTGGAATCAATTTCCATCCGGATGCGTGCTGCGGCTTCATCAATCAGGTCGATCGCTTTGTCGGGCAGGAAACGATCGGTGATGTAACGATTGGACAACTCCGCGGCAGCGACAATTGCCGGATCCGTGATATCAACACCATGATGTACTTCGTATTTTTCTTGTAAGCCGCGCAATATCGCGATGGTGGCTTCCACAGTTGGTTCTTCCACCAGTACTTTCTGAAAACGTCGTTCCAAGGCGGCATCTTTTTCAATATATTTACGGTATTCGTCTAACGTGGTCGCGCCAACACAGTGCAATTCGCCGCGCGCTAATGCAGGTTTTAACATATTTCCCGCGTCCATTGCACCTTCCGCTTTGCCTGCGCCCACCATGGTATGCAGCTCATCAATAAACACAATGGTTTTTCCTTCGTCTTGTGCAAGTTCTTTCAGCACCGACTTTAGACGTTCTTCAAATTCTCCTCGATACTTGGCACCCGCCAGGAGCGCGGCCATATCCAAAGAGAGTACACGTTTGTCTTTCAAACTTTCAGGTACTTCGCCATTGATAATGCGTTGCGCCAAACCTTCAACAATGGCGGTTTTTCCCACCCCCGGTTCACCAATCAACACGGGATTGTTTTTGGTGCGCCGCTGTAGAACTTGTATCGCACGGCGAATTTCATCGTCACGTCCGATGACTGGATCCAGCTTGCCTTGACGTGCACGTTCGGTCAGATCGAGGGTATATTTCTTCAAGGCTTCACGACTGTTTTCAGCCTCAGCGTTACTGACTTGCTCGCCACCTCGTATTGCATTGATAGCCTTTTCCAAAGCTGTGTAATTGGCACCATGCTGTTTAAGTAATATACCAATCTCGCTTTTATCCTGCAGGATTGCCAAAAGAAACATCTCTGAGGCAATAAATTGATCATTGCGTTTTTGCGCTTCTTTATCCGCCAGATTAAGCAAGTTATTCAGCATGCGGGAGATATTTACTTCCCCCCCCGAGTTTTCGACTTTGGGTAATCGCTGCACGCTTTGCTTGATGCTTTCCAACAATGGGGCGGTATTGACGCCGGAACGTTGCAGTAAAGAAAGTGTACTGCCATCTTCTTGTTGCAGAAGTGCCAATAGTAGATGCTGTGGCTCAATTGCCGGATTATCCTGACCGACAGCGATGCTTTGAGCATCTGCAAAGGCTTGTTGAAATTTGGTGGTTAGTTTGTCAAAACGCATGAAATTCTCCCTGAGTAGGTGGTTGACTCCTACGTGGGGGATGGCTATGAAATTTCAAGAGTGAATTATTTGGCTACACGAATTGCGTGTATTTTTCTGACTGAGGGTATAGGTTTTTTTAAAGTATTTTCAATGTCGGAAACGGGTACTGGTTTGCTGAAATAATAGCCTTGATAGTGATTGCATTTTTGCGCTATTAGAAAACTGAGTTGTTCTTCTGTTTCAATACCTTCTGCGATGACATCTATTTCCAGACTGTGTGCCATCGCTATAATCGCTGCAACGATGGTGCGATCATTTTTGTCGGTGACAATATCACGTACAAATGAGCGATCTATCTTCAGTGTATGAATTGGGAAACGCTTCAAATAGCTGAGACTCGAGTAACCCGTGCCAAAGTCATCAATTGAAATATGTATGCCCATTTCATTCAAGCAGTGAAGTGTTTCCACGACTTTCTCAATGTTATCAATCAGCATGCTTTCAGTGATTTCCAGGGTAATATATTTTGCTTCCACTCCTGTCTCATGCAGTATATGAGCAATATTTTTTATTAATTCCTTATCCCGGAATTGTCTTCCGGATAGATTAATGGCCACTCTTGGCACCTGATAACCCTGATCTCGCCAATTGCTAAGTTGTGTACAAACTGTTTTTAGAACCCACTCACCGATTGGAATAATGAGTCCGGTTTCTTCCGCCAAGCTGATGAATTTATCTGGAGCGATCAATTTATGTTCGGGATGCCGCCAGCGCAAAAGCGCTTCTACGCTATGAAGGCGATTATCGGGCATATCCATGACAGGCTGATAGTATAAAACCAATTCATTACGCTCTAATGCATGACGTAAATCAAGACCGAGGGTATGTCGCTCGTGTGCTGATTTGTTGAGTTCATCGGTAAAGAATTGATAATTACTACGACCATTCTCTTTGGCATAGTACATGGCCACATCGCTGTTTTTTAATAACGTTTCGGCACTAGTTCCGTCATTTGGAAATACTGCGATTCCGATGCTGCCGCCGATATGCAACTCATTTTTATGGATATGGTAGGGTTGTGTTAGCGCATCCAAGATTTTTTGTGCTACTTTTGAGGCATCCAGAGATTCCGCAATGGAATTTAAAACAACAATGAATTCATCGCCTCCCTGACGCGCAACCGTGTCTTCATTGCGAACACAGGTCAGCAATCGTTCCGCTACTGCTTTTAGCAGAAGATCGCCGATATCATGGCCTAATGAGTCATTGATCGTTTTGAAGTGATCCAAATCGATAAATAATACGGCCATCTGTCTATGATGACGAGTGTCATGTACCAGTGCTTGCTCGATACGATCTTGTAGTAAATGCCGATTGGGTAAGCCCGTTAATGTATCGTGTGTGGCCATCTGGATAATACGTTGCTCAGCTTCTTTATGCTCATACCACCGACCCAAATCGTGTGCAATGGTATCAATCAGATTTTGTTCATAAGGTAATGTGAATGGAAGATCTTGCAGATAGCCTACTTGCAACTGTCCACATATTTCGCCATTCGACATAATTTTTGCGCTTATTTTGTTGGAAAGGTTTTCTTCATATTTCGCTGTAGTAATTTCTTTGTTTCCAAGCTTAATCATGACCACGGCCATTTCTGGAAATTGTAAGGCCAGTACGAGAGATTTTAATATGTTCTGACATATTTTCTCAGAACTCAAATCCTGCCTCATATCATTCCGAATCATTTGTAAGCAATTATTTTCCTTAAGCCGCTCATTTAAGCCGCAGTCTTTTTGCTTATGTGCAGTGATATCGACGCTGACAGAGAGGTAATAGTCAATTTTTCCATCGGTATCCACAAGCGGTATGATTGCTGAATCCACCCAATAGAGTGTTCCTGATTTATTGCGGTTACAGATTTCCTGGTGCCAGATTTCACCTTTGGCAACGGTTGTCCACATATTCATAAAAAATGATTTGGGGTGGACATGTGCGTTCAATAAGCGATGATCTTGTCCCATTAATTCTTCTTGCGAGTAACCGCTGATTTCACATAACTTATCATTGACTTGTATGATTTTTCCTTTGCGATCAGTAAAGGAGATTAAAGCAATTTTGCCAATGGCATTGATATAGGCGGTTAGCTCTGAAGAGATTTTCTCGGCATGACTTCTAGCTTGTATTAATTTTTTATGCGTTTTTATCAATGCATTTCTTGACTTAATCGATTTTTGAATGAGTGGCAAAGTTAGCCAATGTAGAATCGTCATGCCGAATAATACAAGCAGACTCAGATATAACAGGATTGTTTTAGTCTGATCGGTCAAATGACCGTATAACTCGTTTTCATCAATCTTAAGTACAGCCCCTAATCCATAAGCGATAGGCGAATGAACTGCGACAACATCAACTTGCCGATAATCCTTGATGGATTTAATACCACTGTGTCCTTCCAGCGCAAAATGCATCGGTAATGGTTCGTTGTTCATGATGCGTGGCATGCGTTTAAATTGGTTACCGCTAGAGCCGCGCAAGAAGCAATTCATTTCAAAATTATTTTCTTTGGCAGCGGCGCAAAGCAGAAAGTCACCCGTTGTACCAATCAGAGTGATTTCTGTAAATATTCTGGTGAGCGCGGGTATGGGTTCTTCCGTTATGATACGACCAATGGATTTATTTTCATTGTTCAGAATGGGCATGGAATTACGTAAAAAAAACTGCCCACTATTCCACAATAAATCGCTGCGGATATCTGTACCCGTATTCAATTCAACAACGAGATCGGAGCGATTGGAACTAAGACCTGAGCTGAATATCAAGTTGCTTTCAGCATCATAAATGCTGATACCTGAGAAGTGGTTTTTCAATATTGTTTCTGAGAATTTGATTAAACCGATGATGCCTTCATTTTTGAGTTCATCCGAATTGGCTTTTTCTAAGTTTTGAACCAGGAAAGTACGTGTAGATGCTGCTTTTGTGTTTGATATGGCATGTGTAATCTGATTCTCGATCAGTTTAGCCATATTTTCTGATGATACCTTAAGACCTGAAGTAATCATGGCTTCAGTTTGTGGTTGCATGATTTTATAGACGGAAAAACCTGCCAATAAGATGAGCGTAACCAGTGTTAATCCACTGATTATGATTATTCTGCGATCATCTTGATTGATAAAAAAACGAAGCATTGTCTTATTGCATTTCCAAGAAACTGAGATTTTTATGACGACTCGTGATTCAGTGGGGACTATTCAAAGAACGACAAGCTATTATCGGTATGGAGCTTCTATACTTAAGCTGCAATTAGGGGTCTTTCTGCCCTTTATTCTGGGATATGCTGCAAGTAGCGTTTTATGATCGTATGAATAAGTAAGCTCAGTGATGTAGGAATTATTAATATGAAGAAGATGATCGGTAAGGCAAAAAACGAATGGCTGGTCTATATTTTTTTCTTGGGCGGTTCTGGGTAGGGATAGAGGATATTCAGCGCCACGCTTTTCCCCGCAGTTTCAACAATGCGGACATGTTCACGTTTAAACTGCCGCGCATGATGCAAACCGCACGAGTGGGCGATCATGTTAATTTCCTTGTTGACATTTTTGGCATAATTGGCAACGCGCAGATATTTCTCCTCGACCACTAAGCCGTTTTGCAAGCGCACATCGTGGGTTGTTATGCCGGTAGGGCAGGTATTGAGATGACAACGCATCGCCTGAATGCAGCCCAGTGAGAACATAAAACCGCGCGCAGTATTCACAAAGTCAGCACCGGCACAGAGTGCCCATGCACCTTCTGCTGAAGTAACCAGTTTTCCCGCTGCAACGACATAGATGCGTTCTCTCAGGCCGGATTGCAATAATGCATCGACTACCCGTGGTAACGCTTCCGCGATTGGCAAACTCACATGATCCAGCAGTGTTTGCGGTGCTGCGCCGCTGCCGCCTTCACCGCCATCAATGGTTAGAAAATCCGGCGCATATTCCAATCCGCGGCGGTTGATACTTTCGCATAATTCATTGATAAAGTTCCATCCGCCGATCGCCGTTTTGATACCGACCGGGCGTCCGGTTAGCTCACGGATGTAATTGATTTTATCGAGCAGCTCATCAATGTTATTAATGTCCTTATGACGGTTTGGGCTGATGGAATCCTGATGCTCAGGGATACCGCGAATCGCGGCAATTTCACTGCCTACTTTAGTGCCGGGTAGTAATCCACCTTTGCCGGGTTTTGCGCCTTGCGACAGTTTAATTTCAAATGCTTTGATAACCTTGCTCAATTCTTTGGCGCGCCGCGGGGAAAAATTACCGTTTTCATCGCGGATGCCATATTTGGCGGTACCGATTTGCATAATCACATCACAACCGCCTTCCAGATGATACGGCGCCAGCCCGCCTTCGCCGGTATTCAACCAGCATCCGGCCTGCGCCGCACCGAGAGACAACGCGCGCACCGCTGGCTTGGAGATTGCTCCGTAACTCATGCCGCTGATATTGATGATGGATTTCGCTTCAAATGGATGTTCGCAGTAGCCTTGGCCGATGTGCAATGATGGCGTCGGCAGCTGATCTTCTTCTTGAATCGGGAAAGCAGCATTGACGAAAATGATTGACCCCGGCTGGCGCAAATCGTTGGTGGAACCGAAACCGACTAAACTACCCTTGTTCTTGGCATTCTTGTATATCCATCCGCGCGTGGCACGGTTGAACGGCATTTCGTCGCGGTCATTGGCAAAGAAATATTGCCGGAAATATTTCCCCTGTATTTCGAAAAAATAGCGTAAACGCCCAATGACAGGATAATTGCGTAATACCGTGTGTTTTTTCTGTGTGACATCCTGAATGAACCAGAATATGACCATTCCAACAATGGTCACACCCAGCATCGTGGCGATACTATGAATAATCAGATCAATCGCACCAGACATACAACCTCCCTATTAGGTATGGCAGCATATACTATCCGTTCAAACGACGTAAGTGAATATTCCGTACAGCATCGGGAGTTCATGAGGGTTGTACTATAATTCCGCTCATTATTGAGAACCGAGGTAAAAAAGAATTGAAAGACTTACGCGATAAGATTGTCAGGAATGTGCAGCAGGCGCTGACTGAAGATGTCGGTGCAGGCGATCTGACCGCATTACTGATTCCGAATGACAAAGTGTTGAGTGCTTCCGTGATCAGTCGGGAAGAGGCGGTACTGTGTGGTGTGCAATGGTTTGAAGCCTGTTTTTTAATCTTAGCGCCAGACACGACCATCGACTGGTTCGCCGGGGACGGGGATTTTGTCCAAGCGGGGAAAAAGCTCTGCGAAATCAGAGGTAATGCCCGTGCATTGTTAACTGCTGAGCGTTCCGCACTGAATTTTCTGCAACTGTTATCCGCCGTAGCCACGCAAACCAAGCATTATGTCGACGCTATCGCCGACACGAAAGCCGTCATCGTCGATACCCGAAAGACGTTGCCCGGATTACGCATGGCGCAAAAATATGCGGTGACCTGCGGTGGCGGTGTTAATCATCGGATGGGCTTGTATGACGGCATCCTGATCAAGGAAAATCATATTAAGGCAGCAGGTGGAGTCAAACTGGCTTTATCCAAAGCGCAGGAAATAGCACCAGTAGGTGTTTTTATCCAGATTGAAGTGGAGTCGCTGCAAGAATTACAGGAAGCGCTGGCGGCTGATGCCACGATGGTGCTGCTGGATAATTTTACGTTGGATCAACTGCGCGATGCGGTTGCTCTGACCCGCGAGCGGAGCAGTGAATGGATCATCTTGGAAGCATCCGGCAATGTCACACTGGATAACGTGCGTCAGGTGGCTGAAACGGGGGTTGATCGGATTTCTGTCGGTGGTTTGACTAAGGATATTAAGGCTGTGGATTTATCGATGCGGTTTGTGTAAGGACATATTTATCTTATTTGTTCAAGGCTGACCTGCGCGCGCCCTTTTCCAAGAAATCCCAGTTTTTTAGCTGCGTGTTTTGTGACATCGATGATATTTTTATTATGTTGTGCCATACGGTCATTAATTTTGACGATGACACTTTGGTTATTTGCTAAATTAGTGATCTTAACTTGAGACCCGTAGGGAAGTTTATTATGTGCAGCGGTTAGTTTATTTTGATCAAAAACTTCACCATTTGCTGTTTTTCTGCCTTGATACTTGTCGTGATAGTGAACGGCATTTCCTGTTCCCGATAAGACAACGCAGGAATTTAATGTGATAAAAGCAACAGTGCCATGAAATAATAATGCAGTAACGTATTTCTTCATAAAAAATTTTCTCTGCAAAATATCAGCATACCAGTAATACTGAAAACCGATTAATTTGATGATTTTTATAACAATCCGCAGCGATATAATCGATGCGGATTGCGGTGGTGGCAGTTTACAAGTATTCGTGCGACTGGTTTTTGATAATTGAGCATGATTTTGCCCGCATTTTCAGCTTGCAATTTTCATATTAATCATTTCTGTTCCATCGTACTAATAAATGCATTCGCTTCGTTGATTGATTTCTCCATCGAAGCAACCAGCGCCGATACGTCGGATTTGATCGTGCCCAGTTCACCTTTCAAAGAGGCGATAGCACGGGCGTTGAGGTTATGTTTCAGGAACATGACTTGATCGTGAAACACGGTGAGGATCGGCTCAATTTTGGCTTCCGCCTGTTTCATCGAAGCGATTAATTGACGGTAATGCGCTTGCGTACTATCCAGTTTTTTCTGGCTACTTTGTTTCATTGAAGCGTTGCTGTATTGCGTGATTTCTGTTTTCCATTCAGTGAATAATGCTTCGGAGACACTTTCAATGTCGGCAATCCGCGTTTTGACTTCGTCGGCTTTGCCGACGCTGGCTTCGTAGGCGTCGTTCAGTCGATTATAAGTGGCTTCCAGATCGCCGCCGCTGAAATTGGTGGCGGCAGTGAATTGTTCCAGCGCGGATTTGAATTGTTCCTTGGTTTCTTCCTGCGTGTCGCGCGCTTTTTCAACTCGCGATACCATCACGTCGCGCTTCGGAATGCCAATTTTCTCAAGGCCTTCGAGATACATGGTGGTGCAGGCCGTCAACATCAGGGCTATTGAAAGAATAAGTAAACGCGGCAAAGTGTTCATGTTTTTCTCCATTAAAAAGTCCACAGGTTCTTGATCTTGATTATCTGTTACGAATCATCGGATTTAGCGTAACACACCGCGTCGTAATAGCTGCCAGGCTACTTTTAAGCCCCATAAGATGGGGTGACGGCGCAACATCGGCGTAATCTCAACGCGTACACCCGTATGCCGTTCGATTTTCCAGGCCGCATATTCGACACTATTGTTGAAAGTCAGCGTGGCTTTGGATAAGCGTAGAATCGACAGAATGCGTCCTTGCCAACGGCGCAAACGCCAGCGCCACAGTGCTTGTCGTTGTGTCTGCGGATTGGTCAGGCAGCGATATTTTCCATTGTCCTGCTTTTCCAATATGCCTGGTAGCATGGGGGCCGCCACTTCTGTCAGACGCGTAAATGCACCCAGGTTGGTCTGCGCCAGATGGCGCGCGCGTGTTTCTCGTTCGGCGCGTAATTCGGCGGCGTAGGTGAGCATCAGGCAACGAGTCCAGATTTCTTCAACGTCGAGTATGCCTGCCTCGAGTGCAGATACGCCGGATTTTAGAAAGGTGACAACGGAATGCGCAAGTGCCGCATAAATGTGTTCCCGCACGGTATCGTCACGGCAGTACAACAGTCGCGATGGTTGCGCAAAGCGCGCCCAGATATACGAATGAAACCAGAATCGTGCGCCACGCTCAAAATCGTGAGTAGAAATGACAGCGTATTTGGCGCGCAATATTCTTTCCTGATGCGGCACTTCCAGATAAAAAACGTTAGGTGCCAGCCAGGCATTTAAATTGGCCAAATAACGCTGGGGATAAGCCTTGTGGTAGTTATCCACGATGACATACAGATCAACAATGCCTTCATCCAGGCTAATGGCGGAATGCAGGCAGGAACCATAAAGAATCACGGCATCCAGCGATTCGCCGAAACGCATGATGAGCATATCCACTAAAGGCACGAGATCGGGAGATGTCGCCTTGTTGCTTTCCCAAGCGACTTCGTTAATCAATCGGATGGGCAGTTGCTCGGCGGCTGCGGCGATAGGGTGAGTCATGGTGTCCTCGAGTACTAAAAACGTCACGGGATCAGTTGCGGTAATTCGTAGCGGTTCATGAGCATTGACAGATCGATACAATTCACCGTCGACAATATATTCATCCGCCATCTGCAAAGCTAAGGCTTCGGTATTATGGCTATAATAACCGTCTTCTTCCTTGAGTACCCGACCGTTGCCGGAGAGTAATGGCCATATTGAGCGCCACAAGTGCTTACGCTGTTGATTAACCCAAGTGACATGTAGCGGTGCGGATTCCTGCCCCCAATAAGGGCGCATGTTGAGTAGCAGACAATCCAATGCGCTGACTAATGCAAATAGATAAGTGCCCTGATGAGTGCGTCCGTTGGCCTCAGTCATCGTCATTTTTACCGGTGCCCATTCATTCTGGTGGCGGCCTAATGCCATGCCAACCAGCATGCCGACCAATGATCGCAGCATAATCAGAGAAGTGAAAATGCCGCCGGTGATGCCCAGTTGCTTGACCGAACTGCGCGAGAATTTTACCCCGCGCGCAACTAATCCGACGGCAAAGAACATGCCATAGATTGGACTCACGCCGGTTTGCTGGATACACAACACCGGGCGTTGCACAAGTTTGGGCACCCCTGGTTTTGACAAATAATCCCGTAAGCGTCGTAATGCTTGTTCGGGCTTGTCATGGATGCCCAGATCCAACGACGTCATATTGGTAGTGCCACCTGGTATGATCATTAGCACCGGCCATTTCGCCGGTGCCAATGCAGCAAATAAATGACCGAGGATCGCGTGCGTTGTGCCGTCCCCGGCGACAATCACCAGCAAATCAATGTTTGCTCGTATCAACTGATTCGTTGCAGTTTTAAAAGTGGCGGCATCAGTCGCTTCGCAAACCAGAATGCCGGGTATTTCACTCAGTGCCTGACGGATAACCGGTTGACGTTTACGGGTTTGACCGCTCATGGGATTGAGCAGGCAGCCGACTTTGGCTGATCCGGTTTTCAGACGGTCAATCCGTGTTTGTGATGTCATTGGATTCTGTGGTGAGCGGGTTAGTTGATTGATACGGGATAGGGCTTGTTGAGATTGATCGGGGCGCGCGTAAATATTCTGACTGCCCATATTTCCCGATCACGTGCCGGATCGATATCCTGTAGCCAGGATTTCAGCGCACCTTCCTTCTGTTTGATACGCCAAGCTGTCAGCAAGCGCCAAGTTAGGAATGCCGTGGAGGCGATGTGCCAGACGACGACTAATATCAGTCCGAGAGCAAGCTGATCAGTTAACCATCCATACGTGAGTAGCAAAAGATTCGGATTGCGTCGCGCAGTAATGAGTCGGTTGAAGGAATCCAGTTTGTGCCAGATGAACATGTCAAAGTGTGCCAGCCAGAACTGGAATGCGCCTTCGCACAAACGCCCGCCGACATAACCGATGAACATGAGCCACATGAGTATTTCCATGCCGGTGATCGGTGTGAGTGTGCTTGCCAAACCGACTCCCCAGGCGAGATACCATAGCGGCGGATGAATAATATCCAAACCATGATCAAGCACATCACCCAGACGGCTTGATGTCACGGTAACGCGTGCCAGTTTTCCGTCAACGGTATCGAGAAAGGTCATGAACCATCCCATGAGCAGACCCATACCAAAAAATCCAAACCAGAATGCAACCCCTGCCAGTAGGGCAAAAACGACGCTGAGGTAAGTAACGTGATTGGGTTGCCAGCCATGGCGTACACAATAATGGGTGGACCAGTATGCCGGCAGCGGCCAGAGCCATTTGGTGACCAGGTCGGTTACACCTTTATAAGATCCGGAAAATAGTTCTTTTTCCAGTAACAGGCGATTCGTTTCGCTGATCGGCAGGATGTAAGGCGGATCTTTCTTTTTCAGGTTTTGCTGAAAGTCTATTTCCAGGTCTTTCAAACTAATGCGTGGAACGATCAACAGCACGAATTTGTAATTCTGGCTTTTATTATCGTTAAGATTTCTGAGTAATTGCGGTGCCTGACTGCCATCGGTGCGTATGGCGGCTGGACAATTGTCATCGCTGTATAAGGCTATTTTTTTGTCGATGTCGAGCAATGCAGTCAATACCCGCGCATCAAACAGAAAATTGGCATTGAGGAATAATGCGGTAGCACTGACAGGAATTTTCTCAACATTATCAATGAGCGTGATGTGCTCTTTCGCTTTGAGCATACGCTGCAAACGCTCGCGACCCGTTAATCCCCAAATTTTGGTTTCACTTTCACCGAAGATATAAATATAGGTTGAAGTCGACATGTGTTGTAGTGTAATAGTTATTAGGTTTATGCCTATCGGCATCTTTCAGCTGTATGCTGCTTAGCAGGTCGTTGAAAGACTATCTGTGTTGCCGCTACTGTGTTAGAAACAGGCTCAAAATGCTCATTTATCTCGTATAAACTGCGCTTTTTCGCCTGTTTTTGCCTTGTATCGGCTGCCTCGAAAACGTTTTTCAACGGCCTGTTCGTCATAAGTAGATTATAAATCACGCTGAGTCAAGAGAATTAACCGACTTGTATTTCAGCATTGGCGTATTTGATATATTTTTTCTTGGGAGTAGCTAGGAAATAAGCGAAGGTGAGTGGTCCGACACGACCGGCTACCATCAAAAATATAATGACAATTTCCCCTCCCATGCTCAATTGCCCCGTTAATCCTCTGGATAAGCCAACCGTGCTGAGCGCGGATACCACTTCGAAAACGATATCAGTCAGTGGGGCTTTTTCAGTAATGGATAAAACAAATATCCCTATGAATATCATGATAATAGACACGATAGTCAGTGCCAATGCTTTCATTACCTGGGGTTGCGGTATGGTACGTTTCAGAATTACCACATCATCCCTGCGGCGTAGAAAGGCATAGGTTGCCATGATTAAAATTACAAAAGTACCGATTTTGATGCCGCTGGCCGTACTTAACGAGCCTCCGCCGATATACATCAACAAAATCATCAAAACGGTTGTGGCATCCGTAAGTTCTTCGATGGCTAAGGTATTAAAGCCCGCTGTCCGCGGTGTTACTGCTTGAAACCAAGCAGTTATCGCTTGATCAGCAACAGATAACTGACCTAATGTTGCCGGGTTTCGGGCCTCAAGCATCCATATCAGCACAAAGGCGCAAAAATTAATAATAAGCGTACTCAGTAATACAATTTTGGTATTAACGCTTAGCTTATGCCATTTTTTGTGTGTACTGATATCAATCAATACTAAAAAGCCGATACCGCCAATCATAAAAAGTGCCGTGATGACTAAATTGACTGGCAAATTGTTAAAGTAGGGTACAAGACTACTACTATTTAAAGCAAAGCCGGCATTATTGAATGCAGAGATCGTATAAAAAAATGCATGGTAGGCAGCTTTACCGAAACCTAGCTCATTTAACCACGTGATCGTCAGTAATATCATTCCAACCAATTCAATGAACAAAGAATAGATCAGTACGTACTTTGCAGTATGTGTGACTTTTTCCAAACTGGTTTGATTAAATGCTTCTTGCGCAATCATCCGCTGACCTATTCCTAATCTTGTACCCAAACTTAATGTCGCGACAATCGCAAACGTCATAAAGCTCAGCCCCCCTGTCTGGATCAGTAATGCGATGACGATCTGACCAAACAGGGTAAAATGAGTGCCGGTATCGAGAACAGCCAGCCCCGTAACCGTTACCGCTGACGTTGCGGTAAATATTGCTTGCAGCCAACTGGTTTCCGCATGCGTAGCAAATGGCAGCTTTAATAGCAAAGAACCCAGTGTAATGAGTAAAATAAACCCCAAGAATAATACCGCTGGCGGGCTGATATTCAGTGCATCCTTTTTGGCCGCTACCATTTTGTAGGGTAAAACATGCGGATCCCATAATTTCATAATTACAGTAACCTGGGCGCGATTGTTTTAAGCGCGTTTAATGAGCCCGCTAGTACTAAAGAATCACCCGTTTCCAAAACAAAGCTTAGTTCAATCGGTTTGAGAATGGCTTTCTTTCGTCGTACCAATAAAGGATCTATGGCATCCTGAACTTCTGTCAATAGTGTCTCAATCGCGATACCCTGGTATTTCTCGGTTATTTTAATTTCAACTACATATAGATTATGACCAATCGTCATGTACTGATTGACCATCGGATAGTTAAGCGATTGTGCCACCTTTATCCCCATTTCTTCTTCAGGATGAATGATTCGCGAGACTCCAATCCTGGAAAGGATGGTGTGATGCGGTTTTGAAGTAGCCTTGACCCAAATTTCCTTAATGTCCATGTTTTTGAGCAGCAGCACACACAATATGCTGGCTTCCAGATTGTCACCAATCGCTACCAAAGCGGCATCACAGGTGGTGATATTCAAATCCTTAAGTGCATGTTCATCGGTTGCATCGGCGATTGCGGCAAGGGTAAGTTGATCCGCCATTTGGTTTACAATTTTTGCATTAGCGTCTACACCGATTACTGAATGACCAAGGCGCATTAACTCCAATGATGCTGCCGAACCAAACCGACCCAGCCCTATTACTGCAAATTGTCCCATTTGTTCCTCATATTTGTTCAACTTGAAGATCGTATTTTCGTGCACTGCTTTCTATTAGAGAGTTCGGATTAAAAAGTTCTGCGCAACCATAAATTTCCCACAATGATCATGATTAAGCTTGGCACCAGTGCGATCAATGCGGGGTTCAAGCGTAATATCAAGCCGGCATTGGCAATGATTTGATCCAGTAAGTAAACCGCGATACCGATGAGCGCCGCGAATATCAGCTTGTTGCTTAAGCCGGCGCGTATTGAACCGAACACGAAAGGAATCGACAACAACAGCATAGCAATCGTCATTAATGCGCTGCCGACTTTGCGCCACAGTGCCAATGCATACGAGTCCGCATCCTGTCCGGTACTGCGTAGAAATTCTACATGTCTGACCAATTCAAGCGGTGAAAGGCTTTCCGGCGGTTTGGTGAGGGTTAAAATATCTTCCGGATTCAGAAAAGAGGACCAATTTAATGAGCTGATATGGGCTGCTGAAATCTGATCATCTGTAAATGTTCTGACGACAACATTGCTTAATTCCCAAATATCGTTATCGATAATATCCGCAGTTTGCGCCAAGGTGTGCGTGAGTAAAAAACCGTCCTTGTCTAGCTGCAGGATTTCAATATCAGCGGCTTTTTTGGCATGTAGCATGTGACCAATGCGCAAGATATTCTGCTCGTTGCGTGTCCAGATCCCTAGATTCTTACCTAATTCAGCACTTTGTTCCAACGCGATGGCTCGTTGCGTAATGGCATTCTGTTGCATTTGGGGTGCTATAAATTGCTCTAAAATGGCGATACTCACTAACAGTAATATACCGGCACTTAACGGTGCAAGACTGATGCGTAGCGGAGAAATGCCAGCAACCCGCATAGCGATGAGTTCTGAATGTACGGCCAGTTTTCCCAGTGCTACGACAGTGCCTAGTAAGGCGACAAAAGGGGTGATTTGAATCAATCTGCGTGGCAATAACATTGCAGTGTATAGAAAGGCATCCATGACGCGATAGGTGCCTCTGCCAACATCATCCAATTGGTCCAACAAATCAAAAAAGCTGAATAAAGGCAGCAGTATCGCAGTGGCAATCATAAAGCCAGTCAATACTTGATAAGCGATATAGCGATAGAGGATCATCGTTGTCGTGAAAGTTGTTTTTGCTGGGATAATAATGCATACGTACCAAGTGTTCCCAACATGAATAGATATAGCCACCAGACGCCCGGTATGCTGCCGATGACACCTTGTTCGACCCAGGTTTTAGCCAGTCCGGTCAGATTATAATAGGCAGCGAAAACCAGAGCTGCGATGAGATAAGTTCGATCCGTTTTATCCTGACGTGGCGTGGTGCGAATAAATGTCACAGCGATTAAGGCCAGTAGGATGGTGGCGAGCGGGCGGGAAATCCGCCATTGAAATTCCGCAATGTCACGCGGCTGATCGGATTCCCAAAGCGTTCTGGTGGCTGCCGCTTTGCGACGGTAATTCAACACATAATCATTATCAATAAAGTAAGTCATATTCTCGAACTGAATGACATCATCAATGCTGGCTTTGTTGCTGAGTTGATAAACCATGCCATCGGTTAACAGGATATGCGGTCTGGGTTCCGTCGCTGTTGGTTGAATTTGGTGTGCTTGCTTGGCGATGACAATTTCGCTGCTGTCTGGCTTTTTGATATAGTGAAAAATAGTTTCCATTTGTTTATCGGCTTCATTCTTGCTGCGTACGTAGACAATCCTGCCGCTCTTTTCGCTGCCGTAGAAACGTCCTGCCTGAAAGCGGTTGGTATTTAACTCGGCCTCCGCCTGTGCATCCAGAATATAACTTTCCGCATAAGCCCAGGGACGAACATAGGATGACAGCATGCCGCTGATGATACCGACCGGTATCGCTACCGTTAGTACAGCGAGCACAATGCGTGTGCCGCTGACGCCGATAGAACGAATGACACTCAGTTCCTGATCTTTGTTGAGTCTGCCGAGGCCGATAATGACCGAAATATAGAGTGCGATGGGAATGAGTACTTCCAGTGCGATCAAAGTTTTAAGGAGTACCAATTTGAGCAGGGCAGCGATTCCCAATGTTTCGGTAACAGCACCTGCCAGCAGGCGGGCACTGCTGAAACTGGCGAATAGACCTACCAGGATGAGGATGACCACCGTAAAAGGCAGGAGTATTTCGCGGGCGATATACCGTTCGACTAATTTCATCTCACTATCCGGTCAATATTGTGACGAGAATTGTTGACCAAAGGGCGAAAATCACTCAACAGACGGATTGTCATGGTGAAAAGCCTGTGGTTTCCCATTGATTATTGACTCAGCAAGCACCAAATCTTCGACTTTATCGACATCTACGCCGGCTCGTGGATCGTTGAGCTTGATGGCCTGTATTTTTACCCCTGATTTTTCCGATACGGCGGCTAACGCTCGCTGTAGTGTTAGCCGCCCAAACAGGTAAGAAAGTATCATTCTGAATCCAAGTACTTGACCGATTAATCGCCAGGGGCGTTTGCGCAAATCTTCAGCCTGTCGCCAGAATCCGACCAGTGCCCGTCCTTGTGGATTAAAAGTGAACAGATTGCAGCCACAAAACCCCCCGTCGCGCAGCCGTATGACAGTGCGCTTGGAGCCGGGAAATGCGGTGGCGATCGTTTGCTGACTGATCATGCCGACAGTAGCGTCACATGGGGTTGTCAGAGAGTCGCGTAAAAAACTTTGCACGATATTGGGTGTGAGCAAAGCGTGATCAGCGGTGGTTAATAATACCGGTGTATCGCTTGGCACATGACTGAGGCCGCTTTCAGCGCTACGGCTGGGAGAATCCAGATTCGGCAGCCAGATTACCTGTCCTGAAGCAATGCGCTGCTTTAATTCCGGGCAATGAATGTGCAGGGCTTCGGGTGGTCCGCAAAGAATGATGGTGGAGATCAGATCGCAGGCCGCCAGGGTATCCAGAACGCGGATAACCATCGGAATCCCGCCAACAGGTGCGAAGGCCTTACAAGCTGCGCCAGTATGTTGCGTGATAGGATCCTGGGCGGTGCGGTCAGCGGCTAGAACTAATGCAGCAAATCGCGCCGACTTCTTATCTAATCCATCGTTCACAATGTTTTTCCATAAATACGGTAGCGTTTGTATTGTTTACTGCCGATGCTGTCGAGAATACTACGCATCGCGGCGTTATCTTCCAGTATCCATGACATTTCAACTTCTTGTATGCCACGTGCGATCCCCGCTTGGCGTGGCGTATCAATAACCAGACAAGCCAATGCCAAGCCCAATGGCGTGTTGTGAAACTGTTTGCGTACGCCCATTAGCGGTATGCGGCCCGTGCGGATCTGATGATTTCTGATTTTGTTGATCATCTTGAGCCAGCCAAATGGAAATAAACTACCGTCTAATTCTTTGAGTACTTCGTTGAGATTGGGTAACCCCACCATAAATGCCGCCGGCTTGCCATCGACTTCAGCCACTTGAATGAATTCATCGGGCAACAGCAGGCGTAAGCTGCTGCCCAGTTCAGCAAATTCTTCCTGTGTAAAGGGAATGAACCCCCAGTTTTCAGACCAAGCATCGTTAAAGATATCCCGCAGCATTTCCATTTCTGCATCGAATTGATTACGGTTCAGTGTGCGTAATTTTATTTTTGGAGAGAATCGATTGATCAAAACCTGCATGACGCGAGGCATTTCAAAATCGACTTTGACCCAGTAAGCCAGTAAATCCTTTACGGGAAGGTAGCCTTGTTGTTCCAGTAAGCAGCCATACCAGCGTGGTGAATGGGGCATCATCACAACGGGAGGCGTATTGAAACCATCTACCAGAACACCGCATTCCTGATTGATGGAAAGGTTAAATGGGCCGCTGACATGGTGGATTTGTCGGGATGCCAGCCATGCTTCCGCATGCAGCATCAGCGCAGCACATACTGCCGAGTCGTCGATACATTCCAGCAGACCAAAGTGCCCTCTATCCGCACCGTAGCGTTCCTGGTGCAGGGAATCGATCTGCGCACTGATTCGTCCAACCGGTTGACCATTTTGGTATGCTACCCAGGCCTGCCATTCGCCATGCTTAAAAAAAGGATTGAAACGGGAGAAATGGAAGCGCCGCTCCAGGCGTAACGGCGGTACCCACATCGGATCATTGGCATAGACATGCCAAGGCACATCAATAAATTTTCCCATGTCGCGATAAGATATGACCGGGCGTACTACGACGGCGTTAAAACCGGCTGGCTTATCTTGTTTGTTCATGATAAATAAGCGGGTAATTTGATCAATAATGCGGTGGGTTGGTGATCCAATATCAGATAATATTTCAATTAATTAGATTTGGTTGTGCCGATTCTTAGCCATTGCGTGGTTGTGTATTTACTATCGGTCCAAGAAGTTTTTATAGATTGGTATGTTTTAATAAATTTTCCACAAGTTTATGGAAAACTTCTTTGGGATCCGGTTCCGTGTGGGTGGTTTTTTGTGTACCGGCTGTACCATCGGATGGTGAGGATTGTTCTGCAACGGCACATTTTTCATCCGTGATGGTACGGCAGAAATCACGAAAGTTATTCCAGTCCGTGTTGTAGCTAAGTAGTCGGTCTTGCGGGATAAATACGCGCAGAACCTCGAAATTTTGCTGCATTTCGGGTAACCGGGAACAAAGGTAGGTGTTGATATCTCTGGGCCAACCTTTATGCTTCGGATATAAAGCAATCAGTTCTGTCTCAATGGTATAGCGGAAGTTATCGATCGCATTGGCACGGCGTTTGCGATTGAGAATTTCAACAAATACAGCCACTAGTCCTAATAGGCCAAACAAAACGAATGGCCATAGAGGCACGGTTTCAAAATATCCAGCGATTTGATCAATGTTTTCGTTCAAGGTCGTCTCAATTTAAATACTGTAGAAGAAAATACAAAGCGGGATTTCTATGTTTATACCGCCACTCGGCAATTGTATCTTGCCATAGTGAGGCTCATGTATCAATATTGTTGCTACGTACGGCTAAAATTGAAAGTCGGTTATAGAGGAAACTGCAATCAATTATTTTGATAAAAAGAATCTGTAACCACACGCAGGCAGTGATGCATGCTGTTTTTTAGATAAACGTCATTCCGCTTTGAGGGCGATAATAACTGTTATTACTAAATTTGAATTGACCTGATACTGTTAATTGCGTTATTTTTATCTGTTTTGTTAATAGAAACATTTAATTTCTATTTGGTTTTGTTTTTGTTTATGACTAAATCTTCTAAAAATGCTGCTTTATCTCAGCCGGTCCAACCGGAGAGTTTTGAAGCGGCATCGACTGAATTGGAAAAAATAGTGGCGGCTATGGAAACAGGACAAATGTCGCTGGAAGCTTCTCTTTCGGCGTATCAACGCGGTGCTGAATTATTGCAATATTGTCAGGGCAAGCTGCAAGTTGCACAACAACAAGTGAGGATACTTGAGGCGGATATGTTAAAAAATTTTGTAAGATCTGACATAGATGACCGCTGATTTTCAGAATTGGACCAATAGTTGTCAGGCACGTATCGAAACATTCCTGGAAGCCAGATTACCTGCTGCAGATTGCATTCCTGAGCGATTACATAAAGCCATGCGTTATTCGGTGCTGGGTGGGGGGAAACGGGTACGTCCACTCCTGTCTTTTGCGGCCGGAGAGCTTGCGCTTGCGGATGTTGGGCGCGTAACAGTTGCAGCCGCAGCAGTGGAACTTATTCATGCCTATTCTTTGGTGCATGATGATCTGCCTTGTATGGATGATGATACGTTGCGGCGCGGCAAGCCTACCTGCCATATAGAATTTGATGAGGCCACTGCTTTATTGACGGGCGATAGTTTGCAAACGCTTGCTTTCGAATTATTGGCAGAGAAACGCTTGACCGATGCGCCGGAGATACAACTGCAGATGATTGCACAGTTGGCATTAGCGGCCGGTTCGCGAGGCATGGCGGGAGGACAGGCTTTTGATCTGGACAGCGTTGGCAAAACTTTAAGTCTGCCGGAACTGGAGTTTATGCATATCCATAAAACCGGCGCGTTGATTCGTGCTGCTGTGATGTTAGGTGCCCGTTGCAATAGCCGTTTGGATGATGATCAGTTGAGTAAGCTGGATCATTTTGCTAAATGTGTGGGGCTGGCGTTTCAAGTGGTTGATGATTTGTTAGATGCCGAAGCAACTACGGCCACATTGGGTAAAACCGCCGGTAAAGATGCTGAGAATAATAAACCCACTTATGTCAGTATTCTGGGCGTGAGCCAAGCGCGTGAATTGGCGGAGAAATTGCAGCATGATGCTGATCAGGTTTTGGATAGTTTCGGTGAAGCTGCATTAAGATTACGGCAGGTAACGGATTTTATAATTAAGCGTAAATTCTAGGTCATCGTCTTAGACTATCGTAGTTGACCGCTCGAATAGATAATTAATGGTATGATTCTAATTATTTTCTTATGTTGTTGGGTTGTTTCATCATTTGGGTAAATCCGCGACAAGGCGAATTGCGTAGTTTTTTGAATACAGAGGCAGCGTTGCAACTTTCTGAAATGGAATAACCAGTTAATGTCTTTACGCCTTTTTCTGTATCTAAGAGACTATACACTTTATCTTGTTCAGCTACATTTTCTAAGATTATTTATCACTTTTTTATTTTCAGGTTTTGAATGTACCCATTGTTAGATACCATTAATGCCCCCTCTCAGTTACGTGAGCTGGAGCAAAAGAAACTACCCCAGTTTGCCAAGGAGTTACGTAACTTTCTGATCGAATCGGTCGCGAAAACCGGCGGACATCTGTCTTCCAATCTGGGCACAGTCGAGTTGACCATCGCTTTGCATTATGTTTTTAATACCCCGTATGACCAACTTGTTTGGGATGTGGGTCATCAGACTTATGCGCACAAAATTCTGACAGGCCGGCGGGACGGTATGTGCAAGCTGCGCATGCACGGCGGTGTCGCTGGATTTCCACGCCGCGATGAGAGTGAATATGATGCGTTCGGCACTGCGCACTCCAGTACTTCCATTAGTGCCGCATTAGGTATGGCGGTTGCTGCGCGATTGAACAAAACGGACAGGCGTGCGGTGGCTATTATCGGTGATGGCGCCATGAGTGCGGGCATGGCGTTTGAAGCACTCAATAACGCTGGTGTGATGGATGCCAATTTGCTGGTTATCCTGAATGATAACGACATGTCGATATCACGGCCGGTCGGGGCGCTCAACAACTATCTGGCTAAGCTGATGTCCGGGCGGTTTTATGCGACGGCGCGGCGTGCCGGCGAAAAAGTGCTGGGAGTCGTGCCACCGATGCTGGAATTGGCTAAACGCGCTGAAGAACATGTCAAAGGCATGGTAACGCCGGGTACTTTATTTGAGGAATTCGGATTTAATTACATTGGTCCGATTGATGGTCATGATTTGGATGTGTTGATTACTACGCTGAACAATATCAAACTCTTGGATGGTCCGCAGTTTCTACATGTGGTTACCCGTAAAGGCGCCGGTTACAAAGTGGCTGAAGAGGATCCGATTCTGTACCACGGTGTTGGTAAGTTTGATCCGAAAAAAGGAATTGTCACTAAATCGGCCGGAAAGCCTGCTTATACAAAAATATTTGGCGACTGGTTGTGTGATATGGCTGCGCAGGACTCGCGTTTGATCGGTGTCACCCCGGCAATGCGTGAAGGATCAGGTTTGGTGCGTTTTTCACAGGAGTATCCTGACCGCTACTTTGACGTAGGTATTGCTGAGCAACATGCCGTGACATTTGCCGCAGGTGCGGCATGCGATGGTTTAAAGCCGGTTGTGGCGATTTACTCGACCTTTTTACAGCGCGCGTATGATCAATTGATTCATGATGTCGCCATCCAAAATCTACCGGTTGTATTTGCCATCGACCGGGCCGGTTTGGTGGGGGCGGATGGTCCGACACATGCGGGTAGTTTTGATTTATCCTATTTGCGTTGTATTCCAAATATGACCGTCATGGCGCCTGCAGATGAAAATGAATGTAGGCAAATGTTATATACTGCTTTTAAACTGGATACGCCATCCGCGGTACGTTATCCAAGAGGCGGCGGACCGGGTGTGCCGATACAAAAAGAAATGCAGGCATTGCCTGTCGGCCGGGGTGAAATTCGGCGCCAAGGGGAGAAAGTTGCTTTCCTGGCTTTTGGCAGTATGCTGACACCGTGCCTGGAAGCTGCAGAAGTGCTTAACGCAACGGTGGCTAATATGCGTTTCATCAAGCCGCTAGATGACTATCTGGTAGCATCCTTGGCGGATAGCCATGATTTGTTAGTGACTGTGGAAGAAAATACCGTGATGGGCGGAGCGGGCAGCGCTGTCGCAGAATCACTGAACAGTCAGAGAATTAATGTCAAAGTACTACATTTAGGATTGCCGGATGTTTTTATAGATCAAGGTGATCATGCGCAAATGCTTGCAGATTGTGGATTAGATAAAAATGGACTGATTAAATCAGTGCGATCAATGCTGCCTGAGTAACCTTTATGGATATCTCTAAAAATCCAAACTTCGCTACGATGCTTTGTTGCTTGCGCCTTGACTTGTTGGACTTTGAATTTTTAGAGATCGCTCATGTCTATTCTTTCTGCAACAACATTAATTTTGATCTGAAGTTGGTGTTTGATTTGATTGTTTACCAAGAATTCTTCGTTGCACAGGAGAGAGAAATATGAATAAACAAATAGACTTGCCTATTGAGGATGTGCAAAGTTCACCCGATACCCGGCGTATTGCAATCGACAGGGTAGGGATTAAGGCCATACGTCATCCTGTGATTGTCGCTGACAAGGATGGCGGGATGCAGCATACCATTGCAGTTTTTAATATGTATGTGAATTTGCCGCATAATTTCAAAGGCACGCACATGTCTCGCTTTGTCGAAATACTCAATAGTCATGAACGCGAAATTTCTGTTGAGTCATTCCAGGTAATTTTGCGGGAAATGATCGAGAAATTGGAAACGGATTCGGGCCATATTGAGATGACATTCCCTTATTTCATCAATAAATCCGCCCCTGTTTCTCAAGTCAGAAGTTTATTGGACTATGAAGTGACATTCATCGGTGAGATTAAAAATGGTGAATATCTCTTTACCATGAAAGTTGTTGTGCCGGTCACCAGCTTATGTCCGTGTTCCAAGAAAATATCCAATTACGGTGCACATAACCAACGTTCGCATGTCACTATTTCGGTACGTACCAACAGTTTTGTATGGATCGAAGATATTATCCGAATTGCCGAGAGTAATGCGTCGTGTGAGCTTTACGGTCTGCTGAAACGGCCGGATGAAAAATATGTGACTGAGAAGGCGTATGATAATCCCAAATTTGTGGAAGATATCGTAAGAGATATTGCGGAAGTGCTGAATCACGATATGCGTATTGACGCCTATGTGGTCGAGTCTGAGAATTTTGAGTCTATTCATAATCATTCAGCGTACGCACTGATTGAGAGCGATAAGAAACGCCGCCAATAATTACGTAATTCCTGAGTAGCCGTCTTAGTCAACGACCTGTTAGAGGAGGTGGTGCATGCCGGATACGATGACTCAACAGCGCGCCGCCGGAGCTATTATGGGCGCTTTTATCGGCGATGCGCTGGCTCTCGGCCCTCATTGGTATTACGATCTCGCTGAATTGCGGCGTGATTACGATGAGTGGATTACTACCTATACCGATCCCAAACCCGACCGCTATCATAGCGGACGTAAGGCAGGCCAACTCTCTCAAGCAGGTATTATTCTCACACTCATGCTCCGTTCCCTGATTGAACATGGTGAATATAATGAGGTGGATTTTTGCCGTCGCATGGATGAGGAACTCTTTCCATTTGTTGATGGTACCCCGATGGGTGGGCCGGGCGGTTACACCAGTCAGTCAATTCGGGAAGCATGGCGGCGGCGTGTGGAGCAAAAATTGCCATGGGGTCAAACCGGTGGTCATGCGGATGATACTGAAGCGATTGAGCGCATACTAGCCCTCGCTGTCCGCTATGCGTTTCAACCCGCTGAACTGGCTACCGCAGTGGCAAATAATACGCGCCTTACTCAGGTCGATGATACCGTAATCTCGATGACTGTTGCTTATGCGGCAGTACTTGGTCTGCTGGTGCAGGGGCATGCGTTTGATAAGGCATTGTCGGGGAAACTCATGAAACTGGTGAAAACCGGAAAGCTGCCCTTTCATGCCGTCACTTTTGCCGATTTGCAACCACCGCGTCCAGGTGATCCCGATCCGTCACGCGCCGGTCGATTTGCTTCACCGGATGCGCTGCTCACACCGTCCTACATGGCTGAGGCCGCGGCGGATCCAGATATACGCATAGAGCCGGCGTGGAAGGTATCGATTGTTTATGGTATGCCCTGTGCTATTTATCATCAGCTACCCGCCGCTTATTATCTTGCTGCTCGCTTCCGGGATGATTTTGAGTCCGCTGTGTTGCATGCTGTTAATGGTGGAGGGCAGAATCAGGCCCGCGCCATTCTCACCGGAGCACTTGTTGGCGCCCAGGTAGGTTTATCCGGTATTCCGCAACGATTCCTTGATGGACTTGATGATGTCGACACACTCAAAAGTCTTGCTATGGATCTTGCTGCGCAGGTGGGTAGTTCCGTTGGTGCTGTCAATTAATATCAGCAAAAAGTAAACTTTAATCCGATACTTAATCGCAAATAGGGTGACTAACAAAGCTAAGATTTACGGCCGGTTACGATGCTGTAGTAACTAAAAGCTTTATGGATTTGAATTTCCTCAAATCCAATTTCCTTGAGCATCGTTGATAATTCCAAACCGGAGTATTGCTTGCCTTCGGTCCAGCCCATCATCATCATACTGAATGCTGCGGGGGCAAAAGGGCCTGTTTTCTGATCATCATAAAGCATTTCATGGATGATGATGCGTCCGCCCGATTCAAGGCTATCGAAGCTTTTTGCAGTCAGGAAGTGGCACTTTTCCGGTAACCAGTCGTGATAAATGTTTGAGTAAAAATGTAGATCAGCGGAAGGCCAATGATTATTCCAGATATTAGTTTCGCGTGTCTTAATTCGTTCCTGCAAGCCATATTGATTAATATAGGGGCTGTAGTAGATCAGATTAAATTTGAGTCCAATTTTTCAATATTTTTAGTTGATGTTTAGGTGTTCCATAATTAAACCTGAATTCACATTCTTTAAGAAATAGTGGAAATGATTCTTTGGGAATTCCATTGTATTTTCTTAAAACACATTTGGCCTGATTCCAAAAATTCTCAATCCCGTTAATGTGATTCTTGCCTTGTGCAAATAGCGTGGAATGATTAATCCGTTCATGGTAAAAGTGACTCACATCAAGTGCATTGTAACTGCGATAACAATCTGTATAAACTACGCTGTCAGGCGTTATTTTTCTTGTTATCAGCGGCATGAGTGTTTCTGATTTAGTGTCACCTACAACCCTTGTGTATACCTTACCACCACGCTTCAATATGCCGAACACAGCAACCTTACCAGCAGCTCCACGACCACGTTTACCTTTACGAACGCCACCGAAATAGCTCTCGTCCAACTTTGAGTGCATCGCAAATGTCGAGTAATGTGCGTGAGCCTTGTTATGGCTCTAGACTAACAGATTGTATCTGCTAGTCTAGAGCCCGGATAATTATCGAACAGGCCTTCTCCAAGATACTGAAAAAGTGCATTGGCCGAGCATTCCACGATAGTATGTGCCTTACCTATGACCGGCTCGGTGGAGCCTAAATTGAGCATCGAACCTAAATTGAACATATTACTTGATCCTTTCTGACTGGTGGATGCCCAATTCAGTTGATTGACTGGCAATTAGCCTAGACGTTAAACGAATAAGGGTCAATTTCATGCACTATATCCGTAGAAATATTCAGCCTGGGAGATGAAAAGGCAACTGACAATGAATACTGCTTATTCGTTTGAAGTGTACGGACATGAGCCGCGTGCTATATTGCTTGCTGTTTGGTAAAGTCTTTGATACGAAATCCCAATAGCCATAAAGCGGCAAAATAGCTGGATGCGCCTACGATGATTATCCAGCTTAACCGGCCGACGCGCGTCATTGTCGAATCAACCAGCCAGGAAGCATCGCTGCCGGTCGCAAACCATAAAATAACGCCCATAATCGTCAATGCGGCCAGTATTTTCAGGAAAAAAATAAGCCACCCGGGTTGTGGCTGATAGATGTTGTGACTGCGTAACTTGTAATACAGTAATCCCGCATTGAGACAAGCGCCCAGACCGATGGCCAATGCCAATCCGGCGTGTTTGAAAGGGATGATAAAGACGAGGTTCATTAGTTGTGTGGCAATCAGCGTGATGACGGCAATTTTTACCGGTGTTCTGATGTTTTGGCGTGCATAGAATCCCGGTGCGAGTACTTTAACCAGAATTAATCCAAGCAATCCAACACTGTAAGCAATTAATGCTTCGCGTGTCATCCATACATCATGATCGGTGAATGCGCCATGATAAAAAAGTGTGGCGATTAAAGGTGTTGCCAATAATGCCAGTGCCAACGCTGCCGGTAATGTCAGTAATATCGTTATCCGCAAGCCCCAATCCAGCAAACGGGAATATTCTTCGCTACTGTTGCTGCTGTAATGCCGGGCCAGTGATGGCAGCAGGATTGTACCCAATGCAGCGCCCAGCAAACCAGCGGGGAATTCCATCAATCGATCGGCATAATAAAGCCAGGAGACACTACCGGTAACCAGCAGTGAGGCAAAAATAGTGTTGATCAGCAAACTGATTTGACTGACTGATACACCAAAAATTGCCGGACCCATGAGTTTGATAACCCGCCACGCACCAGCATCCGGATTTCCGAAACGGATGCGTGGTAATAATTTAAGGCGCAGCAGAAATGGTATCTGGAAAGCGAGTTGTAATATACCACCGATAAAAACCGCCCAGGCCAGTGCCAGAATTGGTGGATCCAGCAAAGGTGTGAGCCACAGCGCGCAGCCGATAAATGAGAGATTTAAGAATGCTGGAGAGATCGCAGGAACATTAAATCTACCATAAGTATTGAGTATGCTACCTGCTAAGGCAACCAGAGAAATGAATAAAATATAGGGAAACGTAATCTGCAAAAGCGCAACAGTCAGATCAAATTTCTCCTGATCGGCAGAAAATCCCGGTGCACTGGTATAGATGATGAGTGGCGCTGCAATGACGCCAATGATCGTGACAATAAACAGCGTGATGGTCATGAGCATAGTGATGTGATCAATCAAATCACGAGTTTCTTCGGGGGTGCGAGTATTCTTGTACTCAGCGAGTATTGGAACAAATGCCTGTGAGAATGCGCCTTCAGCAAATAATCGCCGTAGCAGATTGGGAATGCGGAAGGCGACAAAAAAAGCATCAGTCGCCATACCCGCACCAAAAATCCGTGCGATCAGGATGTCGCGCAAAAACCCGAGAATACGCGATATGAAAGTCATGCTACTAACAGCAGCGAGGGTTTTGAGTAAATTCAACGGTGTTCAGGTATTTATGCTATCGACAGGAGAGATAAGAAAAATTTATTGTATTCGCTCAGGCAACTCGGGTTAAACAGTTACTTAAGTTTAAAAAAGGCGGCTCAGTTTTTTTATGAAACCTTCTTCTGACCAATTCCATTGCAGGCAATATTCTGCACCCAATTTCGGATTCTTAATATCAGCTTCAATTTTTGTTTGCCCTGTGACAACAGGTGGTAATAATGCTTCTTCTTTGCCATCATGCTTGCAGAAAAATCTGGCGGATGAAATAGAACGGCCCTCGGGCAATTCAACAGTCAAATGCAGCCGTCGTGTGTCATTATCGACAACATGAGAAAGAATTCCTTCCGTTTGTGTAAACGCATCTTCGTATTCATACGATAAGGTCAGATCAGAGCCATTAATTACTTCTAACTCGGGTGGAAGTTTCATACAGATGTGGTAATTGTCGTTTTCTTTTATTTGTTCGGCTGGATCACCATGATTAACTCTGAAGTTAGTGATGCTTCCGATAGCACGAATATTTCTGAACCAGTATTCTGAGTTATCGACATGGCAGGCTGTTGTCATCTGTGTCTGTGTTAATGTTGCTTTGCTGCCGGCAGTATCATGAACAGTCAGAATTTTTCTTAAATCCGCGACGGTAAATGCGAATTTGTTTTGTCTGATTTGGTTATAAACCAGTATCAATGCGCTGATAGCAAATATTAACCCAATCACAACATAACCAGTCACTAGCGCTACTAGAACACCAAAGACAATGAGTATCACATTAATATAAAAAATAAGTTGATTGGGTTTATCAAACATTCGGAACTCCTCAATTAGCTAGCTATTTTATTACGTTATAGAAGTGTTGAGTTTATCAGAGAGAGGCATGCAAAAAAAGCAAGATGGATAGCAGATTAGGGCTAATGCCATAAAATTTTTCTTATCGTAGCGTGGAATCAAAGTTAAATTATCTTCGATAAGACAGGAAGCTTATTGAACAATGAATATGTACTCTGATCTAGTTTTAGCTATGGATACAAAATAGTCGCCTATCCAAAATCTTACCTATGACGTCTCTTCGTTTTCTCTATGAATGGACTAAAGTTTAATTTATTAGAGTCGTTAAGATCAAAATAATAGCGCTGCTATAAAATAATCTGTTGAATTCTTTTAATAAATCAAACGTTCCTGGAATAAAATTATGAAAATTCTTGTTAATTTCAAATCCGGATTTAAGCAAATATTTATTGTTCCAAAATGTATGCTGGCAGTCGAGTTCAGAAATATGGCAAAAGAGATTGGTGGCAGTATAGAGAGTATTGAATTTTCATTACCTCCCCGTCGTCAATCAGATGCTAGATCGGAGCTTCGGGAAGGGGTGCTTCGATTACCTGATAGATGTTAATACTCTTGATGGATGGTAATCCCATTTAGTTAAAACGGGATGTCATCATCCATATCATCAAATCCACTTGTTGTGCTCTTGGCTGAAGAAGATCGATTGGAAGCAGAGTTGTCTTCTTCATGGTCAGGTGATTCAAAGCTTCCACTTCCTGAGCGAGTCCCCAACATTTTCATATCACTTGCAATAATATCCGTCGTATAGCGCTCTACACCGCTTTTGTCTGTCCATTTTCTAGTTTCTAATCTGCCTTCAATATAAACAGAGCGACCTTTCTTTAAGTATTCCCCTGCAATTTCAGCAAGCTTACGATAAAAAGTGACACGATGCCACTCAGTCTTTTCCTGTTTTTCGCCATTTTTGTCTTTCCAGGTATCCGTCGTTGCTAATGTGATATTTGTGACTGCCTCACCATTTGACATGTAACGAGTTTCCGGGTCTTTCCCCAAGTTACCGATGAGTATAACTTTATTGACTGATGCCATTTATGTTTCCTCCCCAAGCAATTTAATCACTGTTTCTTCATCAAAGCCTTGCATGTCAACTTTCAAATAGGCAACTCTTTCGTTAACCAGTACCAAAGCTTCATATACACCGGGTAATGCTGCGAGTTGACGCGATAGTTCTTTGGATTTATCCAAATCCATTTCTTGCACATGATACATCCTGGAGCGCACTGCAGCGGGAGCTTTCATCGTGATAGCAAGTACCAGCCATACTGTTAGTAGCGATCCACAAAATGCATATAACGCGTCGCTTCCATAGCTACCGAATAGATAGCCTCCGGTAGCAGCACCAATAAAAGCACCCAGAAACTGCGTGCTACTGTAGATACCAATTGCCGTTCCTTTTGCACCCACCGGTGCGATCTTTGAAATCAGGGATGGCAAGCTGGCTTCCAGCAAATTGAATGCCGTAAAGAAAATCAACAATGCAATGGTTGTACCCCATATGGAGTCGAAAGTAATTGCCAGCAATATCTGACCTATCAATAACAAAGCGATAGCTGCAATAAAGACAGATTTTAACTTCGCTTTCTTTTCAGCATAGATGATCGCCGGAATAATGAATATGATCGACAAAATCAGAACGGGTAAATAAATCTGCCAATGATCGTCTGCCGCCATACCCGCCTGACGCAAGGTCAGTGGCACAACCAGCCATAACGCCATCAACGTGGCATGCAAGGCAAAAATACCATAATTCAAACGCAGCAATTGTGTATCACGTAATACACTGCCGAAACTTGTAGCCGATGCTTCCGTATCCGAATGAAAACGACTGATTTGCGGGTCAGGGATAATTTTTTTAACCACAACCATTGCCAGCAGCGCCAATATGCCTGTCATGGCAAAAATTCCTGGCACGCCGATCCATTGATTCAATACTGGAGCGGCAATCAAGGAAATAGCAAAAACTGTGCCGATGGTCATGCCGATAGTCGCCATCGCTTTGGTACGATGTTCTTCGCGCGTGAGATCCGCTGCCAGTGCCATCACAGCAGCCGAGATGGCACCGGCACCTTGAATGATACGACCCAATATCACCCAATAAATATCCACTGCAACAGCGGCTACCAAGCTACCAATGGCAAAGAGAATCAAACCCAGATAGATGACAGGTTTTCGCCCGATACGATCAGACAGCCAACCGAAAGGAATTTGTAAAATGGCTTGCGTTAAGCCGTATGCCCCGAGTGCAATGCCTACTAGGGTATAGTTGTTACCGCCCGGCAAGTCTTCAGCGTAAAAAGCGAATACCGGTAAGATAATAAACAAGCCAAACATTCTCAAACCATAAACGCCGGCCAGACCAATGGTCGCGCGCAGTTCTGCCGGAGACATTTTTTCAGATGAAGTTGAAGCAGACATGAATCAGGTTGTGATATTCCCAAAAAGTTGGGTATATTAGCAGGTTGACTCATACATAGATAGTTCATGGAATCCATAAAAATACGTGGTGCGCGCACCCATAATCTGAAAAACATTCATCTCGATTTGCCACGCAACAAGCTTGTCGTCATCACCGGGTTATCAGGATCGGGTAAATCCTCGCTGGCGTTCGATACGCTCTATGCGGAAGGTCAGCGTCGCTATGTGGAGTCACTGTCAGCCTATGCGAGGCAATTTTTACAACTCATGGAGAAACCGGATGTTGATTTGATCGAAGGACTTTCTCCCGCGATTGCCATCGAACAAAAAGCAACTTCGCATAATCCGCGTTCGACGGTGGGTACGGTCACTGAAATCCATGATTACTTGCGCCTACTGTTTGCACGAGTCGGTGATCCGCATTGTCCCGAGCACAATATTGTGTTGACCGCACAAAGCGTGTCGCAAATGGTCGATCATGTGCTGCAACTCCCGCCGGATACCCGCTTGATGATCCTGTCACCGTTGATCGTGGAACGCAAAGGTGAGCAGGCCGAGTTGTTCGATGAACTTCGCGCGCAAGGTTTTATCCGTCTGCGGATTGACGGTGAAGTCTATGAAATTGATGCTTTGCCCAAGTTGCAGAAAACCAAGAAACATACGATTGAAGTGGTGATTGATCGCTTGAAAATTTCCACGGATGCCAAGCAACGGCTTGCAGAATCATTTGAAGTGGCATTGCGCCATTCCGATGGACGTGCGCTAGCGGTTGAAATGGATACTGGCCAGGAACACCTCTTTTCCGCCAAATTCAGTTGTCCCGTGTGCAGTTACTCCTTGTCCGAATTAGAACCCAGACTATTTTCATTTAATAATCCATTAGGCGCCTGTAATAAATGCGACGGTTTGGGGCAGATCACTTTTTTTGATCCGGCACGTGTTGTGGCTTTTCCACATTTGTCACTGGCTGCGGGTGCGGTAAAAAATTGGGATCGACGCAATCAATTTTACTTTCAATTACTGACGAGCTTGTCAAAACATTATGGATTTGACCTGGAGACGCCATTCGAGAGCTTGGATGATACGATTCAGAATATTGTTTTGCATGGCTCCGGCAAAGAAAAAATTCATTTCTCCTACTTGACGGAGGGTGGTCGCAAGCACCAGGAAACACACCCTTTTGAAGGCATTGTTCCCAATCTGACACGGCGTTATAAGGAAACGGAATCACAAACCGTACGTGAGGAGTTAGCAAAATATCTCAATGCGCAAACATGTCCGGAATGTCAGGGTACACGTTTATGTCAGGCTGCGCGTCATGTGCATGTTGCCGGACAAGCGATTTATGAGATCAATGCTTTTCCGCTGAAACAGGCCAAATTATTTTTTGATCAAATCGAATTGTCGGGTCATAAACAATCGATCGTTGAACGAATCGTCAAGGAAATTTCCAGTCGCCTGCAGTTTCTTAACAATGTCGGATTGGATTACCTGTCACTTGATCGTTCTGCAGACACATTATCGGGCGGAGAATCGCAACGCATCCGCCTCGCCAGTCAAATCGGCTCCGGCTTGACTGGCGTCATGTACGTTCTGGACGAACCTTCCATTGGTTTGCATCAACGTGATAATGGACGCCTATTGGATACGCTTAAGAATCTGCGTGACCTCGGCAATAGCGTCATTGTGGTTGAACATGATCAAGATGCCATACAGATTGCGGATTATGTCGTTGACATGGGTCCGGGTGCCGGTGAGCATGGCGGCCTGGTGGTAGCCCAAGGTACTCCGCAAGCTATCCGGGATAATAGTGATTCTCTGACGGGTAAATACTTGTCCGGGAAATTGTCGATAGAAATGCCGGAAAAACGTCACGAACCTAATAATGATCGAATACTGCAAGTGAATGGTGCAGCAGGGAATAATCTCAAGAATGTCACGCTAAACTTGCCGGTAGGATTGTTTGTCTGCGTGACAGGGGTGTCGGGATCCGGCAAATCCACACTCATCAACGAAACGCTCCATCGCGCGGTAGCTCGGCATCTTTACGCGAGTAATGCCGAGCCTGCGTCCTATCTGAGCATTGAAGGTTTGGCTTTCTTCGATAAAGTGATCAATATGGATCAAAGTCCAATCGGGCGCACTCCTCGCTCCAATCCTGCGACTTACACTGGGCTATTTACCCCCATTCGGGAATTATTTGCCGGTGTGCCACAGGCGCGTGAACGTGGTTATGCACCTGGTCGATTTTCTTTCAACGTGAAAGGCGGGCGGTGTGAAGCTTGTCAGGGCGATGGCGTGATTAAAGTGGAAATGCATTTTCTGCCGGATATTTATGTCACCTGTGACGTGTGCCACGGCCGGCGATACAATCGTGAAACTCTGGAAGTGCAATATAAAGGTAAAAATATCAACGAAATTTTGCAAATGACTGTGGAAAATGCGTTTGAATTTTTCAATGCGGTGCCGGTCGTTGCGCGCAAATTAAAAACACTTTTGGAGGTGGGGCTTGGCTATATTACCCTAGGACAATCCGCGACGACACTCTCCGGTGGCGAAGCGCAGCGGGTAAAACTATCGCTGGAGCTCTCCAAACGCGACACAGGTCGCACGCTGTATATTCTGGATGAACCCACCACCGGCTTACATTTTCAGGATATCGATCTATTACTGAAAGTGTTACACAAACTGCGTGATGATGGTAATACCGTGGTGGTGATCGAGCATAATCTGGATGTCATCAAAACCGCCGATTGGATTATTGATCTGGGCCCGGAAGGTGGTGACGGTGGAGGACGTATCATTGCAGAAGGCACCCCGGAAGCGATAGCGAGCAATAAAAACAGTTTTACCGGTTATTACCTGCAATCCATGCTCGCAAAATGAATCCGCGCGGCTATTTGCTGGAGAGTTTCTCAGTCGCTGTTAAAGCAGCCGATCCGGCGCATATCGTACCGCAACATTTGCCTGATCCTCCGAGAGGCCGAACACTCGTGGTCGGTGCTGGGAAAGCGGCTGCCGCCATGGCGTTGGCGGTGGAAAACGTCTGGCCTGCTGCCGCTCAATTGGATGGCTTAGTGGTCACCCGATACGGACATAAAATACCTACCCAACAAATTGAAGTGGTTGAAGCCGGACATCCGTTGCCTGATGAAAATGGAGAACGGGCATCGCGGCAAATTTTGGCTACGGTCAAGGCGCTGAAATCTGATGATTTGTTACTCTGCTTGTTGAGTGGCGGAGGATCCAGTCTGCTTTCTCTGCCGATTGAGGGTATCTCGTTGCAGGAGCTGCGAGAGATTACCCGTCAATTGTTGCGATGTGGCGCCAGCATTCAAGAGATCAATACAGTTCGCAAACACCTGTCCGCCATTCAAGGCGGCAAACTTGCCGCCGTTTGTAAAGCACCCATATTGGCATTGATTATTTCCGATGTGACCGGTGATGAAGCCACCCATGTTGCATCGGGTCCTTGCTCACCTGATCCAACCACCTTTTCTGACGCACTGGCAGTACTGGATCATTACAATTTGGATGTGCCTAGAACTATCAAGCAGTTACTCATTGCCGGAGAAGATCGTCAGCTCGATGAAACGCCTAAGCCCGGTTCTCCGATTTTCACGCATGTCGAAAACAGAATCATTGCAAACGCCCATCAATCGTTGATTGCGGCGGCAAATTATTTTCAGAACTTGAACATCGCTCCCTTGATATTGGGTGACACAGTAACTGGGGAGTCCCGAGAAATTGCCAAAAGCTATGCAGCACTGACCAAAGAAATTCACTCACATCCGCACCTGTTAAAAGCACCGATAGCGCTTCTATCGGGCGGTGAAACGACAGTTACTATCACAGGGAAGGGGCGTGGTGGTCGTAACTCAGAGTTTTTATTATCGCTGCTGATCGAATTGGGTGGCATGAAAAATGTTTACGCACTTGCTTGCGATACCGATGGGATAGATGGCACAGAAAATAATGCCGGCGCACTTATTACACCCGATTCGTTAATTCGTGCAGAGAAACTTGGAATGAGTGCCACACCATTTCTGGCCAATAATGATGCCTACACATTTTTTGAGCAGTTAAACGATTTAGTGATGACCGGACCAACTTATACCAATGTGAATGATTACCGCGCCATCCTTGTGCTTTGATGGAGCATGGACAATCAACAAAATTAGTTTCTCGATTCCGTTCTGTTTTCAGGTTTCACAAGTCCCAGGGAATCACTTCAAATTGCTGTTCAGGACTCAACCCGCAAGATCGCCGTTAAATGGTTGCTATTGGCCTATCATGCGTGCTTGCTAATTTTTACAAGGAACAATTTATGAAATGGCTCGCAGGAATCATTATTTTGATCCTGCTATTGGTATCAGCAGGATTTAGAAAATTTGCAGGGATTTTTGTTTTGGTATGTGTGGTTGGTGGTTTGTTATTTTGGCAATATCAAGAATATGAAAAGAATAAATCCAGAAATAGGATTGCGTTCTCAGAGCTGGTTTTTAAAAATATATCATTCAGGCCTTCAAACGGTAATTATGAAATGACCGGCCGTTTAATCAATAACTCAGAGAAATATACTTTGAAGGGCGTGCAGCTAAGAATTATCGCTAGAGATTGTGCGTATGGTGCTGATTGTATTGTTATTCTAGACGGAAACGAATACATCTATATTAATGTTCCAGCAAAACAAGCCAGAGATTTCAAAAAGGATATCTATCTATACTCAGACCAAAATATCAGAGATAAGCTAATCTGGGATTATTCGATTGAGTACACCGAATCAGAATAGTTGGAGGGTGGATTCAATTTCGAAGTGCAATATCTAACGGTGATTAGTACAACAATGCCATCCCGCCAGAAAAGACTGAAAATCTGGCTTATCTTTTTTCCGGAATTAGTTGACCACTACAGAGCTTCCCTGTGGTTGCATATACGCCGATCTTGATTAGTCCACCCTGAACAATTCTATTTTCAGGCATAAGCGCCAGCAAGACGATGATTGGTTCTGTCATCATTGGTTGGTAGCCAATCCAAGCGCAGGAAAATCAAGACAAGAAGAAGTCGCAGCTTC